>CAYOFC010000057.1:0-1928 GCA_964403265.1 uncultured Tissierella sp. | reverse complement strand
CGATCAAAAGGTCGTCCCTACATATTTTTTTGCATATATTCAATAAACTTTATTGTATTTCTACACCAAATTATCCCTACCTACCTTATCTTGATAAATGTATAATCAGGTTTACTTTCTCCAAATAGCCAATACTCTATATAATTATAAAATATAATGGCTGGTAAAGATAGAAAAAACCAATACATACTGTATCTTAAACATATCTGCCCCATTACATTAAAGCTAAAACTGCTATAGTCCCAAATATCCAATCCTAGTCCTAAATTCAATATTATACCAGATATTAATTCTAAAATTGTTATTATCAAGCTGGATACACTTAAACGAATTAATATTGATCTCTTAGATGCAAAATAATATTTGTCTATTAATCCTATTGTTACAAAGCAAATCCCCCCGACTATAATCATAGCGGGATGGGAGCTACCACTCCATAAGATTTCAATACAATAGTAGGAAATTCCACCTATTAGGAATAAAATTAAATGTTCTATATGTCTTTCCATATTCATCACCCTTCTTACTTTATAGCATTTTTATACTATATAGTTTAAGGGTCTGTTCATTTAATATACTTCCATTTTATTCTACAATAGCTACACCTACTTCATAATCTTCTTAACCAAAGCCAAATTCTTATCATTATAAGGTGGATATCGCAGTGGTACATCTATTTTGTTGTGGGATTTCAATATACTTTTATAATGGGTAAATATATCAAAGGAATATTTACCATGATAGCTTCCCATTCCACTGTTGCCTACTCCACCAAATGGCATGTTAGGGCTTAAAATATGAAGAAGGCTATTGTTTATACAACCGCCACCAAATTCCACTTTATCAATTATAAATTTTTCAACTTCTCTATCCTCAGTAAATAGATATAGTGCCAGTGGATATCTGTTTTTTCTAACTATACCTACTACTTCATCTATTTCTTCATAAGTTAAAATTGGTAGTATTGGCCCAAATATTTCCTCTTTCATTATTGAACTATTCATATCCTCACATTCTAATATTGTCGGCTCGATGTATAAATCATCAATATCCCTATCTCCGCCAAATATGATATCTCCATCATTTAAATAGTCAATCAATGTATTAAATCTATTTTTATTAATAATTCTTCCGTAATCTTCACTGTCCTTGGGATTTTGACCATAAAACTCTTTGACATACCTTATTAAGTATTCTAATAGCTCCTCCTTTATATCTTGGTGTACCAAAAGATAATCAGGACATATACAGGTTTGACCTGCATTATAATACTTTCCAGCTACAATTCTCTTTGCTGCAAGACTTAAGTTGGCGTCTTTATGGACTATGGCTGGTGACTTGCCACCTAGTTCTAAGGTAACTGGAGTTAAATGATATGATGCCAAACGTAATATCTCTTTCCCTATATTGGGACTTCCTGTAAAGAATATGTGATTGAAGCTATAATTTTCTATTAGATTGGGAATGACCGTTGAACCTGGGCCTTGTATTACACTAACATATTCCCTTGGAAATATCTCCTCAATGATCTTCTTAATTATTAAAGATGTATTTATGGATTGATTCGAAGGTTTTATTATAGCACAATTCCCTGCTGCAATTGCGCCTATTAATGGGGCTAAAATAAGTTGAAATGGATAGTTCCACGGACCTATGATCAAAACCACACCTAATGGCTCTGGATAAATATTGGATTTTGAAGGCATTGTGGATATACTACCCTTTACTGCCCTGGGCTTCATCCACTTCCTTAAATGTTTAATAGTATAGTTGATCTCTTCATAGATAAATCCCACTTCCGAAGTATAGGATTCAAATCCTGATTTATGTAAATCCAAATATAAGGCATCAAATATATCTCCTTCATATTTCTTAATTGCTGCTTTTAACTTTTCTAATTGTTCAATCCTAAAATCATAGGATTTAGT
>CAYOFC010000056.1:0-8611 GCA_964403265.1 uncultured Tissierella sp. | reverse complement strand
TAATATCCGCATTGGGATTTCCTTTTCTTATCTCAGCTAACATTTGTGGCATAATAATTTTACTAGGTACAGGCCTAGTATGGTCACTGGCGATAACCACTACTTTATCCTTGCCTGCAGCCATCAGCGATAGTTTTGGTGATCCTATAGGATTATCTAAGGCCTCTCTAACCAAGTCTTCTTGGCTTAGTTCTGGTTTGTAGTAATGCATTTGTGATAACATCACCGCACTTACTCTTTCCTCTGCAATATCAACTTCCATGTTATCTCTTCCATATGGTAAATGAAATTTTGTCATTTTTATCCTCCTATTATTATATTAATCAAAGTAATTTGCTGCTTTTATTGCCTCTATCATACTTTCTTCACTAGCTGTCCCCTTGCCAGCCTTTCCAAAAGCTGTTCCATGATCAACAGAAGTCCTTATGATTGGCAAGCCTAGAGTTATATTAACGCCTGAATCGAAGGCCATCATCTTCATAGGTATATGACCCTGGTCATGGTACATTGCAACAACTAAGTCATATTGTCCCCTATATCCTTTTAAAAATACTGTATCTGGAGCCTCTGGTCCATATACATCTAGACCCATTTCCCTTGCAGCCTCAATAGCAGGACCTATCTCCTTAATTTCCTCGTCTCCAAATATCCCCGATTCTCCAGCATGAGGATTCAATCCAGCTACTGCGATTTTCGGATTTTGGATTCCCATTCTCTTTAGGTTTGTATCCGCCAATACTATTGTATCTAAAACCCTATCTTTCTTTACCCTATCGCAAGCTTCCCTTAGGGAGATATGGGTCGATACATGTACCACTTTTAGTTTGTCACTCCAAAGCATCATTGTATATTTTTCAGTGTTGGTAAGTGTGGCAAATATCTCCGTATGACCATCATAGTTATGTCCACCAAGGTGCAAGGATTCTTTATTTAAAGGACCAGTCACTACAGCCTTAATCTTTTTATCCATTGCCCATTTAATTGCTAATTCTACATATCTATATGCAGCATCTCCACATATAGCTGATACCTTCCCAAATTCAAAGTCCTTAAGGGAAATAGCTAGCACATCCACCATATTAATGTAGTTGTCATCAAACTCTTCTATATCCTTTATTATTTTAATCCCTTTGTCTATATTTAATAATTCTATAAAATATTTAACGATTTCACTACTACCAAATATAATCGATTTTTTTCTATAATCTTCATTTTTTAAAGCTTTTAACGCAACTTCACAGCCTATACCAGCTGGGTCACCCATTGTAATTCCAATATAATCCATATTTTATACCTCCTTAAGTTTGTTTATGGAAAAGTATAAAGCATCTTCATTTCCAAAGGCACCAGCCTTGGACACCATCTTGTATTTATTAAAATTTCCACCGACTAATTTCATCAAAGGTATACCAGTCATTATTTCCTCGATTATCTGAGAACCTTCAGAACTTGAAATCTTAAGGAAGCCCATTGCAGTATCTCCACCTGTAACAAATATACCTGAAATTTTTGTTTGATTTATTGTTTTGACACTTATTTCTCCTAATATATCTTGGACCAACCCACTGATTTCCGCCTTAGTCATAGATAATTCCTTACTTAGTTTAATAGTATCTTCATAATCATCCTTATCATAAGAAGAAGTAATAATTAAATCTTCGCCCCTATTTAAAATTGCTATGGCTTGATCAACATACTTCTCCATAGTTTTATTCTTTAATATATCGGCCATATCTATTTTTAGGACTTTAACGCCTCTATCCTCTGCATATTTTATTTGCTTTCTTGAAACTTCACTTAGGCTTCCAACAATTGCCAAAGCGGGTTTAAATGGTTTGGATACTTCTAGAATAATATTTGCCAATCCTGCTGAGCCTACCCACAATACTTTTTTACCAGTATTCATTGCAGCAGTAGCTATCTTCTCCAAATCTTGATTGTCTTCCGCGTCAAATGTGTGAATTCTTCCTTCTTCAAATCCAAACTTATGATTCCTAACTTCATCAATACTATGATGTATAATTGATTCTTCAAATCCAAGTTCTAATAATTTTTGAATATTATCTTCCTTTACTGGCTTTAAAGGATCCCTTGAAAATTCTGTATCTGTGATCCTTTCTCCATTGACATAATGGACCCCATTCTTTGTTACTCTTCCTATATCTGGAAATGCTGGTGCAAATATTATTAGATCAGGCTTAAATTCTTCATCTACAGCAATTAACTCAGAGGTAATATTTCCCCTTATGGTTGAATCTATCTTTTTAAAAACTAAATCGAAATGATTGTTAAATATTCCTTTTAGCTGGCTTTTCAGTCTATGGTATGCTTCCTCTTCACTTAGGGCCCTAGATTCTGTATCCAAAACATAGGAAATATCTTTGTTGATAATGCTCTTACCATCTAAAACCACATGGGTTTCAATATTTCTTTTTGTTAATTGTACACCAGTATCATTTGCACCAGTGAAATCATCCGCAATTATTAAATATCTATTCATAATCCACCTCCGAAATAATAGCAAGTAGTTCTCTTAGATAGTAACTTACCCTACACTAATAGAACTACTCATAATAATTATTCTTTATGCCAATCTCTTTTTGTCCCTTTTATCTAGGAATGAAACCAGTAAAGGACATAATACTGCTGTTATTATTACAGCTGCCGCTATTTGTGCAGTTGCCGTAGCCACAAGTGGTTCTAGGCTTGGATCTGCTAATAACAATGCAGCTGGAGTACCTACAGCATTTCCTGCAGTAGTACCAATGGCAGCTCCAACAGCCCTTGGTTTTCCACCAAATAATGACATTGCATAATATCCACCTAGACCTGTTATTAGAGTAACTAATACTCCTAATAAAATTCCAGAACCACCCGCAGAAATAATAGTTCTAAAGTCCAATGCTGCCCCTAACGGGAAAGCAAAGAAAGGAATTAGTAATACTGTACCTTTACCTAAAAATTCTCTTAAATCCTCATCTAGATTACCTAATATAAATCCAATAACTATAGGAATTATAACAGCTATAAATGCTACAAATGGAATCTGAGCTAAGCCTGTAATTCCAAAGGCAATCATTGTAAAGAAAGGTCCATCATTTAATGATAATATAGAAATTCCACCAACATCTGTCGAATCACCGTATTGCCCAGCAAGGGCTGCATACATACCACCATTTGAGTTTGTAAGAGCTGAAATAAGTGCCAGCGGAGTCAATCCTAATATACCTGCATTACCCCAAACCTTACCTACTAACCATCCTATCACTGCTCCAATTATAAATTTTGATGCAGTTAAAACAATACCCTTATATAAAGGTACACCTGCTTCTTTTACATTGATCTGTGCCCCATTACATAAAACGAATAAGGCAATTAATGCCGTAGCACTGTTTTTGAACAGCGCAGTTGTAAATCCACCTATTTCCAAGGCTTGAGGTGCAACTGTATTCAAAATTGCCCCCATTAGTAAAGGTATGACCATTAGTCCACCCGGTACTTTTTGTACTCCTTTTAAAATCTTCATTCACTTAATCCTCCTGTATTATATTTAGATTTAAATTTTCTTAGAAAGTAGAAGATAATTTGTAAATACCAAATTCTTTGTGATTTAGTGATTCTGCTTTAGTATATTTACCACTAATAACTTCTAGCATTTCCTCATAAATTCTTTCTCCAACCTCTACTACCGTCTCAGTACCATCCATGATAGCACCTGCATTTATGTCTATATTATCTTTCATCCTTAGATAATTATCCCCATTACCGATAACTTTTATAACTGGAGCTATTGGAGAACCAGTAGGAGTTCCTCTACCAGTAGTAAATATTACTATTGTAGCTCCACCTGCTAACATACCAGTGATTGACTCGATATCTTGTCCTGGCGTATCCATGATATAAAGCCCCTTACCATTGATTATTTCACCATAATCTCTTACACCTTGAATCAAACTTGAACCGCCTTTAAAAATACATCCCAGAGATTTTTCTTCTATGGTAGTAAGGCCACCCTGAATATTTCCAGGTGTTGGTTGTCCATCTCTAAGATCTACACCTATGGATTTAGCTTTGTTTTCTACAGCTTTAACAATTCTAATAATATCATCTGCTACTTCTGGAGTAACGGCCCTTTCAGCTAATATGTGCTCCGCACCGATGAATTCTGTTGTTTCAGAAAGTATAACGGTACCACCAGCATCCACAAGTTTATCCGAAACATAACCAGCAGAAGGATTGGCCGCTAATCCAGATGTAGTATCTGATCCGCCACATTCAAGAGCTAGAGTAATTTCAGAAATATCTATTTCTTCTTTTTGAAGTAGACTCAATTCGCTAGCCATTTCCCTTGCTATTCTTACCCCTTTAGATTCTGTATTAATTGTTCCTTCATTTTCCTGTATAACTAAATATTCAACTCTTTTACCACTTTCTGCTATTTCCTTTGCGACATCTGAAGTGGATATACCTTCACACCCTAAACCAACTACTAGTACTGCCCCAACATTTGGATTCTTGCCAAAACCTACAAGAACTCTATGAGTTACATCAAAGTCAGGACCAAGTTCACAACATCCTTGTTGATTGGGAATGGCTACTGCTCCATTAACACTACTAGCTATATTTTGTGCAACATGTGCAGCACAAACAGATGCTGGAATAATTAACAAGTGATTTCTAATACCTACTTGACCATCTGATCTTCTATATCCATAAAGCTTTTTCATTATCTATCTTCCTCCTTTATGTCTCCCCGACCCCTATCACTAACAACATTGTGTACATGTACATATGCCCCTGCAGCTATATCTTCAGTAGCATGTCCTATAGGCTCGCCGTACTTTAGAATTCCAACACCATTTTTTATATCTTCAATGGCAAATTTATGACCAAAAGGTATATCTTGTTTAAGCTCAACCCTAATTTCACCTTTGCCTTGTATTTCCATAAGTACCTTTTCACCTTTTTTAAGATCCTTTACTGTAGTTGCTACATTATCAGTTTCATGTGCTACAACTGCTAATTTTAGCATTTCAACACCTCCATAAATTTTTACTTAATATTATTAATGCAAAAGACGTGCCAAGTTTTTTTAGGATATATGCATAGGTTTTCATACCAAAAACAAAAATTCGGTTTCAAAACGCAACCTCTACCCGTTGTATTTTGAAACCGAGTCTTATTTTACATCGCCATATTCCTTTAACTTTCTCCAAAGAGTGCTTCTATTTATACCAAGTATATTTGCCGACTCATTTATAACTCCTTTTTTTTGATTTAATATATATTTAATATATAACTCATTTAACTCGACTAGACTCATCTCCTTGTCTATTGAAAAGAGTGTGCCTTTTTCTCCAAAGTCTTTGTCATCATCATAATCCATATCGGTTTCACGGATATGGATTTCATTCATATTCATATGGTTCAAATCAAGAGTCCCATCTGTTGACAATACCACACATCTTTCAATAATCCCCTCTAATTCTCTTACATTACCTTTAAACTTGTATTGTCCTAGATATTCTATTAAAGAATCGCCGATTCCATCAACCTTCTTATTATATTTACTAGAATATTTTTTAGTAAAAAATTCTGCTAGTGTAATAATATCCTCCACCCGTTCATTTAAAGATGGTATCCTAAGGGATAGTATATTTATTCTATAATATAGATCTTCTCTAAAGACTCCTTGATTTATTAGGGTTTTTAAGTCCTTATTAGTAGCACAAAGAATTCTAACATCTACTGGTATTACCTTATCATCACCAATACGCATTACTTCTTTCTCTTGAAGTACACGCAATAATCTGCCTTGCAACTCCAATGAAAGCTCACTTATTTCATCTAAAAATATAGTACCCGAATGAGCTAATTCAAAAAGTCCCGCCTTACCATTTTTATTTGCCCCTGTAAAAGCTCCCTCCACATAACCAAATAGTTCGCTTTCTATAAGATTTGGCGGAAGTGCAGCGCAGTTGATGGCCACAAAGGGTCCCTTATCCCTATTACTATAATTGTGTATGCCTTGAGCAAAAAGCTCTTTCCCAACGCCAGTTTTGCCTATAAGAAGTACGGGTGAATCATAAGGGCTGTATCTTTTGGCTTTTGTAATAGATTCTTCCATAATCTTACTAGAATAAATAATATCATCAAAATTATATTTTGCTACAAAACCTTTTTCTGAAAGTTTAATTCTAACACTTCTCTCTAGCTTTTGTAGTTCTGTTACATCTTTAAATGTAGCTACTACACCTCTAATTCTTCCATCTACAACTATAGGTACTCGATTGGTTGTTAGAGTAGATGAACCTACCTCTTGTAGTTCAGTTAATTGGGTTTCACCTGTTTTTAAAACTTCATGTAGTTTAGTCGTCGGTACAACTTCTTGGACTAACTTACCTAGGCAATTATCCCCCAAATTAAATATCCTCTTTGCAGTATTATTAATTAATACGATTTTTTCTTTATCATCTATGGATATTATACCATCATTTACAAAGTCTATAATAGTCTTAAACTGTTCAGCCCTATCCTGTTCTACTCGAGAAAACATCAAAACTCTTCTAGCTTCATTAATCGCACTAACAATAGAGTCTTCACCTGATTCAATAACGTAAGATTTGCAATTGAACTTATCGCTAGTCTTCTTTGCTATGGTATCACCTATAAATACATCTATGCCTTTGTCTATATAGGTCTTTATAATAGTTTCAGCATTTTCTTCCCAATCTATTTCTATTTTTACAATATCCAAGTCCAGCAAATCCCCTGCTATTTCACTTCCATGAACTACATTGCCATATCCTATAACACCAATTTTCTCCTTATAACCCTTAACCTTCTTTAGCACCCTTAAGAGGTCGAATGATGTTATTCCAATTTCTACAACTGGAACTTTAAAATTCTCCTTGATTAAATTATAGGTTCCACCTCTTGATACAATTATTTTAGCACCCTTATCTATTGCATCTTCCGCCATTTTGACTCCATATTTCAAATTGCCTTCTATGACATCCACATTTTCAAAAGAGTATTTATCTATAATCTCTTTACACAATAAATATAAATCACTAAAAGGGGCAACTATAACTATATCTTTCATCTTATGTCATCCTTTCCTTTTCTAGCCAGATAAACTTACTGCTACAAGACTAAGCTTCATACTTAATATTAACAGAAGCAATAATTCATTACAATAATTAATACGAAACTTAGGAAGTATATTGGTTATTTTTAAGAATATATAGTTGGAGAGAATTTTAAATAAAATAATCACAGAGAGTAAGATAGATAATAATTAAAGAAGGATATCCTAAAATGGACTATCCTTCTTTAATTATTCTTATCTTTTATAAAATTTACTTTGCTAATTCATAAATATTAATTACATCTTGTTCATTTAATTTTTTAAAACTACCTACGGTTCCTCCGTCTGTACATTTCTTTGCCATTAACTCAAATTGATCACTTCCTATGCCAATCTCATTTAATCTTATAGGCATATTAATATCTTCAAGAAAACTCTTGAACTCATCAATTCCTTCCAGGGCAATTTCTTCTAGTGTTTTCTCTGCTCCATCTACTCTAAAAACTTCTATAGCAAATCTAACAAATCTATCTAGATTCTCCTTATAGACATACTTCATCCATGCTGGAAATATTATTGATAATGTTACACCATGAGTAGTGCCATAAAGAGCTGATAGCTCATGGCCTATCCTGTGGCTTGCCCAATCTTCTTCCCTACCTAATCCTAAAATTCCATTGTGGGCAATAGTGCCACTTAACATAATTTCAGCCCTTGCATCAAGGTTCATTGTATTCTCTTTTAATCTATAAGCGTTATTAATTGTAGATCTTAAGGTAGCCTCACATAGATTATCTGTTAAATCTACATTATCCGTTTGAGTAAAGTATCTCTCTAGAACATGGGATATAATATCCATTACTCCTGCAAAAGTTTGATTGTCAGGTAATGTAAGAGTAAGCTCTGGATTTAATATAGCAAACTCTGGTCTAATAAGATCGCTATCTAAGCCTTTCTTTAACATTCCATCTTCATTAGTAATTACGGTACTAGGACTTGATTCACTACCCGTAGCTGGGATTGTAAGGATAACTCCTACAGGCAAGGCATCATTAACCATAATTCCATCAGTGAAAAACTCCCATATATCATTATTGGAAAGAGCTCCTATTGCTATAGCCTTTGCAGAATCTATTGCACTACCTCCACCTACAGCCAAAACAAATGTAATATCATTTTCCTTGCAGATTTCTATACCTTTTCGAACCAAGCTTAGTTTTGGATTTGGTTCTACACCTGATAGTTCAAATACTTCTACATCCATCTCCTTTAAAATTTCCATAGTCTTGTCATAGAGGCCACTTTTCTTTATACTTCCACCACCATAATGAAGTAAGACCTTTTTGTGATCTCTTCCTAATAATTTAGCTAGTCCCTTCTCAGTGGATTTACCAAAGGATAATTTGGTTGGGTTATAATAATAAAATCCTTTCATTATTTCTTCACCTCATAAATTTATATTTTACTTGTATCTGTAAGTATTAAACTTCTTCATCACTTCATCCATTTGTGGCTCAGTTA
>CAYOFC010000055.1:0-8622 GCA_964403265.1 uncultured Tissierella sp. | reverse complement strand
AGTTTATAGACTTATTTTATATTAGATAATTTATTTATCAAGTAAATGTTTTGCTGCTATTCCTGGCTCTGTTAATGCAAATGGATCTAGTATTTCATCCAGTTCTGCTTCTGTTAGCAGCCCTTCTTCAATAGCCAACTCTCTCACAGGAGCGCCTGTTTTAATAGCTTTTTTTGCTATCTTCGCTGCATTTTTGTATCCTACATGAGGTACTATAGCTGTGATAGTTCCAACACTACCGTCTACTAGTGCTTTACCTCTTTCTTCATTTGCAGTAACTCCAACTACTAAATTTTCTCTAAATGTTCTTACGCCATTTGCTAATGTTTCTAATGATTCATAAAGATTATACAATAGAACTGGCTCAAAAACGTTTAACTGTAGTTGTCCAGCTTCTGCTGCCATAGTTACTGTTATATCATTTCCTATTACATTAAAAGCAACTTGACTCATAACTTCAGCTATTACTGGATTAATCTTTCCTGGCATTATTGATGAACCTGCTTGTTTTTCTGGTAAATTGATTTCAGCAAATCCACATCTTGGCCCAGAAGCCATCAATCTTAAGTCATTAGCCATTTTCGACAGATTTACTGCAGCTGTTTTAAGTGCTGCTGACACTGCTACGAAAACATCTAAGTTATTGGTTCCATCTACTAAATCATCTGCCTGAGTTAAGCCTAAATCAACAACCTTATTAAGATTAGGAACTATTACTTTTAAGTATTCAGTGTCTACATTTATACCCGTTCCTACTGCTGAAGCACCCATGTTCACTACCCTAATGCCATCAAGAGCATATTCAATCCTTGCAATATCTCTTTTGATTGCAGAGCTATAAGCGTGAAATTCTTGTCCTAATCTAATAGGTACAGCATCTTGTAAATGAGTTCTACCCATTTTTATAACATGATCAAACTCTTTAGATTTTTCAAGCAATGCATCATATAGTTTTCTTAACTCTTCAAGGGTTTTACTACCAAGTTGTAATGCAGCTATTTTCCCAGCCGTTGGGAATGCATCATTAGTTGATTGACCCATGTTTACATGATCATTTGGATTTACCTTATCATATGCTCCTAGTTCTCCACCAAGGATTTCATTAGCTCTATTTGCTATTACTTCGTTTGCGTTCATATTAGCAGTTGTACCTGCTCCACCTTGGATTGGGTCACAAATAAAATGTTCATGTAGTTTTCCATCAATTATCTCTTCACTTGCCTTAGCAATAGCGTCCTTAACTTCTTCCGTCATAATACCGGCCTCAAAGTTAGAAACAGCACATGCTTTTTTTACTTGTGCAAGACCTATGATTAATTCCTTGTGGATTTTCCTACCTGTAATTGTAAAATTTTCAGCGCCTCTAATTGCATTGATCCCATAATAAGCATCAAAAGGTATTTCCTTCTCCCCTATAGAGTCACTCTCAATTCTAAATTTTAAATTATCCATCAAAACTCCCCCTTAGTTAATTATAATAATCTATACTACTTTTTGGTTTAATTTATAGAATAGTCTAAAAACAGCCTTTCAATATTATAATACCCCTTAGGCCTAACAGTGTCAACCTAAAAAGCAGAATTCGACAAGACTAAACTATTTCTGTTGATTTTCTCTTATGGATTTTATAAGGAATTATTGTTTTTCTATTTCTTACTCCTTTTTCTATAGCTTCTACTAAAAGATTGACGGATTCAAGCCCTAAATCATAGGCATTTACATCCACTGATGTAAATGGGGTTTGGGAATACCTGGAAAGAACACTATTGTTAAAACTTGCAATTGCAATATCCCTTGGGATATCTATATTTAAACTCTCTAGAACCTGTATAGCACCAAAAGCAACCAAATCGTCTGTAACAATAACTGCATCAGGTCTAGGATCAAGCTCTAGTATTTCCCTACCATATTTGTATCCTGTCTCCTCATCAAAGCTACCAATAAATAATTTCCCTTCTTTAAAGTCTAGGTTGCTTTCTTCTATAGCCTTTCTATAGCCTTCAATCCTCTTTTTTGTAACCATTAAGCTTGGATCTGCTGCTATCATGGCTATATTTTTCTTACCTACCAAAGTTAGATACCTGGTTAGCTCATATGCTGCCATAAAATTATCATTGTCCACATGATTTATACCATTATCAACTTTATAAGGGGAGCCTATTAAGGAAAAAGGAAAATCTATACTTGATAAATAATCTATACTTTCATCATCTATTTTACTGCTCATGAGAACTATCCCATCTACTCTAGAGCCTCTTATTAAATTTTTTATACTGTTTAACTCATTTTCCAGTTCTGTACTTGTAGATAAGAGTATATCGTATCCTGAATTTGCCGCACTCTTTACAATACCTCTTAAGGCCTCTGGGAAGAAGGGGTTCAAAAATATATCCTCAGATCTAGTAGGCATTATTACGCCGATATTACCTGTTTTACTTTTTGCCAAGGATCTCGCAATTACATTTGGATAATATCCTAGTTCATCCATACATTTAATAACTTTCTCCTTAGTAGCCTGACTAATCCTAGGGCTATTGGATATAACCCTAGATACTGTAGAGGGTGATACTCCTGCTTTTTTTGCTACATCACTTAATGTCACTTGATTCTTCTTTATCAAGTTATTCACCTCAAACTAATTTATTCTTACCCCTGTATCACTATCAAAAAAGTGTAATGCCCCTATATCAAACCCAAAAGTATGTCTTTCTCCATCATTATATTCATAATGTCCTGGTGTAGAAATAACTAATTCCAGACCATTGTCTAATCTTGCATAGATAATCTTTTCCTTGCCAAGCATTTCCACTACATCGATGATACAATCAAATTTATCAAGATGTTGGTCCCCACTTTCAAATCTTTCTGGACGTATTCCTACCGAAACATTTTTTCCTTCATATAAAGACAGACGCTCCTTATCTTCCAAACATGGTGTTATGGATATTATTCCATCAGAAGTTGTAAACTTACCATCCTTCACAGTTCCTTCAATAATATTCATGGTCGGTGATCCAATAAACTTTGCAACAAATATATTTGCAGGCTTATTATAAAACTCATCAGGCTTACCAGCTTGTTGAATAACACCATCATTCATAAGAACTATCAAACTTGCCATTGTCATGGCCTCAGTTTGATCATGGGTTACATAGATTGTAGTGGTTTCCAGATTCTTGTGAAGTCGAACTAACTCCACCCTCATATGCTCTCTAAGTTTTGCATCCAAATTTGACAATGGCTCATCCATTAGGAATACCTTAGGTTTTCTAACCATAGCTCTTCCTAAGGCTACCCTCTGCCTCTGTCCCCCTGATATATCCGAAGGCTTAGAATACAAATAATCCGTTATTTGTAAGGATTCCGCAGCTTCCCTTACTCTTTCATCAATAACCTTCTTCCTTTCCTTTCTCATAGAAAGTGAAAAAGCCATATTATCATATACTGTCATATGAGGATATAGTGCATAGGATTGGAATACCATTGCTATATCCCTATCCTTTGGCGGTACTGTATTTACCCTACGGTCATCAAATAATATATCCCCTTCAGTAACAGAGTTTAACCCTGCAATCATTCGGAGCAAGGTAGTCTTCCCACAACCAGATGGTCCCAGTATTACACAAAAATCTTTATCTTGAATTTCTAAGTCTATATTTCTAATGGTAAATTCTTCTCTTCCTTCATACTTTTTACCAATATTATTCAAAGTTACTTTCATGATGCTCCCCCCTATTTATCCTTTAACAGAACCTTGAGCCAATCCTGATACTAATTGCTTTCTTAATGATATAAATAAAATTACTATAGGTATAGCAGTTAATAAACCACCTGCCGCAAAGGCTGGTTGGTTTATAGTTCTAAAGTCATTTATCAATGTAAATAAGCCAGCAGCCAATGTATAGGAGCTTGGACTAGTTAGTAATACCCTTGGTAGCAAATAATCCATAAAAGGTCCAATAAATGACCACAATGCAATAATAGCAAGCATTGGCCTAACTATAGGCATAATTATTAATCTATATATCTGAAAATTACTACAACCATCTATTTTGGCAGCATCATCCAGTTCTAAAGATATTGAATCTATATATCCCTTTAATATGAAGGTATTAGATGCAATATTTCCCCCAGTATATATTAGTATAAGCATCATCTGCCTTGAAAATGGCGGGATAACTGCGGAAACAATAGAATGTATAGTAAAATATGCGGTGATTCCTGCAAATAAAGGTATTGTTTGAATCAACATTATAGCCATTAAAGATGATTTTCTTCCTTTAAATCTATATCTAGAGTATGCATATCCAGTAAATGAAACGACAATCAATGTCAATATTGCTGTAGATAGGGCTATAAATATAGTGTTCTTTACCCAAGTTAAATACAAGGTTTCATTGAAAAGATATTCAAAATGTTTTAAGGAAAATTCAAACTTGTCATTTAGTCTTAAATACTTACCTTGAACACCATTAAAGGCAGACATTACCATTTGATATAAGGGCCATATAATAATTATTGACCAAGATATCAATACGGCATAAATCAATCCTAGATTTACCTTACCCGCAAAATTTAAAGGTTGCTTATCAGAAAGATATAGATTTGCTTTATTTTTTCTTTTAAATATTTTCATTATAGTCTCTCCTCCTTAAAGCCCTTAGAGTTTCTATATCCAATAAAGGCAAAGAACATCAATCCTAAGGAAATCAACACTGTTATTGCTGCTCCAATTGCTTGATATTGATTATCCATAGTTAACTTATATATATATGATATTAGTAAATCCGATGTTCCAGCTAAGTTTCCATATTTAGTTGGATTAAATGGCCCTCCACCATTAAACAAGTATATAATAGAGAAATTATTAAAATTAAATGCGTATTGACTAACTAGTAATGGAGCAGTTTGAAATAGAACAATTGGCAATGTTATATTCCTTATTTTTTGCCAGCTAGTTGCACCATCAATATCAGCAGCTTCATAGAGATCTTCTGGTATTGCTTGCAATACTCCTGTTGATAACAAGAATATATAGGAGCTACCTAACCATCCCTGAAGTAATATTAGCACAATTCTAGTTAATGTAGGGCTAGACTTTACTTCAATTAATCTTCCTGTGAGATTAAACATTATCTCTGTTAATGCTCCAGTTGATGAAAACATTATACTAAAAAACATTATTGAAATAAATGCTGGTACTGCCCAAGGTAGTATAAATATACTCCTAAATAATGTCTTACCTTTAACCCTATCGTTATTTGCCAATAGCGCCAACATAAATCCAATAGCTATAGCTAAAGTTGTAGCAGCTATTGTCCAAATCACTGTCCATAATAATATATGCCAAAATACCTCTCCAGCTAAACCTTCACCTAGAGCTATTAGCTTATAATTGTCTATGCCAACCCAGCCAAACTTGGACTGATGCTTTGGATCCATTCCTGTAAAGGAGAGTAAAATAGTAGTTGTAATCGGCACCAACACTGTAAAAATTATAACAAATAATGCAGGTGATGACACTATATAAGGGAATCCTTCGTTTTTGATCCTCTTATTGGTCTCAAACCAATTATTCGTTCTAATACCTTCTATTTCCTTTTTCTCAACAGTATTCACATCCCTAAAGGATAGATATATGGCTACAAAACCAATAGCAACTAAGAATATAGCTAATATCCCTTCAATTAAGAATATTAAAGATTTATCAATTTTCATTCCATCTTGGGCCAATGATATCAATCCAGCTATTCCATCACCTTGATAGTTTCCATATCCTAGGGCATAAGGTACTGCTATTAAATATACAAACAAGGATACCAAGGAGAACCATAGTCCCTTAATATATTGTTTGTTGAATATCTGACCTATTCCAGGAACTAAAAAAGTTAAATAAGACATAAATGGCACTGTTTTATTTGTCTCTATAGGTATTTTTCTTTTTATATCAGAAGTATCTGACTTTAATACCCATATTTTCTGTTTAAGTCCCACATTTATCTCATGTTTCTTTGCTTTTAAATTTTCCTTGTTGTATTTTTCAATTGAGTCAAAGGACTTTATTTTTATTGCTTGTTTATATTTTTTCCGAAGAACGGTTATTTCATTTTTTTCGGCCTTCTTTGAAATCCTTCCCTCTTGTCTCATCTTTTTGATTCTTGAAATCCCTTTGTCAAGATTTTGTCTTTCTTCTTTTTTAAATTTCTCTATATCAATTTTTACCTTATTTTCGTTTTCCTTATTTAAATTGTTTTTTTCTTCTATTAGTTGATTTACTTCTTTTTCTTCATTGTTTAAAAACTCAATAATTGATGGTAATTGTTTTGCCGCAATTTTATTACTCTTATATTCAAATTCAGCATCATAGGTTAATTCTATATAATCAAAGTAGAATTTTTGTTTTTTCTCTGCAATAAATAGGTCTACTTTTAACTTCTTCATCTTGGACGAAATAGAATTATCTAAGGTTTTTAAGAAAGTAGTTTTTTCTTCTCCAAGCTTTTTTAGAAACTCTTTCTCTTTAATTTTGTAATCTTTAAGATCTACATTATATAGATCTTTGTCTTTATTTTGCTTAAGCTTTTTTATTTCAGCTTTAACTTCAGCCTTGTTTCCATCTGTCTCTAGCTTTTCATATAGTTTTGCTAGCTCTAAAATATATAGATTTTTTCTTTCATATTCATTACCAATCTCATCATATAAAAATTCTTTATACTTCATCTATCAGTCACCCCTTTATTTTGACCTAATAAACTTCCTAGTGAAACAATGGTTAAGATTAAACCTACATAAGCTATGATATTTATATAAAAGAAAATGGAAGTAATATTTAGGCTAATTACTTCATAGACTAATCCACCTAATAAAAGCACTGTCCAGATAAATACAAACAATTTATTGATTCCTATACGTGTATATGCAAAGTAGGAATAAATACTTAAGCTCACAGGTACAATTATTTTTAAAAACATATTACTTAGAATAATGGCTATATATGAGCTAAATACTTGGTTAAGTTCATAGTCACCTACTGCTTTAATATTGTATATACTAAGCCAGTTTTCAAAAAGACTTAGATCCTTAGCCCTAAACATAGATTCCATAGATATGGATAAGATAACAATGCTTGTAAGTACTAATATAGTATAATATTTTGATTTTGGAATTTTTATATTTGATAACATAATAGCACCTCAATATTAGAAAGGAGAAGAAAGAACAAAGCTTTCTTCTCCTTAAATTTTACCTAAAAATTAGTCATCATAGCAGTAAAGGATGCTTGTAGTTCCTGATATGCTGCCTCTGGAGAACTAGGATTTACTGAGTTCCATGAAAGTAAAGCGTTTTTCCAAGTATCCCAAACTTGGCCCCATTCAGTAAATAATGGACGAGCAGGTGCATCTTCATAAGATTCCATTACAGCTGCGATTACTTCCTTATCTACATCTGGTAAGTTTGAGTTTAGATAATCATCTACACTAACATTTTCTAATATCTTTCCTGTTGCTTTGAAGAATTCAACTGCATAGTCAGGGTTAACTATTTCTTCAATCATTGCTTGAGCTAATAACATTTTTTCATCATTACCTTCAACTCTAGCATTTACTGCAAGACCCCATCCGCCTTTCCAGTGGGATAATGGATTGCCATTTATAGTTACTTGCCCAATTGGTAATATGGCTAAATCTTCGCCATTTCCTGCTAATTCAGATAAACTACCTGTTGACCATGGTCCTTCTATTCTTGCTACATTTTTTCCACCTGTTTCAAAAGATCCATCCATATAACCCCATGCTGCATCTTCGTCAAATAGTGGAGTTCCTGCATCTTTGTGGGCTCTCCAATAGTTATATAATCCTTCTATAACTTCTTGTTTTGCTGGATCAAGGTTTGCATAGTCTTCTGTCATATCAGAGAATAAATTGCCAGACTCATCCATACCTAATAGCTCTATATCAGCAGCGTTTGCAAATGATACACCAAACCATGCATCAAATACTGGTATCAATACGTTTTCAAAGTCTAACTCGCTTATTTCTATTTCTTTTGTTATATCTATTCCATTAGCTTCTGCATTGCTTGTGTTTATAAAGTTGACAAGCGTTTCAATATTCATTGGGAATGCTAGATATTCTCCATCAATAGCAAAGTTACCACCTAGACCAGCATCATAGTCGGAAAATCCGCCTACATTTGCAGCCATAGCTTTACCGTCTATTGCTGAAAGAGCTTCGTTTTGTGCTAAACCATAGATCCTATCTGCTGGTATAGCAAATACATCTGCTACGTCCTCATTTGTTACATCAGTTTGATCTAATACATCTAGATGATCAAATGAAGGTACTTCGATGAATTCGATAGTTGCTTCAGGATGAGCTTCATTCACTCTAGCAGCTGCGTCTTCGTAGTATTCTCTCCAGTCAGGCTCTACTTGCACTGAAATTGTTTCTGTTAGACCTTCATCTACTACATCTACAGGCGGTGTATCTCCACCTGCTGGCGGAGTTGGTGTGTCTCCATTATCTTTAGGAGTACATGCCACTACTGTTCCTAATAACAACACTAAAACAAGTAATAAACTAATTCTTTTTTTCATTTAAATCCCCCTCTTTAAGTTTTGAT
>CAYOFC010000054.1:0-8832 GCA_964403265.1 uncultured Tissierella sp. | reverse complement strand
TTAAAATGTTCACATACATTTAATGTTCTAGATGCTAGGGGAGCTATATCGGTATCTGAAAGGACAAATTATATAGGAAGAGTTAGAAATTTAGCAAGGAATGTTGCTGCGGCTTATGTAGAACAAAGAAAAGAAATGGGATTTCCCTTATTAAAGAGAGAAGGTGTATCAAATGACTAAGAGTTATTTACTAGAAATTGGAGTAGAAGAACTTCCAGCTAAGTATGTGAAAGACACTTTAAAACAGTTAAATGATAAATTTTCTTCTACTTTAGAAAATCAAAGATTAAATTTTGATGAAATCAAGGTGTATTCAACACCTAGAAGACTAACAGCCATAATCACTGGCCTAGATGAAGGCCAAGAGGACCTTTCAGAAGATGTTAAAGGCCCATCTAAGAAAATATCATTTGATGAGGCTGGTAATCCCTCAAAGGCACTTTTAGGGTTTATGAGGGGACAAAACGTAGATTTAAACGATATATTTACCATAGAGAAAAACGGTGAAGAATATGTGTATGCCAAGGTGGAAAAAAAGGGGAAAAAAACAGAGGATATAATCTCCCAAATAGTTCCTGAGATTATTAAATCTATTAACTTCCCGAAATCCATGAGATGGGGTGGCAAGAACATTAGATTTGCTAGACCTATTAGATGGATAGTATCATTATTAGATGATGAAAAGGTAGTTTTTGATTTGGAAGGAATTCCAGTATCCAATGTAAGTAATGGTCATAGATTCTTAGGTCAAAAATCAATTGAAATACCTAGTGTAGACTCATATATGGATATATTAAAAGAAAACTATGTATTAGTTGACCAAGAAGAAAGAAAAGAGATCATTAAATATGGTGCAGAAAGACTTGCTAAAGAAAAGGGTGGAAAGCTAATTCAAGATGAGGAGCTGCTTGATGAGGTAACCAATCTAGTAGAATATCCAACACCTCTAATAGGAAGGATTAAGGAGGAATATCTAAACCTACCAAAGGATGTAGTAGTTACACCGATGAAAGAGCATCAAAGATATTTTCCTGTATTAGATGATAAAAATAGGCTATTACCGTATTTTATCACCATTAGAAATGGTAATGATGAATATATAGATACAGTTGCAAAAGGAAATGAAAAAGTACTTGGTGCTAGATTAGAGGATGCAAAATTCTTCTATGAAGATGATATCAGTGTACATTTGGAAAATTACGTAGATAAACTTAAAGATATAGTATTCCAAGAAAAATTAGGTACTTTATATGATAAAACAATTAGAATTCAAAAATTATCAGAAAAAATAGGTGCTTACTTAGAAATAGGTGAAGAAACTGAAAAAAACCTACACAGAGCATCATATCTTGCTAAGGCTGACTTAGTTACAAAGATGGTTACTGAATTTACTGAACTACAAGGTAAACTAGGCATGGAATATGCTAATATTTCGGGGGAAAATGAAATTGTTAGTCTAGCAATTTTTGAGCAATATCTTCCAAGATTTTCAGGAGATAAATTACCTACAACTACTGCAGGAGCCATTTTAAGTATAGCTGATAAGCTAGATTCTATAGTAGGACTATTTGCTATTAATATACAACCTACAGGATCACAAGATCCATTTGGCCTTAGAAGAAGTGCATTAGGGATTATCAATATTATCTTAGACAAGAAATTAAATATTTCCCTAAATGAACTTATTGACTTTGCCTTATATATATATGCAGACGAGATGTCCCTAGCATTTGATTATAATAAAGTTAAATCAGAGATTAATAGCTTCTTCATGGGAAGAATAAAATCCATGTTTTCTGATATGAAGATTAGATATGATATAATAGAATCTATACTATCATCAGAAACAGACGATATATATGATATGAAGATAAAGGCTGAAAAAATCAACGAATGGTTGATGAATGAAGATTTAACAGAGGTACTACAGGTATTTAATAGGGTGTCGACACTGGCATTGAATACTGATTCCAGTGAAGTAATGAGGGATTTATTAACGGAAGAAGGAATCCTACTATATGATAGCTATAATAATATAGAAGAAAAAGTAATAAATTTAATAGAAAAGAAAGAGTACGATAAGGCCTTAGATACATTTGTTACCTTAAAAGGACCTATAGACAACTTCCTTGATAATGTAATGGTTATGGTAGATGATGAGGCTTTAAGAAATAACAGATTGGGTTTATTAAGAAAAATTTATGATACAATGATGCTTGTTTGTGACTTATCTAAGATTGTAAATAAATAGTTTGAAATATCAAAAGATAGGTGGTGATTGATATACAGCTCAATGAGAGGCAAGAGAGAATCATAGATATTGTAAAGAATAATCAACCTATCACAGGTGAGGCTATAGCAGGTGAGTTAAATCTGACAAGATCAACAATTAGACCAGATTTATCTATATTGACTATGTCAGGGATTTTAGACGCGAGACCAAGAGTTGGATATTTTTTCACTGGAAAGACGGGATCAGATATTGTATCCGATAAAATTGGAAGCATACTAGTTGAAGATGTAAAATCAGTTCCAGTTGTTTTAGATGAGTCTATTTCCATCTATGACGCCATTGTTTTTATGTTTTTAGAAAATGTTGGATCAATATATATTACTGATAATGGAATATTGTCTGGAGTAATATCTAGAAAGGACATTATAAGAACTGCAATGGGTGGAACTGATTTACACAAGGTTCCAGTTGGAGTTATAATGACAAGAATGCCAAATATAATATTTGTAAAGCCTAAGGACAATTTACTTAGTGCAGCAAAAAAATTAATTGTGCATGAAATCGATAGTCTACCAGTAGTTGAAGAAGTAGATGAAAAGAGTAAAGAGTACAAGGTTATTGGAAGGATTACCAAAACTAATATAACTAGATTATTCGTAGAACTTGGCGATAATAATTAGGGGGAGATACAATGGATCCACAAATTACTATTTATGTTATGTCAGATTCAATAGGCGAAACTGGAGAGTTAATAGCAAAGGCTGCGGTAAGGCAATTTATTACTAGTAATTTTGAGATTAAAAGATATCCATATATAGTAGGAAAAGAGCAAATAAAGGATATCTTTGATGATGCTAAGGGCCAGAAAAGTATAGTTATCTATACAACTGTTTCTGAAAGCAACAGGGACTATATAATTAGCAAGGGATTAGAATATGATATCCCTACTATAGATGTGATGACACCTCCACTAGAAGCCTTTGAAAAACAATTGGGATTTGAACCAAAAAGAGAATCTGGGATAATCAGAAGGCTAGATGATAATTACTATAGAAAAGTAGAAGCAGTTGAATTCGCTGTTAAGTATGATGATGGAAAAGACCCTAGAGGAGTAGTTAAGGCTGATATATGTTTAGTAGGCATATCAAGAACATCTAAAACTCCTTTAAGTATGTATTTAGCTAATAAGAATCTAAAAGTAGCTAATATACCTTTGGTACCTGAAGTACCACCACCAGCGGAATTGTTTGAAAAGGATAAAAAAAGGGTAATAGGATTAGTAGCTAACCCTTTAAAATTAAATGAAATAAGAAAAGAAAGGCTAAAATCCCTTGGACTTGATTTTACAGCAAACTACGCAAATGTAGATAGAATCAGTCAAGAGTTAAACTACTCAAAGGAAATAATGGAGAAGTTAGGATGTATAGTCATAGATGTATCTTACAGAGCAATAGAAGAAACAGCCAACATAATTATGGAACATGTAAAAAATAATTTACAATAATAGATTAAGAAGAAGTGTTTAAGGACACTTCTTTTTTATGACTTACCATCAATTTATGCGAGCGATAGCGGGCGTATAAATTGGTAATGCGAAGCTGAGGGAACTTGGGAAAAAATTTTTCTAATAAAGAAGGACTTTCTAAACTTATCTTGTATATATAATAATAAGAGCCACCATAAATACATATTTATCTGAAATGGGGTTGTAAATATGATTATTAGATTACAAACGGAAAGATTAGAAAAAGAGATTCTGTCCATTTATGCAAGCCTTAGTGCTAAGTCAAAGGGTAGAAAGTTTAAGGAGAAAAAATGTGACATTCGTACTGATTTTCAAAGGGATAGAGATAGGATTATTCACTCCAAAGCTTTCAGAAGACTAAAACATAAAACCCAGGTCTTTGTTTCTCCAGAAGGAGATCATTTTAGAACAAGGCTAACTCATACACTGGAAGTAGCGCAAATTGGGAGAACCATAGCTATGGCTTTACGGCTTAATGAGGATCTAGTAGAAGCAATTTCCCTAGGACATGATTTAGGACATACTCCTTTTGGGCATACTGGAGAAAGAGTGCTGGACCAGCTTCATCCAAATGGTTTTAAGCATAATATTCAGAGTTTAAGAGTGGTGGACTTCCTTGAACATAATCAGCATAGGGTGGGTTTAAATTTGACTTATGAAGTTAGAGAAGGTATAATAAAACATTCTGGGTATAATATAAGTACAACCCTTGAAGGACAAATAGTCAAGTTTTCTGACCGAATTGCATATATAAATCATGATATAGATGATGCAATAAGAGCAGGAATAATTAAAGAGGATGATTTGCCTAAGGATTGTGTTGATATATTGGGAAATACCCAAGGAGAGAGAATTAATACTATGATTTTAGATATAATAAATAATAGTTTTGATAAAGACACCATTTCAATGAGCGATGAGGTAGGACAAAAAATAGAGAAATTAAGGACCTTTATGTTTGATAATGTATATTTAAATAGTAAAGCGAAAACTGAGGACGACAAAGCAGAATATATACTAAGCGAATTATATAGTTATTATCTTAAAAATTCAGATAAATTACCTCTAGAATACCAGTCCTTTGACTCTGTGGAGTCAACCATAGAAGATAGGATTTGTGATTATATAGCAGGAATGACAGACAGATATATATTGAATTTATTTACCAGTATTTTCCTACCAAAAGGTTGGGAAAAATTTTAACAAAAAAGAAGGATTTTCGTATTTTATGTCGAATACTAATTATAGTAGGTAAATAAACTATTGGTAGGTGAATAAATAGGTGATAATATGACAACTTATATTAATGATGATATAATTGAAAAAGTTAAGGAAAGCAGCGATATAGTTGATATAATTTCAAACTATATACAATTAAAAAAATCTGGCTCGAATTTTGTCGGTCTTTGTCCTTTCCATAATGAAAAGACACCATCATTTACTGTATCAGAATCTAAACAATATTTTCGTTGTTTTGGTTGTGGTGAAGGTGGAGATAGTATCTCATTTATTATGAAAAAGGAAAATTTGGATTTTGTTGATGCAGTTAAATTACTTGCGGACAAGTATAGTATCCAATTGGAAGAGAAGCAAATCGACCAAAAAAACCTTGGGGAAAAGGAAAGACTATATAATATAAATAAAGAAACAGCTAGATTTTTTTATGACAATCTTGGTAAGAGCCAAAAATCATTAGAGTATTTAAGAAGAAGGCAATTTGATATCAAGACTATAAGGCAGTTTGGTCTAGGATATGCTAATGACAGTTGGGATAGTTTACACAAATATTTGTTGGGAAAAGGCTTTAAAAGTGAAGAAATTGCCAAAATTGGGTTGGTTGGTGAGAAAAGTGGCAAGACTGGTTACTATGACAAGTTTAGGGATAGAATAATATTCCCAATAATTGACACGAGATCAAGGGTAATAGGTTTTGGTGGTAGAGTTATGAATGATTCTCTACCCAAATATTTAAACTCAAGTGACAGTATGATTTTCAATAAAGGCAATCATCTATATGGATTGAATCTCGTCAGCAAGTATTCAGATAAAAAAAAGATTCTTTTAGTTGAAGGATACATGGATGTAATATCTTTGTTTTCCAGTGGGGTGAATTATGCAGTCGCTAGTTTAGGTACAGCACTCACTGAAAGGCAAGCCAAGCTTCTAAAAAGGTTTGGCGAGGAAATATATATATGCTATGACTCAGATGATGCTGGTAGCAAGGCTACATTAAGGGCAATTGATATTTTAGTAGAGGCCGATGTAAAACCAAGAATTATATTATTGCCAGATGGTATGGATCCTGATGATTATATAAGAAAAATGGGTAATATAGAATTTAACAAGTTATTTGTAAAATCCTTAAACCATATTGACTACAAGATACAAATTAGCAAGGCTAAATATAATCTAGATTCAATAGAAGAAAAGATACAATTTACATTAGAAGTATCCAAAATTATCAGATCACTTAAAAGTCCTGTAGAACAAGATGTTTTTATTAGAAAAATCTCAGAAGATACAGGTATATCTATAGAAGCAATAGAAGCGGAAGTTAAAAAAAATAAATACAATCATCAATCTACTAATAAATTTGGAGGGCCTAAACCAAATATTAGCCCTGTAAAGGCAAAAATTATTTCTGGAAATCTTAAGGCTGAAGTGGATTTATTATTGCTTATGATAGAAGACAAAGACTACTTTGATCTTATAAGAGATTCCCTAGAATTAGAGGATTTTTCAAGTGAGGAGCATAGAAAAATTTATGACATTATAAAAAACCAATATTTGGACAAAACTACAATAGATATTGATGATGTTATAAAAACTTATTCTATAGAAACATCTAATAGGGAAATAGTGGATACATTTAAAATGAGCAATATAAATTATCAATCAACAAAAATAGAGCAGATAATCAAGGATCTAATCAATACCTTGATTTATAATAAATTAGAAACAAAAAGAAAACAAATAATTGAAGAGATATCTATCTTAGAAAAAAAAGACCATAGAAATGGTGAAGAGGATGAAAGATTTCTCAATTATTGTTTAGAACTAACGAAGTTAAATAATGAAATTAATATAATTAGGCATGAGTGAGGGAGGTACCGCAATTGGCTCAGAAGGCAAAGGATAATGAAGGCAAATTAAAAGAAAAACAAGAGCAAATAAAAAGATTAATCTCTAAAGGCAAGAAAACTGGTATTTTAACATATAAAGAAGTTATGGATACCTTAGAAGAAATTGACCTTAGCAGCGACGAAGTCGATGATATTTATCAAAGATTAGAGGATATGGGTATCGAAGTATCAGGTGAAAAAGAAGAAGAGCTACTATTGGACGATGATTTAGAGAAAGATCTAGATGATGATATTGCCGATGAAGTGGTTGAAGAGAGCAAGAAAGATGATCTTTCCGTACCAAAAGGAATAAATGTAGATGACCCTGTAAGAATGTATTTAAAGGAGATAGGCAAAATTCCTCTACTTACAGGAACTGAAGAAGTAGAATTAGCTAAAAGGATGGAAGAAGGGGACGAAATTGCCAAGAAGAAACTTGCTGAGGCAAATCTTAGGCTAGTTGTAAGTATAGCTAAAAGATATGTTGGTAGGGGCATGTTGTTTCTGGACTTAATCCAAGAAGGAAATTTAGGTCTTATGAAAGCTGTTGAAAAGTTTGAGTACAGAAAAGGATTTAAATTTTCTACCTATGCTACTTGGTGGATTAGGCAAGCCATTACTAGGGCTATAGCTGATCAAGCAAGAACCATCAGAATTCCTGTCCATATGGTTGAAACTATAAATAAACTAGTTAGGGTTCAAAGACAATTAGTTCAAGAACTAGGAAGAGATCCAACCCCTGAAGAAATAGGTAAGGAAATGGATTTAGATGTTGAAAGAGTTAGGGAAATAATGAAAATCGCTCAAGAACCAGTATCCTTAGAAACACCAATAGGTGAAGAAGAAGATAGTCATTTAGGTGACTTTATTCCTGATGAAGATGTATTGGCACCTGCTGATGCTGCCACCTTTACTATGTTAAGAGAGCAGTTAATCGATGTCCTAGATACATTAACTCCAAGAGAGCAAAAAGTATTAAGATTGAGATTTGGTTTAGATGATGGTAGGGCGAGGACTCTTGAAGAAGTAGGAAAAGAATTTGATGTTACTAGAGAGAGAATTAGACAAATTGAAGCTAAGGCTCTTAGAAAGTTAAGACATCCAAGTAGAAGTAAAAAATTAAAGGATTTTCTTGAATAAAAGATTCGCATATTTATGCGAATCTTTTATTCATGTCCAATTGTAGGAGGTGTTTTCATGGAATTATCAAATAGACTATTAGAAATTATAAAGTTTGTACCAAAAAATTCATCTGTTGCAGATATAGGGACAGACCATGGATATATTCCTGTATATCTGATTCAAAACCATATTAGTAAAAAAGTAATAGCTTCCGATATCAGCCCTGGCTCCTTAGACAAAACAATAGAATATGTAAATCATTTAAATCTAAATGATAAAATAACTCCCAAATTAGGAAATGGACTAGATGTTCTAAAGCCAAATGAAGTGGATACCGTTATTATTGCAGGAATGGGTGGTATTTTAATAAGCAAAATATTAGAGAGTAATAAAGAAATAACAGAAACAATAGAAAACTTTATCTTTCAGCCAATGGTGGCAAGTAAAGAGCTAAGGCAATACTTAGTAAATAATGGCTATAGTATAGTTGATGAAAGCATAGCCAAAGAAGGAAGAAAGTTTTATGAAATTATATTTGCCAAACGTGGACGAAGTTCGATTCAAAAGGATGTATATTATGAAATAGGTCAAAAATTAGTAGAAAATAACCATCCCTTATTAAAAGAGTTCATTGAACATAAAAAATCTGAAATAAAGGAAATTATATCTAAACTAGGCAATAATGATTCAAATAATACAAAATCTAGATATACAGAACTTAAACAGACTTTAGAAAGATACAAGGAGGTGGAAAGTGAAATTGAAAGCGGGTCACATCATTGAAACACTTGAAAAATGGGTAGATAAAGAACTGATTGACAGTTGGGATA
>CAYOFC010000053.1:1627-8937 GCA_964403265.1 uncultured Tissierella sp. | reverse complement strand
AATCATCTACAAGAGAAGCCACTGTAACCCATGTACTAAATCTATTGATTTCACAATTGACCAGCGCGGATATACAGTCCACAATAACTCCTGATGAAGGAAGGAATGTTCCTTGGCATATATATAATGTGGAAGCAGTAGATACTGCCAAGCAGGCCTTTATTGGAATGGATGGGCTTAATTCAATGCTAGAGATAAAAAGGCATGATAGTGAATTAGGGGATAAGGTTAGGGAATTAAAGGAAAGGGCTATATTATTTATGGAGGAAATTCTTGAGGTAGGTGGCTATTTCAATGGAGTTGAAGCTGGGTTTTTCGTTGATTCTGGATACTATCCTGAAAGAAATGGTGATGGGATTATTAGAAAGATGGATGCTGGTGTAGGAGAAGCTACTGTCTATCAAAGAGATGATGATTATATGGCTCCGGTAACAGCACATTTTGGCTATAATAACCTAGCTCAGTATGGAGAAGAATACATTGATCATCCTTCGGATTTAATAAATGGGGATACATTTCATCACCCTGAAAAAATAATTTACATCGATGAATTAGATGAGACGGACAATGTGAATATTAGAATGGATGAGATAAGAGAACTACGAAATTCAAACAAGATAAAACCAGAGATGGAATGGTTAGGGGATGGGATTATCTTAATTACCTTGCTATTACCTACAGATATAAGAACTGCCGAGTTTGCTGCTATTGAAATAGGAAAGAAAATGGGATTAGCAGATGTGGAAGTAATACACAAAGAAATTATGCATAAATCAGAGGGAACAAGGATTGAGTTAAAGGGGAAAGTTGATTTTTCAATAGATATTAGTAAATTAACTATCCCGTCTGAGCCTGATATCATGACTGATGAGGATTTAAGGAATGAAATATCAGCTAAGCCTATGAAAATTGTAGCTGCCACAGTGGGAGAAGATGAACATTCAGTAGGGCTAAGGGAAATAATAGATATAAAACATGGTGGAATAGAACAATATGGAATAGAATGCCATATCCTTGGTACTTCAATAACTCTAGAAAAATTAGTAGATGCAGCCATAGAATTAGATGCTGATGCGATTCTATCTTCTACAATAATTTCCCACGATGATATTCATTATAAAAATATGAAAAAACTAAATGATTTATGCATCGAGAAGGGCATAAGGGATAAGCTTATATTGGTTGCAGGAGGAACCCAAGTATCTAACGAACTGGCAGAGAAGCAGGGAATGGATGCAGGCTTTGGAAGAGGAACTAAAGGGTCGCATGTGGCAACATTTTTAATTAAAAAAAGGATGGAGAAAGATGAAAATTGATCTTTTGGTTGCTGAAATTGGAAGTACCACTACATTGGTAAATGCTTTTAATATTCATACCTGCCCTAGCTATCTAGGGCAGGGGCAAAGTGCCACCACTGTATTAGAAGGGGATGTGAATATTGGACTAAACAAGGCTATAGAAAATCTATCTACTAAACTAGGCGGTGATATTAAGTATTTGGAGCTAATGGCCACAAGTTCAGCCGCAGGAGGCTTGAAGATGACTGTTCATGGATTGGTCTATGATATGACAGTAAAGGCAGCCAGAGAAGCAGCATTAGGTGCTGGGGCCAATATAAATCTTATTACTGCAGGAAGGCTAAGGGAATCCGACTTAGATAGGATAATAGACATAAAGCCCAACATTATACTAATTGCTGGTGGAGTGGATTTTGGTGAAAGAGAAACAGCAGTATATAATGCAAAACTTATTGGAACTTTAAATCTAAAGGTTCCAATTATATATGCTGGTAATATAGAGAATAGAGATGAAATTACAGCCATATTTTCATCTTTAAATAGGGAGTTTTATATTGTCGATAATGTGTATCCTAGGATTGATGAATTGAATATTGAACCCACAAGGGAAATAATTCAAAAAGTATTTGAAAACCACATTGTCCATGGTCCTGGTATGTCTAAGATTAGAAGCTTAGTTAATGGACATATTATGCCAACCCCAGGTGCGATAATGGAGGCTAGTAAATTACTCTATACCGATATTGGAGATTTACTAACAATTGATGTTGGAGGAGCTACTACAGATATACATTCCGTCGCAGAATCTAGTGAAAAAATTGGAAGAATCACCATAAATCCAGAACCTATTTCAAAGCGTACAGTAGAAGGGGACTTGGGAGTATATATAAATCGAAGGAACGTCATACAATTAATAGGAGAGAGCAAAGTTTCTGATGAACTTGGTTTAACAACTGATGAACTAGATGGATTTGTGGACAATGTTAATCCTATCCCTATTAGTAATATTGAAGGAGAATTTACCAATCTATTAACCTATTATTGTAGTGATATAGCTTTACATCGCCATGCTGGTAGGCTGAGGGATTTATACACTATAAGCGGTAAGAGGACTATAGCGGAAGGAAAAGATTTAACCTTAGTTAAGTATATAATAGGTACAGGTGGGGCCTTAACTAGACTTAATATTGACAAAGAAAGAATTCTACAAATCTTTAAAGATGGCAAGGCTAATTATCTTTTACCAAGGGAGAATATTGAGTATCTAGTAGATAAGGATTATATAATGGCAGCATTAGGTATTATGTCAAAGAAATATCCTAAAGAAGCACTTGAATTGTTAAAAAATACCTTGTGTTAAGAGGTGAAGAATATTGTATCCAAGGATCGTGATAAATACCAATATTATTAAAAGTAATACGGAAGTAATAGTAAATCTATGTAATGTAGAAGGAATAGATGTGGTAGGAGTTACAAAGGGTATATGTGCACAAAGAGACATCGTACAAGCAATTGTGGATGGAGGAGTTAAGTATCTAGGTGATTCAAGGATTAAAAACCTTATAAGATTACAGGAATTCTCTTTGCCTAAAATGATGCTTAGAATACCTATGATTTCCCAAGCAAAAGACATCGTTAAATATGCTGATATATCCTTAAATTCAGAATTAGATACTATTATTGCACTTTCTAAAGAAGCTGTTAATTTAACAAAAAACCATAAGATAATCCTAATGATTGATTTAGGTGATTTACGAGAAGGGATATTTACTGAAGAAGAACTTTTTAAAACCGTGGAAGAGATATTTAAATTGGAGAACATTGAGCTAATAGGTTTTGGAAGTAATTTAACTTGTTATGGTGGTGTAATTCCAGATAAAGAGCTGATAAACAGGCTGATTTATCTATCTGAATTAGCAAATGAAAAATATAATCTATCTCTAGATATTATCTCAGGTGGAAACTCTAGCAGTTTACATTTATTAAAGACTGAGTATTTAAAAGGCCTTAACAATCTTAGAATTGGTGAGGCTATTCTAATAGGTAGAGAAACATCCTATGGAAAGCAGATAGCTAATACCAGTTCAGACGGAATATATCTTGAAGCCGAGATTATAGAGATAAAAGAAAAACCGTCTATACCAATGGGGACTATAGGTAGAGATGCTTTTGGTAATAAACCTAGTTTTGTAGATAAAGGTAATAGGATAAGGATGATTCTAGCTATAGGAAGACAGGATATAAAGCTGGATTCAATTATCCCAATAGATAAGGACATTAAGATACTAGGTGGTAGTTCCGACCATTTAATAATAGACTGTACTGATTCAAAAGTAGAATATAAAATCGGTGATGTGGTGAAGTTCAACTTAAAATATGGTGGGATTCTAAGTGCCATGACCTCCGAATATGTAGATAAAGTAATTATAAATCAATGAAATATGATATAATATCTTATATTAAATTGATAAGGTGATTTAAATGGATTTATTTACAATGGGAATGGAAGAAAAACTAAAGAAAAATGCTCCTTTAGCTGATAGGATGAGACCTGGGGTAATCGATGAATTTATTGGTCAGAAACATCTATTAGGTGAAGGAAAATTTTTAAGTCGTTCAATAAAAGCTGATAGAATCAATTCCATGATATTTTATGGACCGCCAGGAACAGGTAAAACCACCTTGGCAATGATAATATCTAATTCAACAAATATGTTGTTTGAGAAGCTATCTGCAGTAACATCTGGTGTTAAGGATATAAGAGAAGTGATTAACAGAGCAGAAGAAAATCTAAAATTATACAATAAGAGAACTATTCTTTTTATTGATGAGATCCATAGATTTAACAAATCTCAGCAGGATGCACTACTACCTTTTGTTGAGAGAGGTATAGTTACTTTAATAGGTGCTACTACGGAAAACCCCTATTTTGAAGTGAACAAGGCACTATTATCTAGAGTAATGATGCTGCAATTAGAATCCTTAACAAGGGATGATTTAAGAGAGCTAATAAATAGGGCTTTAGTTAATAAGGAAAAAGGTCTTGGAGGGTATAAAGTAAATATTTCTGAAGAAGCTATAGATTATCTACTAACCATAGCTGAAGGAGATGGAAGAACTATTCTTAATTCCTTAGAGATTGGAGTGCTTTCAACTGATAAGGATGAAGAAGGAGTAATTCAACTAGATCTGGATTCTATAAAATCTTCTATCCAAATAAAGGCAGCACAATATGACAAGGATGGAGACCAGCATTATGATACGATTTCAGCTTTCATAAAAAGTATGAGGGGATCTGACCCAGATGCCACCCTATACTGGTTAGCTAAGATGATAAATGCAGGGGAAGATCCTAAGTATATAGCTAGAAGACTAATAGTACATGCATCAGAAGATGTTGGAAATGCAGACCCAAACGCATTAAATATTGCAGTTTCAGCTTTTAATGCTGTAAATGTAATTGGAATGCCAGAAGGTAGGCTAGCATTAGCCCAGGCCGCTATATATATTGCAACAGCACCAAAGAGCAACGCAACATATCTAGGTATAGATAGGGCCTTAGAGGATATAAGGTCCAAGGAAATTGGGAAAGTGCCAATTCATCTTCGTGATGCACACTACCCAGGATCTAAGAACTTAGGTCATGGAGTTGGATATAAGTATCCCCATAATTTCGAGGGGGCTTATGTTGAGCAGCAATACTTGCCAGATGAGTTTTTAAATAAGAAATACTATGAACCAAAAGATAGTGGATACGAAAAAGAGATAAGTAAGAGATTGAAAAAATAAGCAGAGGTCAAATAAATAATATGAAAATTGCAAAAAGAATTGAAGAGATAGCAGTAGAGTTAACAAATCAACTAAGTGTAGTTGATACACTAGGGGAGTTAGATATTTCACAGAAGGTTTATGATATTTTTGCAGAAATGGACTATTACAAAGATAATCCTGATAATTTAAGATTTGTAGAGCTTCCAAATGATTCCCTAGGTAGAAAATCAGTGCTTGCAATATTAAAAGGGAAAAAAGGCAGTAGTAAAAAAACGGTTTTAGCCATAGGGCATACAGATACTGTAGGTATATCTGATTATGGTAGCTTAAAGGATTATGCCCATAAGCCTTATGAACTAACTAAAAAGTTCCATGAGATAAAATCCACATTACAAGAAGATGTAAGGCGTGATTTAGAGTCTGGGAAATATTTGTTTGGGCGTGGGTTATTTGATATGAAAACTGGAGATGCTATCATCATGGCTTTGATGGAGGAAATTTCCAAAGACATAGATAATTTTGAAGGAAATCTTATATTTGCTGCTGTTTGTGATGAGGAGGGCAATTCAGGTGGAATGTTGTCAGTTATACCAGAATTAATAAGATTACAAGATCAGGAAGGATATGATTATTTAGCCCTTTTGGATACGGATTATATGACTTCTGAATATGAAGGTGATGAAAGCAAATATCTATACATAGGTACAGTAGGAAAGTTGATGCCATCATTTTATATTGTAGGGAAAGAGACCCATGTTGGTGAAGGATTCAAAGGGATTGATCCAAATCAAATATCCTCAGCTATAGTAAACAAGATAAATCTAAATATGGATTTTTCCGATGTAGTAGAAGGAGAAGTAGCACCTCCGCCAATATCATTAAAGCAAAGGGATTTAAAACCTGAGTATTCTGTTCAAATTGCTAAAACTTCTACCCTATTATTTAATTATTCAACCTATGTAAGCGCACCAGATGAAGTTTTAGGGAAGATGAAGGCTGGAGCTTTAGAAGCATTCCAGTCAACCATCGATGATTTAAATACCCAATACGAGAGATTCTGCAAATTATCAAGGAGAGAGTATCGCAAACTACCATGGGAAGCAAGGGTTATGACATATGAAGAATTATATAATATTGTTAAATCTGAAATGGGAGATAGTTTAGATATAAGGATTTCGAAGATTACGGATAAAATGCTTAAAAATAAGTCAATAGATCAAAGGGATTTTTCTTTAAAATTAGTTGGAGAGGTTCATAGTCTATGGTCGGATAGGGAGCCTGTTATTATAGTATATTTTACACCGCCATACTACCCACATGTATATATAGAAGGAAATAAGCCGAAAGAAAAAGCATTGATAAAGGCTGTTGAAGACGCTGTAAAAACAACTGAAAGTGAATATAGCTTAGTTTGTAAAAAATTCTTCCCTTATATTTCAGACCTAAGTTACGGTGCAGCACCAAAAGATCCAAAGATCATTGCAGCATTAAAGGACAATATGCCTGGCTATGGATCAAAATATGAATTACCCTTAGAGGATATGCAAAAGCTTGATTTACCAGTTTTAGATATAGGTGCCTTTGGAAAGGATGCTCATAAATTCACTGAAAGAATTGAAATGAAATATTCTTTTGAAGTGGCACCAGCATTAGTATATAAAACTATAATGAACTTATTGACACTCAATTAGAAATACCTTAGTTAAAAGGATAATCATGAGGAAGACTTCATATATTGACAATAGTTTCTAAAAAATTTATAATGAATACATGATTTAAGGAGGGATTCGATGAAATTATCAGTAAAAGAGATTTATTCAAGCAGTGACAAATATTTTGATAAAGAAATCCTTATAGAAGGATGGATAAGAAATATTCGTTCATCAAAAACTTTTGGGTTTATTGAGTTAAACGATGGAACATTTTTTAATAGTATACAAGTAGTATTTGGATCTGAAATGTCTAATTTTAAAGAAATTGAAAAATTACATTTAAGTTCAGCTATTAAAGTGAAAGGTATATTAATAGCTACACCAGATGCAAAACAACCATTTGAGATTCAAGCAAAGGAAATAGAGGTTGAGGGAGAGTCTACAGCAGATTATCCTCTACAAAAGAAACGTCATACATTTGAATATTTAAGAACTATTGCACATTTAAGACCTAGAAGCAATACTTTTAATGCGGTTTTTAGAGTGAGATCTGTTTTAGCTTATGCTATACATAAGTTTTTCCAAGAAA
>CAYOFC010000053.1:0-1616 GCA_964403265.1 uncultured Tissierella sp. | reverse complement strand
TACTCCTATAATTACATCTAGTGACGCGGAAGGTGCAGGGGAAATGTTTAGGGTAACAACTTTAGACTTTGATAATCCACCAAAAACGGAAGAGGGATTAGTAGATTTTAATGAAGATTTCTTTAGAAAATCAACAAACTTAACTGTAAGTGGGCAATTGGAGGCTGAATCTTTTGCACTATCTTTTAGGGATGTATATACATTTGGACCTACTTTTAGGGCTGAAAACTCAAACACCGCTAGACATGCGGCTGAGTTCTGGATGGTAGAACCTGAGATTGCCTTTGCTGATTTAAATGACAATATGGAATTAGCTGAAGATATGATGAAATATATAATTTCTTATGTAATGGAGAATGCTAAGGAAGAGATGGAGTTCTTCAATAATTTTATTGATAAGGGACTAATTGCAAGACTAGACAATATTGTTAATTCAGATTTTGCAAGGATTACTTATACAAAAGCAATTGAATTGTTAAAGGAATCCAATAAAGAATTCCAGTACCCTGTAGAGTGGGGTATAGATTTACAAACTGAGCATGAAAGATATATAACAGAGGAAGTATTTAAAAAACCTGTATTTGTTTCTGATTATCCTAAAGAAATCAAAGCTTTCTATATGAGGGTAAATGATGATAATAAAACTGTTGCGGCTATGGACTTACTAGTACCAGGAATAGGAGAAATCATCGGTGGGAGCCAAAGGGAAGAAAGATTAGATGTATTAGAACAAAAAATACTTGATAATGGAATGGATCCAGATGAATACTGGTGGTATTTAGAACTAAGAAAATTTGGTGGAACGAAACATGCTGGTTTTGGTCTTGGATTTGAAAGGGCAATTATGTACCTAACTGGTATGTCTAATATAAGGGATGTTATACCATTCCCAAGAACAGTAAATTCCGCTGAGTTCTAAATATTTAATTGATTAATATTTAATACTTTGTTATAATAATTTTAATTAGTAAAAACCTAGATAAGAAGTAGTAAATCTCTGATTATTTCTAGAGAGCTGTTGGTTGGTGAAAAACAGTATTGGTCAAGATTGAACTTGTCTTTGAGTTTCCATGAGATAATAATTATGGACGGTAGATGCCGTTATATCTTTGAGTGGATAGAAATATCAATTAGAGTGGTACCGCGAAATAGCCTTTCGTCTCTTATATAGAGATGAGGGGCTTTATATTTTATGGGAGGACTGTATAAAATGAGAGAGTATAGACCAAATGAAATAGAAAAGAAATGGCAGGATATTTGGGATGATAAAGAAGTTTATAAAGCAGAAATAGACAAAAATAAAGAAAAGTTCTATGCGTTAGTTGAATTTCCTTATCCATCAGCTAATGGTTTGCATGTTGGGCACCCAAGGCCATATACTGCAATGGATATAGTAGCGAGAAAGAAAAGATACGAAGGATATAATGTTTTATTTCCAATGGGATGGGATGCTTTTGGACTACCAACTGAAAACTTTGCAATCAAGAATAAAATTCACCCAGCAAAGGTAACTGAAGAAAACATTAAGAGATTTAAATCTCAATTAAAATCTATTGGATTTTCCTTTGATTGGTCAAGGGAAATAAGTACTACAGATCCTAAATATGTTAAATGGA
>CAYOFC010000052.1:0-9053 GCA_964403265.1 uncultured Tissierella sp. | reverse complement strand
AATCGAACCAGCGACACGTAGATTTTCAGTCTACTGCTCTACCGACTGAGCTATTCGGGCCAATGCCACAATGATTAGTATACAATAATTATTTGAAGTTGTCAACAAGAATATTCTTTAATTCTTCATTATTAAATTGATGTTTAGTATTACAGAAATGACAAACAATTTCTGCCTGACCATCTTCTTCAATAATATCAACAATTTCTTGTTTCCCAAGGCTTATAATAACCTGTTCAATCCTATCTCTGGAGCAATCACACTTAAATTCTATATCCATCTTTTCTAAGACTTCCATATTAAAATCGCCTAATATACTATCCATGATTTCTTCTGGAGTCATTCCTTTATCAATCATAGCTGATACAGGCTCTATACTTGCTAATTTAGCCTCTAACTTATCTATATCTTCATCTGACACACCAGGTAATAACTGGATTATATATCCACCAGCTGCTTTAATGGATATATCCTTATCTACTAAAACCCCAAGGCTTACAGCTGACGGCTGCTGTTCTGAAAGAGCATAGAGACTTGCTATATCTTCTGCTATTTCTCCTGATACTATATTCGATTGACCGACATATGGTTCCTTTAATCCCAAATCCATAATAGTAGTTATACTACCATTTTTTCCTACTAGAGCACCAACATCTAGTTTTCCATCTTCTCTGCTTGGTACATCTGCCATGGGATTGTCTATATATCCTTTTATGATGCCATTATTTTTTGAAACCACATATATATTTCCTGCTGGTCCCCCACCTGCTATTTTTAAAGTTAATACATCTTTTTCATTCTTCATCATTGCACCCATCATAACCCCAGCAGTTAGGGTCCTACCCAGTGCAGCTGAAGCTGTAGGGGATGTGTTATGGGTAAGTCTAGCATTTTCCACAAGATTAGTTGAGCTAGCTACATATGCCCTAATTCTACCTAGTTCATCAATCCCTTTTATTAAATAATCCTTCACTTAAATTCACATCCTTTATCAAAATATAAACCACACAATTGAATCAAATATAAATATAGTATGACTTCAGTACTTATATTCATAATAAAAGCCCCAAAAGGGGCATTTATAGTTTCCAAAGTATTTAATTTCTTAAACGCCTATAATTTAACTACATTAGTAGCCTGTGGGCCTTTTTCCCCATCAACTACCTCAAACTCAACTGCATCTCCTTCATCAAGGCTTTTAAAACCGTCTCCTTGAATAGCTGAGAAATGTACGAAAACATCGTCACCTTCATCAGTTGATAAGAATCCAAAACCCTTAGTAGCATTGAACCATTTTACTGTACCTTTTACCATTTAAACATTCCTCCATTTAATACTACTTCATTAAAAACAACTCTACCAAATACATAAGTATTTGTCAATAATTTACCCACAATTGCTTTATGTATGCAGTCTAATCCTAAATCTTAGTTGCCACATAATTGATTCTTTCACTTTTATTTCCCGGACTATCAAAAGTAAATGCATCCAGTACATCAACATTTGAAAACCCTGCTTTTTTTAGAAGTCTGACTATATCATCTGTTCTGTAAGCTTTTTCTAGGTGTCTTTCATCAAATCTAATAAAATTTTCCCCTTCTTCGCTATAGAAAAATGTTAAATAAAATTCACATACATCCTCTACATCATCATAATTATTCTGCCATGTATAATATATATTATCCCTATCTTCCACAAATATATTGTTTCCTATTACTTCTTTTAATTTATAATAAGAGTTCATATCAAATATAAATATTCCATCATCCTTTAAGTGATTGTAGACATTGGTGAAAGTTTTTAATAAATCTTCCTCATCTAGTATATAATTTATACTGTCACAAATAGAAATCACTGAATCAAATTTCTTATTTATACTAAACTTAGTCATATCTTGTCTTAAGATTTTTATATTTTTTAATCTTTTTAACTTATCATAGGCAATGGATAACATTTCCTCCGATAAATCAAAACATGTAAGCTTGTACCCTTCTTTCCCAATATAATAAGAAAGGCTTCCCGTACCACAAGCCATTTCCAATATATCTACTGGGTTCTTATTATATTTCTTAAAAATCTCTTTTATATATTCAAACCACTGTTCATAATCAAAGTCATTCATCAGTTCATCATACAAATATGCAAAATTATCGTACATTTCCATTTCTCTACCTCTATTCTGTATCTATTTTCCTTTATTTCTTTTTCTCGAAGTCATGATTCCACCGATTCTTCCTGATTCCTTAGCTGTAAGACCTGCCCAGCCAACCTCCTCAATTTTATCCAGCAAACCAAGTTCCCCTGCTATTTCATACTTTAATACATCATCTTCAGTTTCAATTTTCTTTTTCTTGTTTTTCTTAGTATTATTACTCATATTATCCCCTCCATATATTTAGTATGGAGACAATAGCATCAATTTATTCCTATGTAAAAAAATATAACCAATTTAATAATACAAATATAAATACAACAATAACTACAGGAAAATACTTTATCCTATCTATTACTCTAGCTCTAAAGGAAATGTCTTCGTAATTACCAAAGTCTTCAAAAGCATGATTTACCTTATCATGAATATTAGACTCAAAGCTTTCCTTTACTTCATTTACTTGATCAAAAGGCTCCAATTGGTTTATCAATGTTTTTACAAGTAGAAGACATAATACTAAAAAAATAAATGGAACAATAATACTGCTAACTCCGCTAAAAGCTGTCCCTGATGTGGCAACTGGTTCCATTAGCATACTATCTATTTCTTCCTGATATTTATTTAGGAAAAATCCAATTGTTAAAGCTATACCATTATTAACCGTGTGTCCTATTATAGATGAATATATGGAATTGGTTTTATAAACCATTATTCCAAAGACTAGGCCCAAAATAGTTGGCCCCACAAAATTCATTAAATTAAAATGAAATAATCCAAATAGGAAGGCTGAAATTATAATACTTTTTCTATACCCAAGGCTACCATATGCATCCATTATGACTCCCCTAAACATAACTTCCTCACAGATTCCAGGAGTAATTGCTATTATAAAAAAGCTAATTAGATATTGAATCTCATTATTGGGCATAGGAACAGTTGTAGGCATCATATCCTTAAAAATATTAAGTATACCAATAAATATGGCCTGAAAGAAAACAGCTAGTGGATAGGTAAATATGGTAATAAATATTGATAATATAATATGTCTTAGTCCAATTTTATTAAGTCTTAGGGTTTCTTTTATAGGCGCGCCTTTAATTTTTAGAAGCAATAAACAGGGTAGTAGAATCAAAATATATTCGGTTATTAATAGACCTGAGTATAATTCTCTATTTTGAACAATTCCACCTATGGTTAATAAAGCAAGACCTAAAACTAAAAATAATAAGTTGGCCTCAAAAATCGAAGGTTTCTTTCTATCTCTCATGTTATCCCCTCTATTCATATTATTAAATACACCTACAGGGAGCCCTGTAGGTGTTTCTTACTCAAATGTAAAAATGTATGGAATATTTCTATAAAAATCGCCATAGTTCAAACCATAACCAACTATGAATACATCAGGTATAGTAAAACCTACATAATCTGGTGATAGGTCTACCTTTCTTCTACTTGGTTTGTCTAACATTACACTTATCTTTATGGATCTTGGAGATTTTCCTTGTAGATGTTTTACAACCTTCTCCAAGGTAAATCCTGAATCCATTATATCATCAACGATAAGTACATCCTTACCTTTAATATCTGTTCTTATATCATTTACTATATCTACATGTCCACTTGATTCTTCACTATGTTCATAACTAGATGTAGTCATGAAGTCAACTTCAACAGGAATAGGTAACTCCCTTACCAAATCTGAAGTGAATATAAAGCTTCCTCTCAATAATGAAATAACAACTAAATCTTTTCCCTTATAATCTGTACTAATCTCAATTCCTAATTCCCTAACTCTTTTGGCAATCTCTTCTCTAGAAAATAGAGTTTTTTGTCTTTTGTCGCTTTCCAAATTTCTCCCCCCATTAATGCTCAATATTTTTAGAGTTTTTCTTAAGGTAATTTTTTATCTCCCTAAGTTCTCTTAAAATAAGATTAAGAGTATATTGATAACTTATTAATATAATAAATATTATAACACTTATTATCAATTTTGCATCCATTATTTATCTTATCCTTCCTCATCTGTTATATCTATCCTATTATTATCATTTTCAATGAATTCTAGTTTAGTTATTGAAACTTCGTAGGCAATTTTGATTTCAACATCTCCTGTTGGAAGCTTCTTTTGATATTCTCTGCTTTGAATACGGCCCCAAACCTTTATATGATCTCCTACAACTAATTTTTCGCAAAATCTAGCATTCCTTCCCCATGCTATACAAGGAATGTAATCAGACTTATTATAGGCCCTATTTACGGCTACTAGCAAATCAGTTATCTCCCTACCAAAAGGTGTTACTCTATAAATAGGCTTCTTACATATATACCCATCTAGATAGATCTCATTAGGCTTTCTTAAGGCTTCTTCCAATTCCTCTTCACTTGGTAAATAGATTTCTCTAGCAAACATAGTCAATACAAGTCTATTTGTAGATTCTATGTATCTATTATATGATCTTAATTGTCCTTCAATAATAACATACTGCCCCAGGTCTATGTCAATACCTATCAGCAATCTTTCAGAGATAGTTATTGGCAATAGATCTACAGAATCACTTAATCTAGGTACCTCCAAATAAATATTATAAAACCTTTCGCCGTACATCTCATGGCTAAACTCCTTATCCCCATTGATACAACCAACTATCCTTACCATATTTGTATCTACTTTTTTTTCCAACATCAATGTACCCTCCCTATTCTTCTTATTGAATAATCTCCTTCTATAGTTATTCAAATAAGTTAGGGAATATGAATAAAAAAAGATAATGCTTGTGCATTATCAAAAATAAATTATATTATGATAGTCTTATCCAGCTGAATTTTTTCCCCAATAACAAGGCATAAAATTGATGCTGCTAAAACAGAGTAAACATGGTCTTTATTTGCTGAATTAATTTCTACAATAAATTCAAATGAATCTATTCTATCTCCAAACAAAGTAATAATCTCTCGTTGTAGGCACAGGCTTGCTTCCATATTTTGTTCTATAATATAGCTTGATATTGTCATTGTAGTCTTACTGTTGAATCCATATGTGATTATAATACCATTTAATGATTCAATAGAAAGTATATTTAAATTATCCTCATCTGTATTTATAATATAATAATCACAATGCTTAAATATGGTTTTTAGGAAAGCATCTTTTACAAGTTTTGAGTCTATAATATTAATAATCAAAAAATCAAACTCCACCCCAAAGCTCTCAACCTCTGCTGCTTCCATAGGTTTCATTGAAGTGACTATTAAATTAATATTATCCTTATTTAAAATCATAATATTACCCATAGAGTTAGAATAATTAAGCTGATATTCAAAATTAATCAGCATTTTTTTTATACAGTTAATAGTAGACATACTTTCTTCAATTATCCCGACAAATATGATTTTTTTATTATTCAATATTATCCCCTCAGTGCTAATTATTTGGTATTTGTCTTCCGCTATTATCCATCTTATAATTATCATAGTAAATTAACTCAGATATAGGTACTATTTCAAATCCATTTTCTTGTAATCTTTCAATTACTATGGGTAAATATTCACTAATATATTTTGCATTATTATGAAATAAAACAATGGACCCACTATTTATATTTCTAACTACTGTATCTACAACTGGCTGAACACCCAGCTCTTTCCAATCCAGCGAATCAATATCCCATTGTATTGGATAATATTCAATTTCCCTACAAGTCTTTATAAGGGTGTCATTATAATCACCATATGGTGGTCTAAATAGAAATGGTTTCTCACCAGTTAATTCATAAATAGCTTCTCCAGTGCTATTTAACTCTTGTATCATCTCTTCCTTTGATAATGTACTCATGTTTGGATGTGTAGCTGAGTGATTTCCAATTTCATGACCTCTTTTATATATTTCAACTACTTGATTGGGAAACTTATCTACCCAAAATTTCACAAGAAAAAAAGTCGATTTAACATCGTATTTATCTAGTGTATCCAGTATATCTAATGTGTATTCATCTCCATATGCTGCATCAAAAGATATGGCTATTTTTTTATCATCCCTTTGAACACTATAAATTGGTAATTCCTTTGTTAGGGAGAATGCATTAACTAAATTATAATTTTTATTTTTATTAATTATCAATATGGAAATAACTAATAATAATAAGACCATAATAATTCTATAAACTAAATAATAATGATAACTCTTTTTCATCACATCTCCTCCTTTAGCTATACTACATAATTATTCTTTTTTTGAAAAATTATTACTATATAGAAATCCGAAAGCATAAAATTAAATTGGATAATTCACACATATAACCAAGGATGTTCCAGCATATAAAGAAATATTAGGGTTATATTAATATTAGGCAATAAAATTGCTAATTAATATTAGAGGAGGTAAATAAAATGGCTAATAATAACAACAGTAATAAAATAGTTGTTCCAGAAGCTAGAGCAGCTCTTAATCAGATGAAACTAGAAATAGCCAATGAACTAGGACTCCAAAATTATGATAGTATAGATAAGGGGAATCTTTCTTCTAGACAAAATGGCTATGTAGGTGGCTATATGACTAAGCAATTAGTAGAGAGTGCTCAAAGACAATTAGCAGGTAAATAATAAACATATTTATAGAGAAGTGATTTTTCACTTCTCTATTATTTTTTACTTCATATGACATAAAACATATATTTGATGAATCTAAGTTAAAATGGTATAATAGGGTTTATATTATTTAAGAAGGTGATCTGTATGTTTAGTGGAAATAGCGAAGAATTAGCTCAAAATAAGCTCTTATTATTATATATTATAAAAGAATCTACATTAGATTTTACTAAAAATCAACTGACTGAATTTATATTGGAAAAAAACTATATGAACTTTTTTTCTATTCAACAATATTTAAGTGAATTAGTTGATTCAGAATTTATTGAACTTGTGGATACAGAAAATGGGCAACAATACAAGCTATTGGAAAAAGGTGATACTGCTCTAGATTATTTTGTTGGCAAAATACCTGAAAAAATAAAGAGTGATTTAGAAGTTGAATTTCAGTCCCAAAAGCTCCAGCAAAAAAAAGAAACCCAAGTATTGTCAGAACACTACAAAAGAGAAGATGGGCAGTATGTTGTCAACTTAAAACTAGTAGAAAATGGCGACACATTGTTTAGTCTATATCTTAATGTAGCTTCAGAAAAACAAGCTGAAATGATTGGGGATTCTTGGAAGGAAAGAACAGATTTTATCTATTCAGAAACTATTAAACTATTAATAGAGTGATTTTTAGGTTAAAAGAATATCATGGGGTTCTATGCCTACTGCTATTCTTTTTTTAATTTGCTTTTTTATAGTATCAACGGCTATGATTTGATTATTTACCATGTCATTTAAGTATAAGTCCCCTACTTCATAGTTTAGAAAATTGGTTAAACCACCTATATATATTAGTTTATTATTCTCCTCTTTCTCTCCATCATATCCATATAGCCAGCTATTCTCTGAGTCAACTAAATAAAAATAGTCCTTTTCTTCTAGCTTAATGAAATCAAAATAAATCCCACTAATTGTCTTTGACCATCTAGACCTTTTTTCTATGGAATCAAATGCGGATAATATACTATAACCAAGGGTATTATTATTTGAAAAACCTAATACATAAACTATCCCCATATGGACTTTTATCCTAAAGGGCATAAATGATAGTTTTATTTCCTCAATATTCCCATTTTGGTGATCTATAATACTTATACTATAACTATTTAAATTAGTTATAAAAACTTTTCCTTGTGCTTCATCAATTGCTAAGTCCGTAGGCTTCTCCCCTACATAAATATTCTCTATAATGGTAAAGTCCTCCATACTAATAATCGATAATGAGTTTGAATCAATATTTAATACATAGATCCTATTTCCTAGTATTTTCATGCGGACTGGACAGCGTCCAAGACTTAATTGGTTCAATAATTTATAATTGGATCCATCTACTTTATAAAGACAGTCGTCATCACAGTTAAGTACAAATAAATTATTACCATTAGCTATAACCCTAGTGGAACCAGTCTTACTAGGTATAATTGTTTTTAAATCTAGGGTATTTATTTGTGATGGGTCTTCTCTGTCTATTATACTTAAAGAATTCTCTCCATAATTGGTAACAATAATCTTATTCCCTAGCAATTTATCACCCCCAACATATAACAATTTATGCATTTACAAGGCTAGGGGTGAATAAAATAAACCTCCTATAGTTTTCACTATAGAAGGTTTACCAATGTTCTTACTTCACCTATTAAATATAAGGAACCACCAAATAAAATCAAATCATCTTTGTTTGCAAGGCTAATAGCCTTATCTATGGCGCCTTTTATATCCTTTTCAATATATATTTTATCATTATATTTACTAATCTTAGAGGCCAACTCTTCAGCAGCTAGTTTTCTAGGCATATCTACCTCTGTGGTTACTACTATATCAGCTAGTGGTATTAGTTTTTCTATCATATGATCCACATCTTTATCTTTTAGAATACCAATTCCTAAAATCAATTTATCATATGAAAATAGTCTAAGAGCCTTAGCTAAATGCTCAATTCCTTGAACATTGTGGGCTCCATCTATTAAAAATACGGGATCTCTTTTTAGTACTTCTAAACGGCCATTCCATTTAGTATTTAAGATTCCTTTATATATATCATCATCTCTTATATCTATCAGACCATTCTCCCTTAGTACTAATAATGTGGTTATAGCCAAAGAAGCATTGTATACCTGATATTCTCCAATCATAGATGTCTTTATAGCATCTATATTCTGGTCCTCATATTTATAGTTAAATGTATTTCCAGTATCTGTTTCTTTGATTATTTCAATATTTTCATTTTTACTATTATAGATTTTAGCCCCTAGTGATCTAGCAACATCTT
>CAYOFC010000051.1:0-9169 GCA_964403265.1 uncultured Tissierella sp. | reverse complement strand
AAATAATATGGGATACTTTGATGAAAGAAATGAGGCTGTTAAAAGGGCAATATCCATATTGATTAAGGCAGCACATAAATATGGAAAAACCATATCCATATGTGGCCAAGGACCATCCCAATACCCGGAATTCGCTGAATTCTTAGTAGAGCAAGGTGTAGACAGTATGAGCGTCAACCCAGATACTGTAGCCTATACAAAAAGGCTAGTTGCTTCTGTAGAACAAAAGATTATATTAAATAAATTAAGAAATATGTAAAGATAAAAACTGCTACTTATTAAATAGGTAGCAGTTTTTTTGTCTAGGATTTTCTCTTTCTTATAATTTCTTTTTTTGCAATTATTATGGATTCCGATAATGGCCTCTTTGCAGGACAAATATAGGAGCAGGCACCACATTCTACACAATCCATTGCCCTGTATTTCTCCGCCATATCAAATTTATCTTTAAGAGAATAGGCAGAAATAAACAAGGGCTGTAAATAGACAGGGCATACATTCAAGCATTGTCCACATTTAATACATGGCCCTACTTTTACGGGTTTTGTCTCAATTTTTGATAATGCCAATATTCCACCAGTAGTTTTAATTACTGGTACCGCCGTCGTGAATTGACTTTTACCCATCATTGGACCACCTATTAAAATTTTACCTGGAGTTTCGGTAAATCCACCAGCTTGATCAATTAATTCCTGGATTGGGGTCCCAATCTTTGCTAGAAGCACCATAGGCTCCTTAACAATATGACCAGTTACAGTCACAATTCTTTCATATAATGTCTTGCCTTCAAGTATTGCATCTGCCACAGCTTTCGCAGTACTTACATTGTTTACAACACAACCAACATCCATTGGTAGTCCACCAGATGGTACTTCTTTACCAAGGATTGCATTAATGATTCTTTTTTCATCACCTTGAGGATACTTTGTTTCCATTGTAACCAGTTTAATATTATCAGAATCCTTTAAGACAGCCTTAAAGGCTTCGATTGCATCCATTTTATTTTTTTCTATTGCTATTATTCCATTTTCTGTATTTAGAGCTTTCATCAAAGCTTTGGTACCAAATACGATTTTTTCAAACATTTCAAGCATACTTCTATGGTCTGGAGTTAGAAAGGGTTCGCATTCTGCTCCATTTAAGATAAATGTATCGATTTTCTTCTCAGGTGGAGGTGAGAGTTTTACATGGGTTGGAAAGCCTGCCCCACCTAAGCCTGTAATTCCAGCCTCTTTTATAATTTCAATGATTTCACTTGAAGATAAATCCTCTAAATTTCCCTTAGCTTTCATAGATTCATGGGGTTCATCCAGCCCATCGGATTCTATTATTATAGTGTCGACTTTTGCGCCAGATGGCGTATACATAGCTTCAATACCCTTTACAATGCCAGACACACTTGAGTGAACTGGTGCCGAAATAAAAGCTACAGATACACCAATTTTTTGTCCCATTTTAACATATTCTCCTACCTTAACAGCAGGCTTACATGGGGAGCCAATATGTTGTTGTAGTGGTATATAAACTACTTTAGGATCATTGGCTTTGACTATAGGCTTTCCATTTGTCAGCTCCTTGTATCCTGGAGGATTTATTCCACCCTTAAACGTACGATTTTTTAGCCGCATAAATTTCACCCTTTATTTAAGTATTATTTATTTAAAACAATGAAAAATTATAATGTAACTACATTATATCAAAAAAACGCTGTGAAATAAAAAAAGTAATAAAAATCCTGTTCATAAAATAGCTAGCAGTTGGAAACAATAAGTTTTTTCATTAGATTAATAGATTTATAAAATATATAGTGATAGTATATTATTAGTGGAAAAATCCAAAAGAATAATAGATGCTGTAGATATTCAGCATACTATAGAATGGGAGAATAGAAATGAAGAAAAGAACATTATATATTTTGTTTACAGTACTTATAATATCCCAATTGCTATCAATTGTTAAGATTAATAACCTGCAAAGCCAAGTGGAAAATACAAAATTTCAGATGAATAATTTAAGTGGTAGTATAAGAAATGAAATGAATAGTATTTATTCTAATGTTAATGCAATGCTAAATCAACAAGCAAGCCTTATTGAAAATGGTTCTACTGAGATAGGTACCCCTAACATAGACCAGCTTACAGTGCCTATTACATTTACCCTGATACCTAAGGAAGTAAGTGAACATACTGCTGTTAGTCTTGATTTTAATGGGGAGTTATTCCCTATGGAGAAAGACGGTACAAGATTTTCTGCTATTATTTCTCGTGATATTTTTGGAACTGCCTTTCCCAAAATTATAATTGATGAAAATGAAATAAGGAAAACTACGGAAGATGAGCGAGTAGGTGTGTGGGATATAAAAGAAGAAATTTTTCCAATAATGTATCCAAGACTTATGGGTGAGGCAAGATATGGTGGGGAGATTTATAGTAGAAAAGGAGAGTTAAGTGGAGAAATCAAACGAGTTGGGTCAGAAATAGAATTTAAGGAAATACGATTTGTTATTAAGGTAGATGATAAATTGATATCTGATGAAATAATTCCAAGCGCATCCTTCTATTCTGGATATGAAGTGGATGAAAAAATACCATTAAGCAGTGGACAGATTTGTACAATGACTGTTATAGCCATGGATAGCGTGGGTCTTGAACACCATTATATGGTAGATTATTGGGATGCAGATTCTGGTTCACATAGAGAACTATGGTTTGATAATGAACTGATATATTCTTCTGACGGAAAATTATTATGGAAACCTGAATATACAAGGATAGATTAGAATCATGTATGATTTTTATGATAAATGAGTGATAAAGAAAAGACGGATCTCAGAGCTATGGCTCTTTGACCCGTTTTTCTTTACATACCAACCAATGGATCTTCAATCAGTGTAGCAAATTGAGCTCGATGGAAATGGCCATCGTTTACTGAGGTCCTTACCCTTACAAAGTGTACGTGCTTTCCGTTTCCTACATCAATAGCTGTACTAGTTAGCCTCTCAAATTCGTGATGATGATTATCAAAGAAATCAGTATTGGAAAATACTTCATGTCTATGGTTGCCACCTGAAACAAATATTGCTTCACCAGAAACGCCTGCAAAACGATGATTATGACGATCCTCACCTTCCTCGGCCAGCATTGTACTACCCAAAAATTCATGGACATGAGTTTGCTGTACCTCCCCAGGAGACCAACGTTGCTGTGAATATATATTATTGTTATTAGTATTCATTAATTATACCTCCTCTTATATTTTGTAGCTATACATACATAATGCCTGTCAGGCTTGTATGTATTCCATACTATATTATGCTAAAAGGTATTTCTTTGTGATAGGGAATAAAACACTCTTTAGCTTGAAACTTTAAATGTATAAAATGGTAGGTATAGGATTATTATTATGAAAAAGGGACAGTGTAAACAGTACAAATATTTATTGAATTAAATCTATGACTATTATATTATTATATATAAAGATAAGCATGTATATTAAAGTTAGTAGGTATTTTTGCCTTATTATCTGTTATACTTTATATAGTATTGCTAAAATTAATCGAAAGACAATTCATAGACTTAGAATAAGGTAATTACTAAAGCAAGGAGCTGTTTAGATGAACATTTTAATTAAAAATATAGATATATTACCCATAGATGGAGATGATGGTAAGATATTTAACTCCAATATCTATATTGTAAATGACAAAATAGAGTATATAGGTGATGATGTCGAAAATAAGGAAGTCCATAGGATAATTGATGGAAAGAATAAACTGGCTATGCCGGGCCTTATAAATTCCCATACCCACATAGGTATGTCATTACTTAGGAATTATGCTGATGATATGCCACTTCAAACATGGTTGTCAGAAAAGATATGGCCTATAGAGGAAAAAATGAATGGTGAAGATGTATACTGGGGTTCCCTACTTAGTATGGTGGAGATGATTGAATCTGGTACTACAACTTTTTGTGATATGTATGATTTTATGGAAGATGTGGCCAAAGGATTAGATCAGTCTGGAATCCGTGGTGTACTCACTAGGGGAATGACAGCTTTTACAGGCGCTGATGACAAACTTAAAGAGTCAAGGGAATTTTTTAAGAATTGGCATGGAAAAGGCAATGGTAGGATCAAGGTAATGATGGCTCCCCATGCTATTTACACTACAAATAGTGATTTTTTATTAAAAACTATAGATTTGGCAAGAGAGCTAAATACAGGACTAAATGTGCATCTATCTGAAACCCTAATTGAGGTAGAAGACAGTATAAGGGAGCATGGTAAATCACCTGTTAAATATCTTCGTGATTTAGGATTCTTTGATATTCATACAATTGCTGCCCATTGTGTACATGTAGATGAGGAAGATATGGACATACTTTTAAAACACAATGTATATCCAGTAAACAACCCAACTAGCAATCTAAAATTAGCATCTGGTTTTGCACCAGTAGATAGGATGCTAAAGATGGGTATACCAGTAGCCCTTGGAACCGATGGCTCATCTAGTAATAACAATTTAGATATGTTTAAAGAAATCAACCTAGCATCTATACTAAATAAAGCAGTAAATATGGATGCCTTGTCTGTGTCAGCCTTATCAGCTATAAAAATGGGGACTATTAATGGGGCCAAGGCCCTTGATTGGGAAAATGAAATAGGATCCCTTGAAGTAGGTAAAAAAGCTGATATAATTCTACTTGATTTAGACAAGCCACATTTTTACCCAAGACATAATCTAGTTTCTGCCATCAGCTATTCAGCCAATGGCTCAGATGTAGATACTGTAATAGTAGATGGAAAGATTATTATGGAAAATAGAGAAATCAAGACTTTAGATGTTGAAATGATAAAATATATGGCTGAGAAACATGCAAAGGATTTAATCAGGAGATAATATGTAGATTTCTTGATTTATCAGTACAAAATAGGATATAGTATTAGATGAAAAAGTATATAAAAGGTAAAGGAGATTAGAAGATGAATATAGAACAAAAAACAATTAACACCATCAGAGTTTTATCTGCTGAAATGGTAGAGAAAGCTAAGTCAGGTCATCCTGGTTTGCCTTTAGGTGCTGCACCTATGGCTTATACACTTTGGGGAAAAGTAATGAACCACAATCCGAAAAACCCCAATTGGATAAATAGAGATAGATTTATTCTCTCAGCAGGTCACGGTTCTGCACTTATTTATTCATTATTACACCTATTTGAATATGGGCTGACGGCCGAAGATTTAGGAAACTTTAGACAATTTGATAGTAAAACACCAGGACATCCTGAATATGGGCACACAGTAGGTGTAGAGGTGACTACAGGACCACTAGGTCAAGGTATGGCTAATGCAGTAGGTATGGCTATGGCGGAAGCTCATTTGGCTGCACATTTTAACAAAGAGGATAATAATTTAGTTGACCATTATACCTATGCTATAGCGGGAGATGGGTGTATGATGGAAGGTATAGGCTATGAAGCTGCTTCCCTTGCTGGTTCCTTAGGATTAGGAAAACTAATTGTACTTTATGATTCAAACTCAATTACCATTGAAGGTGGCACGGATTTAGCCTTTAGAGAAGATGTATCTAAAAGATATGAAGCCTTTGGATGGGAAGTTCTTGAAGTTAAAGATGGAAATGATATAGAAGATATCTTTTCAAAAATAGAATTAGCAAAGAAAAACCTATCCCAACCAACATTAGTAAAGATAACTACTGAAATTGGATACGGAAGTCCAAGCAAGCAAGGTAAAAATTCTGCCCATGGTGAACCACTAGGTGCTGAAGATATGAAGGGTATGAAAGAATTCTTCAGTTGGACAGATGAGCCTTTTATAGTACCAGCTGATGTTAGAGAATATATGAGTGGATTAATAAATAAGGGTAAAGAATCAAATGATGAATGGAATAGAGAAGAAATAGTGAAAACAAAAATAGAAATTGAACTAGCAAAAGAATTTGAGTCTTGGATTGGCTTAGAATTACCTCAAGACTACTTAGAATCAGAAGAGTTCTGGGGATTTGATAAAAATCTTTCCACTAGGGAAGCATCAGGAATTCTAATAAATAAATTGGCAGAAAAGTTACCGAATCTAATAGGTGGTTCAGCTGACTTGGCCCCATCTAACAAAACATATATGAATACAAGAGAGGACTTCTCAGCTGAGAACTATAAAGGCTCCAATATAAGATTTGGAGTTAGAGAGCATGGTATGGGTGGTATACTAAATGGTATGTATTTACATGGCGGACTAAGACCATATGGTGGAACTTTCTTCATATTTAGTGACTATATGAAACATTCTATGAGATTGGCTTCATTGATGAACTTGCCAATAGCATATGTATTGACCCATGATAGTATAGGAGTTGGAGAAGATGGACCTACTCACCAACCAATTGAACAATTGGCTATGTTTAGATCAATGCCAAACTTTGTAATGTTTAGACCAGCAGATGCTAGAGAAACTGCAGCAGCTTGGTATACAGCACTTACTAGAACATCAGGACCTACAGGATTAGCCCTTACCCGTCAAGCACTACCACTTTTAGATGGTTCAGGCAAAGATGCCTTAAAAGGTGGATATGTAATCAAGAAAGAAAAAGGCAATCTAGATATGATTCTAATAGCTACTGGTTCAGAAGTTCAACTAGTATATGAAGCTTCTAAAGTATTAGAAGAAAAAGGAATCGGTGTAAGAGTTGTAAGTATGCCTTCATGGGAATTGTTTGAAGAACAATCAGAGGAGTATAAAGAAGAAGTACTTCCAATGAGCGTTACCAAAAGACTTGCTGTGGAAGCAGGCAGCTCACTGGGATGGCATAAATATGTTGGTATGAATGGTAAAATCATATCAATGGAAAGCTTCGGTGCTTCAGCACCAGCAAACCTATTATTTGAGAAATTTGGTTTTACTGTTGAAAATGTAGTGGAAAAAGCATTAGAATTGATATAAATTTGGTGTCGCACTAGCAGAAAGCTGCTAGTGCGTTCATTTTGTCAATTCTTCTTTTTATTCTGTTCTTTTAATAGCTTTTCAGGGGTTATATCATTGCCCATTTGATCCACTACCTTTACATTCATTAAAGTTTCCTTGAAGTTACCCCTAAAGGTTTGGATATATTCTTGTCTTAGTTTGCTTTGTTCTTCTTTTTCTTCTTCACTAAGACCTACAGACTTTGACTTATTGGCTAATTCATTTATTCTTTTAATTAATTCTTTCAAATTATCACCTCTAGGATATTATATCATGATTTCTTATTATTAATAATGGTATAATAGATAAATATAGCTTAACTTCAATTTAGATGACATTTTCATAATGTAAGGGGGTAAAAATTTGGCAAGTATATATGGAAACAATATTAGAGTTTCAATATTTGGAGAGTCTCATGGAAGTGCCATAGGGGTAACTATAGATGGACTCCCACCTGGAATTCACTTGAATTTAGATAATATAAGATATGAAATGGCTCGAAGGGCCCCAGGTAAAGGTAAAACAACTACGGACAGAAGTGAAAAGGATGAGTTTGAAATCCTAAGTGGATATTTTAAGGATAGGACTACTGGTACTCCCTTATCTGCAATCATTAGAAATAAGGATAGAAAATCAGCAGATTATGATATTATGAAGGATTTAATGAGGCCATCCCATGGAGATTATACAGGATACATTAGATACCAAGGTTACAATGATTATCGTGGTGGAGGCCATTTTTCTGGGAGGCTTACGGCCCCAATGGTTTTTGCAGGGGCTATTGCCAAGGAAATATTAAAAAAGGATGGAATACGCATTGGCAGCCATATAAAATCCATTGGTAAAATTGAGGATTTCAGCTTTGATTATGTAAATGTAAATGAAGAGGCTATTGAGATGCTTAACCAAAGTGAATTTCCTGTATTAGATGAATCGAAGGAAAAGCCTATGAAGGATTTAATTTTGGAAGTAAGGGAAGACAAGGATTCTATAGGTGGAGTTATAGAAACAGCGGTTATTAATCTAAAGGCAGGGGTAGGCTCACCGTATTTTGATACATTGGATGGGCATTTGGCAAAACTATTATTCTCTATTCCAGGAGTCAAAGGTGTAGAGTTTGGAAGTGGCTTTGACATTTCAAAGATGAAAGGTTCAGGAGCAAATGATGAGATGTATATGAAAGATGGGGAGGTTGTCAGTTTTACTAACAATAACGGAGGAATATTAGGTGGTATATCTAATGGGATGCCTATAATTTTTAGAACAGCTATGAAGCCTACTCCGTCTATAGGTCACACCCAAAGAACTGTTGATATAAACAAAGGCATAGATGCAAATGTTACCATAGTAGGTAGGCATGATCCCTGTATAGTTCAAAGAGCGGTACCGGTTGTCGATGCCGTTGCTGCTTTTGCTATCTTAGATTTATTAATGGAGACAAAAATATATGAAGGATACAATTAGGAGGATTGAAACCCTTAAATATACAGCATCTATAATAGGCCAATATACAGATGCCATAGATAAATTTATAGCAGGTATAACTGACTTAAATATTGATTATCAGGTGATGAAGTAATTTGGGGATGAGCGAGCAACATTGTAGGTATAGATGCAACAATAGGATATAGAATACGTAGAAAAAGTGGAATAATTTCTTTTAATTTAGCAACATCATCTATAGTTAAATTTAGGGAAACTAAAGTTAGTATTCTATTGAGTTTCCTACTAAGCTGTAGTATTATAAAAAAAGCTACTTACTATGTTGTTCGTAGTTAAAAAATATTTTTTTGGAGGTTAATTATCATGAAGAAGAAAGTTTTATCTGTTATACTGCTGTTATCTATGCTATTGGGACTCGTATCAACATTTTCAATACCTGTGCAAGCAGAAGGTTTATTTAATATTAAGAATGGTGTTTTAGTCAGATACGGTGACGTATTTCGTAGCCCTGGGTCAGAAAATGTTGTTATACCAGATGGTGTAACTGAAATTGGAGATCATGCATTTTATGACCAGCAAGAGATAAAATCGATATCTATTCCTGGCAGTGTAGTAAAAATAGGTGATGATGCTTTTTGGGGATGTTCTAGCTTAGATTCAATTACAATCCCAGCAAGTGTTAAAGTTATTGGCAAAAACAGTTTGGGTTGGGATAGAGATGGACGTTTCCATGCCTCACATGACGGAT
>CAYOFC010000050.1:4174-9379 GCA_964403265.1 uncultured Tissierella sp. | reverse complement strand
GATGGTATAATAAACTTATTAGTAAACTAGTTTATTGGAGGTATGCAAATGGAATACAGAAGATTTAAGGACAAATATGTGGTTAGATTACAAAAAGGTGAGGAATTTATAGAGTCAATCTTAAAGCTAGCTAAAGAAGAAGGTATAAGCCTAGGTAGAGTATCGGGATTAGCTGCAGTTGATAAAGTTGAGATTAGTCTATATGATGCCAAGGCTAAAGAATATATTATAAAAGAGTTAACAGGTGATATGGAAATAGTAAGTTTAGAGGGAAATATAGCAGAGAAAGACGGAGAGGCATATCTTCATCTCCATGGTTCAGTAGCCCATGAAGAACACAGAGTATATGGAGGACACCTACATTTTGCTAGAGTAAGTGTTACAGCTGAGTTGATCGTAGATGTTATAGATGGAAAGGTTGATAGAGAATTTGATCTAGAAACAGGAGCTAATCTATTAAAGTTTAATTAAATATATATATATTAAAAACTTGATCGCAATTATCAAGTTTTTTTATTACTTAATTAAGCAAATTAAAGGGTTAAAACTATATATTTCATAAATGAGTTTAGATGTTTACTAACATTTTGAAATAATGTATAGGAAATATTATGTTATCTTGCAGTATATTTTAGATTTTCTACGTTATAGTATAATAGGGGGCTTTATTTAATAGATTATAAGGTAACACTGATATTTACATAGGTATCAGTGTTGTCTTGCATCATTATGAATAATAGTAATCTAGGTTCAGGCAGAAGGGGGAGGCAGATGTTATTTAGAAGAATAAGAGCTATATTTTTAATTATAGTGATAATATTAATTGGATTTTTTGTATTTAAAGGGATTCCTTTCACAAGAGGTGAGTTTAAATCTTCAGAGAAAGTTATAGTAATTGATCCAGGACATGGTGGAAGAGATTCGGGGACCATTGGTTTTAGTGGTAATTACGAAAAGGATGTTAATTTACAAATATCTAAGAAATTATCCAAGAAACTAAAATCAATGGGATATAAGATTGTATTAACTAGGGATAATGATGACTATGTAGATAATCTTTTAAGGGCAGAAATAGCAAATAAGAAGAGAGCAAGGGTATTTATGAGTATTCACTGCAATTCCCTTGAAAATAATAGCACAGTAGATGGTATCCAAGTGCTATATTATCCAGATAGAGAAAGCACAGTTGATGATTTAAACAATAATGAATTGGCACAGATTATGCTAAATTCATTAATAGATGGGACTGGAGCAAAGGATAGGGGTATAATAGAAAGAGAAGACCTAATTGTACTTAATCAGACCAAGATGCCTGCTATTTTAATTGAATGTGGATTTTTATCTAATGAAAATGAAGAAAAACTTTTATTAAGAGATGATTATCAAAATAAGATGGTGGATTTAATAGCTGATGGACTAGAGGAGTATTTTAGTTTTACTTATTGAAAGGAGGATTACATGGAATTACAAGGTAAGTATGCTAGGGCCAAGGTATTTACTCAGGATTTAGAAGACGGAGCAAAGGAACAGATAGTCAATCTGCTGAATCAAGATTTTATGTCTGGATCCAATGTTAGGATAATGCCAGATGTCCATCAGGGTATGGGCTGCGTAATAGGATTTACAGCTGATATGGGAGATAAGGTTATCCCAAATATTGTAGGCGTAGACATTGGCTGCGGAATATTGACAGTAGAATTAGGAAAATTGGATTTGGATCTTCCCACCTTAGATAAGATAATATATAAGAAGATACCTTCAGGAAGCAAGGTCCATAATGAAAGAAAAGTTAAATTTGAAAAATTAAAGGAGCTACACTGCCTTAGGGATTTAAGGGATACTAAGAGAATAGAAAGAAGTATTGGTTCGCTTGGAAGCGGCAATCACTTTATAGAGCTTGGCCTTGATGAAGAAAACAATAAGTATTTGACAATACACTCTGGTAGTAGAAATCTTGGAAAACAGGTAGCTGAATTTTATCAAAGATTGGCTATAGATATTTGTAGCGGTAAAGAAGATTATTTTGTAAAGCGTGATGAAATAATTAAGGGCTATAAAGAAGTTGGAAGAAAAAAGGAAATAAAGAAAAAGTTAGATGAACTAAAAGAGGAATATGCTGGATTAATGCCTGATTATCCTAAGGATTTATGCTACTTGACAGGTAAATACAAGGATGAATATATTCACGATATGAGGATATGTCAGGAATATGCAGGTCTAAATAGGATGGTAATGGCGGATATTATACTTGAAGCTTTACTTGGGAAGGGATTAGATCAATTCCCGCATTTTGATACCATTCATAATTATATAAATGTTAAAGATAATATTATTAGAAAGGGAGCTATATCTGCCTACCAAGGCGAAAAGGTATTGATACCTATTAATATGAGGGATGGATCTATAATAGCTTTAGGTAAGGGCAATCCAGACTGGAATTACTCAGCGCCTCATGGAGCAGGTAGATTAATGAGCAGAAATACAGCGAAAGAAAAATTAACATTGGATGAATTTAAAAGAAGTATGGAGGGTATTTATTCCACATCAGTTAATGAGTCAACACTGGATGAATCACCATTTGCCTATAAATCTATAGAGGACATACTGGATAATATAAATGATACTGTGGAGATACTTCATATAATTAAACCAATATATAATTATAAGGCTTAAAATAAGCAATTTTAGGATAGATTGTCCTGACTTTTACGTTTATATAAATTTAAATTCTTGAATTTGGGTAAATATAATATAAATAATAGTTTAATTATATTTTGGGAGGAATAACTATGGATTTATTTAAAAACTTAGGTGATAAAGCAAAGAGCACTGCTAAAATTGTAGGAGAGAAATCTTCAGATCTTATGGAAACAGGAAAACTGAAGATGAGTATATCCCAGCTAGAGAATGATATAAGAAGAGCAAAAACAGATATTGGTAATATATTTTATAATGCCTATGCTAATGGTGGGGATATTCCAAACGAAGAAATAATAGCACTATGTGAAGAAATCAAAAATAAATATGATGAGATAGAGGATTTGGAGGAAAAGATAGAGAGCTTATAGGATTAGGCTTTTTAGCATTTACTAATTGACCTTTGGGGAAATAGTAGATGCTTTTTTATTTTTTGAAAATGAGATTGACAATTAATTCTACTGGGTATATACTTAATTACATAACCAACTAACCGATGAACTGGCAAAAAATATGGAGGTGATTATTTGATAAATCTAGGTTCGGATAAATCCATATATATACAAATATCTGAAATGATTGAAAATGAAATAATTCTTGGAAATTTACAGGATGGGGAGCAGGCTCCATCGACAAATCAGTTTGCTAAAATTTACAACATAAACCCTGCTACTGCTGGTAAGGGACTGAATTTACTGGTAGATGAAGGAATACTTTATAAGAAAAGAGGTATTGGTATGTTTGTTTCAGAAGGAGCACGTAAAAAGATTATAAACAAAAGACAAAGCATATTCTATAAGGAAATACTACCTCAGATAATTGAAGAAGCAGAGAGATTAGAGATAAGTTTAGATGAGATTATAGATCATATTAAAGAAATAAAAGGAGGGGAATAGGTTGTTAGAAATAAAAAATTTAAACAAATCATATGGTAAGGCTAAAGTACTAACAGACATAAACTTCACCCTTGAAGAAAACAAAATATATGGCTTACTTGGAAGAAATGGCGTTGGAAAAACCACACTACTAAAATTATTAACAGGTCAACTAATAAGAAATTCAGGAGAAATTAAGTTAGATGATGAGGAGATATTTGAGAATAGTAAAGCGATGGAAGACTTTTGCCTAGTAAGGGAGTTTGCCAGTTCCATTAAAGAAAAGAAGGTAAAAGATATACTGGGCCTAGCTAGAGTTATATTTAAGGATTGGGATACAGATTACGAAAAATTTCTAGTGAAGGAATTTGGCTTAAATACAAGGAAAAAATTGTTGAAACTTTCCACAGGTAACCAAACCATCGTAGGTCTCATAATAGGTCTTGCTTCGAAATCAAGGATTACAATGTTTGATGAGCCAACATTAGGCCTAGATGCAGCAATGAGATATAAATTTTATAATTTACTACTTGATGATTATGAAAAGAATCCTAGAACAATTATCATATCAACACATCTAATAGATGAAGTCGCAAATCTCTTTGAGGAAGTAATTATTTTAAATGATGAAAGAATAGCCTTAAAAGATGATGTAGATGCACTTACAAATAGATCCTATTTTTTATCTGGACGAGAAGACAAAATTAAAGCAGTGGTAAAAGATAAAATGATAATCCATAGCGAGGTGTTTGGAAGTACTAAGATCCTAGGTATATATGGAGAATTTACAGAAGATGAAATAAAAATCATAAAAGATAGTAATATTGAAATAAGTAATATTCCACTTCAAAAGCTATTTATTTATCTAACGGAGAATATTGGAAAGGGGGCAAATTAAATGGGCTCAAATAAAAGAATGTTTAGGTTTCTAAAATATGATTTAGTTAAAAGTATAGGTGCGTTCTGGCTTGTAATTCTGACTGTAAATGTACTTTCTGGTGTAATGGCCTTTTCAATGAATACAAATAGCACCATAGGTCCAATGATTGCTGACCAGGGACATATTTCTTTTGTAGGTGCCAACTTCTTTGCAGCTTTCGTATTCTTTATTGTATATGGTTTAGAGATGTATTATGAAAATTTTTCACTGGCCATAGGTTTTGGAGGGACGAGAAAGAATTTTTATTTAAATGTCATAATTAACAATATTATAGTTGTGCTAATATTTGCAACACTTCAGGCCATATTTTTAAAACTAGAGTATTATATAATTTCAAAATCAGCATTTAATCCTATTGTAGAATATGGATGGTTCAATATCTTAGAAGACAATATACTGTCAATTATATTGATATTATCATTTGTATTTCTTATGTTAGCCTCAATTACAAATCTCCTTGGGGTATTACAATATAGATTTAGCTATAAGTTTTGGATAAGTCTTGGGGTATTTGTCCTATTAATCCAGACCTTTACCAACTTTATAGGTAGATGTATTGAAATTTTTATAAATTATGTAACTAATTTAGACTATACTGCTCCAAGTTTAAATCTAGTAGCAGTAGGAATTTTAATAATACTTGCTGCCTATTCAATAGGCTTTCTACTTATTAGAAAAGCTAATATTAAATAA
>CAYOFC010000050.1:0-4074 GCA_964403265.1 uncultured Tissierella sp. | reverse complement strand
TTTATTATACTTATTATCTGTAATTTTAGTAATTTTACACGTGGATTTAATAAAAGATTGATGAAAGTTATTGCCTGAAAGCTTTGCTATTGATATATTATATATATAGACATAATTAAGGAGGGGCTAATGAAAAAGTTTTTAATATTTATAGTTATATTGGGAATTGTAGTACTTGGAGCAATTTCTTTTTTGCCTAATTATCTATCTGAAGGCATCAATAATGAAGTAGTAAATGTAATAGTTCCTAGAGGAGCCACTCTTTCTACAGTTGCAGATGAACTTTATGAAAGTGGAGTAATAAGAAGTAAACTATGGTTTAGATACAAAGGTCAAGAAATAGCTATGTATATAAAACCAGGTAACTATAAAATTGAATCTGGATTTAATATGGATGATATATTAGAAATAATTCAAAAGGGAGAACAGGAAGAGCAGATTGCAGTTACTTTTCCAGAAGGCTTTATTCTGTACCAGTTTGCCCAAAGAATAGAAGAATCAGGTTTAGGAACAGCTGATGAATTTATAGAGGCAACTAATGATTATTTCATTTCCAATGGATATACATTGGATACATCAAATCTATATTTCAATATGGAAGGGTATTTGTTCCCTGATACTTATTATTTTACAAAAAATCAATCCATGGACCAGATTGTTTCAAAGCTTGTGTCCACAATGGATAATGTATTTACAGACGAATATAAGCTAAGGGCTGAGGAGCTTGGATTAAGCCTACATGAGGTCCTAACAATAGCTTCTTTAATAGAAAGAGAAGCATATAATGATGGAGAGCGTGCTGCCGTAAGCGGTGTTATTTACAACAGGCTAGATATTGGAATGCTTCTTCAAATTGATGCAACGGTTATTTATGGACTAGGTGGGGGGAGGGATCATATGACAAGGGTTCTTTATGCTGATTTAGAGAAGGACAATCCATATAATTCTTACAAGAATACAGGGCTTCCACCAGGACCAATAGCATCTCCAGGAAGAAATTCTATAGAGGCAGCACTTTACCCTGAAGACCACGATTATTTTTATTATGTTTTAGGAGAAAATGGACATGTATTTTCAAAAACATATAATGAACATCTGAACAATGTAAGCAAATATAGATAACTTAATGGAAAGAGGGAGATCTTAAGTAAGTACTCGTAGGGGAGTACAGCTATTATAGAAAATTAGGTAATGAAATTAGGATGTGATTAGTTGAATATTTATGGAGCATTACAAACCTATTTTGGTTATGATGAGTTTAAAGAAGGGCAGAAAAAGATTGTTCTTGGAGCATTAGATGGAAAGGATGTATTAGGGATTATGCCAACTGGTGGGGGTAAGTCATTATGCTACCAATTGCCAGCTGTTTTGTTAGAAGGAATTACACTAGTTGTATCTCCACTAATATCTTTAATGAAGGATCAGGTAGACTCTCTCAATGAGATTGGTATACCTGCCACTTTTATTAATAGTACTCTAGATGATTTTGAATTAAATCAAAGAATTGATGAGATAAAAGAGGGCAATTATAAAATAATATATATTGCTCCTGAGAGATTAAATACATATGCTTTCTCGAATTTGATTAGGGATATAGAAGTTTCTATGATTGCAATAGATGAGGCCCACTGTATTAGTCAATGGGGCCACGATTTTAGGCCATCATATACTGAAATCCCCAAATTTATAAGGTCCTTTTCTCGAAGGCCTATAGTTGCAGCATATACAGCTACTGCAACAAAGCTAATTGTGGAAGAGATAAAGGATCTACTTCAGTTAAATAATCCTATAGAATCAATAATCGGATTTGATAGACCAAATCTATTTTATCAGGTAATGAAGGTAAGCGATAAGTTATCCTATGTGAGTGACTATATAAACAAGAATTTTCCTGATAAATCAGGAATTATATACTGTGCAACTAGGAAAACAGTGGAATCTTTAACCGAAAAGTTAAATCAACAGGGATTTAAGGCTGTAGCATACCATGGTGGTATGAACGGGGAAACTCGTCAAAAAAATCAAGATGACTTTATTTTAAATAATATACAGATTATAGTAGCTACCAACGCCTTTGGTATGGGAATAGATAAACCAGATGTAAGATTTGTAATCCACTATAATATGCCACAAAATATGGAGGCATATTATCAAGAGGCTGGACGTGCAGGCCGAGATGGAGAACCAAGTCAATGTACATTATTATATTCACCATCGGATATTGTAAAACAAAAATTTCTTATACAAAGTAGTACCTTCTCAGAAGAAAGGGAAAATGTATTATATGAGAATCTTCAGTACCTAGTAGATTACTGTAATACAAATGAGTGTTTACGTTCTATGATACTGAAATATTTCGGAGAAACGGTACAGGAGCCTAAATGTGATAATTGTGGAAACTGTCTAGATGATTCAGAGATGGTAGACATTACTCTAGAATCTCAAAAAATCTTATCCTGTGTCTATAGGGTACAGGAAAGATTTGGAGTTACGATGGTGATTCAGGTTCTTAGAGCTTCCAAAAACAAGAGGCTACTTGAATTTGGATTAGATAAAGTATCCACCTATGGGATAATGAAGGAATATAGTGAAAATGCATTAAGGGAAATCATCATGACCTTAACTTCCATGGGATATCTAATTGTAACAGCTGATAAATTTCCAGTTTTGAGATTATCAGCTAATGCAAGGAATGTATTAAATGGGGAAGAAAAAGTTTATCATAAGAAACATCTTTTGGAAATCAGATCAGCTACTAAGAGAAAAAATACTTCTCTAGAGGGCGTTTTAGAAAGCTTTAATGAGGACTTGTTCATGAAACTAAGGGACTTAAGATATTTATTGTCCCAAGAAAAAGGGATAGCTCCATTTATGATATTTCATGATTCTACCTTAAAAGAAATGGCATCCTATTTTCCACAAGATAAGGAATCCATGCTGGCGATTAAAGGAGTAGGAGAAAAGAAATATGAAAGCTATGGTGAAAAGTTTTTAGAGGTAATAAAGGGATACTGCTTAGATAACAATATACAAGCTATTGAGATAGCCAAGGAAGAAATAATATCAGATAAAAGTAGAGCTACTGTAGATAGGTATCAATCAACCTATGATTTATATCTTGAAGAACTATCCTTAGATGAAATAGCCGAAAGAAAAAATCTCACCATAAGTACAATTATAGAACATTTATCAAGATGTGATGCAAGAGGGCAAAGTGTAAATTGGTCAAGCTTTAAAATCAATCCTGATATTGAAGCAAAGATATTATCAGCCATTAATGAAGTAGGGACAGAAAGATTAAAACCTATTAAAGAGCTATTACCGGAAGATATAAGCTATGAAGATATTAGAATTGTGATTGCAAAAATAACAAACTAGAAATCAAACATGTGTTTGATTTCTAGTTTTATTTATGTTATAATTTATTTAATAAAAAATGTTCATCATAATTGTAGCGTGTATAAGATTAAGTGGTGGGGTGGTAATGGTGGAGGTAATGGACAAATTGAAGATACTATCAGATGCGGCAAAATATGATGTATCCTGTTCCTCAAGCGGTAGCAATAGAAAAAATACAAATAAAGGATTAGGCGATACAAGTGCATGTGGTATATGTCATAGTTGGGCTGATGATGGAAGATGTATTTCATTATTAAAAATCCTTATGACAAATTACTGTATCTACGACTGTGCTTATTGCGTTAACAGATATTCCAACGATTTACCTAGGGCTGCATTTACACCAGAAGAAATAGTAGATTTAACTATAAATTTTTACAAGAGAAATTATATTGAAGGATTATTTCTTAGCTCAGCTGTATTTAAATCACCAAATCATACAATGGAATTATTGCTTCAGGTAGTACAAAAACTTAGGGAAAAGGAAAACTTCAATGGATATATCCATATAAAGGGGATACCTGGTGCAGATAAAGAAATCATCGAAAAGATAGGTAGATATGTGGATAGAATTAGTGTAAATATAGAGCTACCATCGGAAGAAGGATTAAAATTACTGGCTCCACAAAAAACTAAGGATAATATTTTAAAACCTATGGGGCAGATTAAATCTGG
>CAYOFC010000049.1:0-9449 GCA_964403265.1 uncultured Tissierella sp. | reverse complement strand
TTAAACCATTTAATATACTTATAACTCATTTCAAAACCTCCTAATAATTTTATAATTAGCTTTTCTATATATGCCATCCTTAATGTCTTTCATTAGTATATATTATAGCACATATATTTAAATGTGCCATACTAATTAAAAGTTTTTTTTCTATTTTTTAATAGATATAAATCTAGAATTATGTCCTAAATTTATATTTACATATTTTTTACCCCCAAATAAGCCTTTATATCATAAAAAAAAGTCCCGTATAATCGGGACTCCTCTAGGTAAATTAACCGCCTAATATAATTGTTAAAAGTAAAAAGAAGAATAATAGTGAATTCATATCTGTAGATATTATCCCTTTTTGAAAAAATATAGCCATTATAAGAAAGAAAAACAAAAGGGATCCACCACCACAGCAAGATTTTTCATCTCTATTTTCCTTAAGAAGCATGTCTTTAGTCTTAAATCCCAAATCATCTTCTTGATTGAAAGCCAATTCTTCAACCATAAAATAACCCCCTCATAGTCTTATCACTATATATTATGAGGGAGTATTGCCATAGGTTACATATTATTCTCCTGAGACGGACCCAGACAACTTTTAAAATCTTTTAAAAAAACACTTGACTTTAGTTAGTTAAAGTTGTAAGATGTTAAAAAGCTTTGAATAGGAAGAGTAAATTTTTTAAGATCAACAGAGATAGAAGTTCACTGGCTGAAAGACTTCTTTGATACACTGAATTGAAAACCACCTATGAGCTCAATCCTGAAAATTATTAGGGATTTGCGTTTGCTACGTTAAAGCACTCTATTTAATACTTAGGTGGAAACAAGTCTATAACACTTGTCCTTTTTTGGACAGGTGTTTTTTATATATAATCATACAATACTCTTGGGAGGGATAAATTTGAAAGATATTATTATTGTAAAGTTCGGTGGTAGTTCTTTAGCAGATAGCAGACAAATTTCTAAGGTAAAGGCCATTATCAAAACCGATGATAGGAGAAGGTTCATAATCCCTTCTGCACCAGGAAAGAGACATGGACAAGACCATAAGGTAACTGATCTCTTGTATATGTGTTATCAACTAGCCTCACATGGGCTAAATTTTGATGAAGTATATAGTATTATTGAGAAAAGATTCCAAGACATATGCAAAGAATTAGGTCTGGACATTGATATCACTCAACTTCTAACAGATATAAAAATAGAGATTACACAAGGAGCATCTGTTGATTACTGTGCAAGCAGGGGTGAATATTTAAATGCTATTATTCTCTCCAATTATTTGGGTTTTGAATTTATAGATGCCACTGAACTTATCCTATTTGATTATAATGGGGAGTTAAATATGAATTCAAGCAAGGAAAAGATAGAATCTACCTTATCCAAAATGCCTAATGGGGTTATACCAGGATTTTATGGGGCTAAACCAAATGGAGAAATAAAGACATTTTCCCGTGGCGGATCCGATATTACTGGTTCCATAATAGCTAAGGGAGTAGATGCCATGCTCTATGAAAACTGGACTGATGTATCGGGATTTCTTATGGCTGATCCTCGTATTGTTAAAAATCCCAAACCTATTGAAAAAGTTACCTTTAAGGAGCTTCGTGAACTATCCTATATGGGGGCACCAGTTCTTCATGAAGAATCAATATTCCCTATAAGAAATACTGGTATACCTATAAATATTAAAAACACTAATTCACCTGAAGATCCAGGTACAATTATTACAGATGATTTGTCATCTATAAACTACCAAAATCCCATAACAGGAATAGCAGGAAAAAAAGATTTTATCGTGCTTTCCATAGAAAAAACTCTAATGACTTTAGAAAAAGGATTTTTACGCAAGTTGATGTCTGTATTTGAAACCAATGATATTTCCATTGAACATATGCCATCAAGTATAGACTCCATATCTATAGTTGTTGCCAGTTCACAGATACATACTAAATTACAAAAAATAATTGAAGAGATAAAGATATATTGTAATCCTGATAGTATTACATGCTATCGTGACATGGCTCTTATCACAGTTGTAGGAAAAGGAATGATACAAACTAAAGGAACTTCCGCAAAAATATTTACAGCATTAGCCAATAATGGTGTAAATATCAGGATGATTACTCAAGGCTCCAGTGAACTAAATATTATAGTCGGCATCAAGAACAAGGATTTTGAAAAAGCTATCTCTTCTATATATGAGGCTTTTGAAAACTAAGAAATCAAGCATTAAATTTGGAATTTATTAAATTCAAATAGTAAAATAGGAGGATTGGAATGATAAATATTGGATTATTAGGTCTAGGTACGGTTGGTACTGGTGTTATGGAGATGTTAAGGGACAGGCAAAATGAATTAACAGCATTAACAGGGAAAGAAATCAAGGTTAAAAAAATATTGGTAAAAAATATAGATAAAAAAAGATCTTTGGATTTAGAACAAGAAGTTTTAACACTGGATATTAATGAGTTAGTTAATGACAAGGATATTAGTATTTTAGTGGAGGTAACTGGGGACTTAGAACAAAGCTATGATTATATTAAAGCAGGATTAAACTCAGGCAAGCATATAGTCACTGCAAACAAAGCGGTAGTTTCCAAATACTTTGAAGAGTTATCAGCTTTAGCTGAAAAAAATGCTTTAGCATTTCTATATGAAGCAAGCGTAGCAGGTGGTATACCAGTTTTAAAACCCCTTAAGGAAACAATAGCCTTAAATGAAATTACTGAAGTAATGGGAATACTAAACGGTACATGTAATTATATCCTAACTAGGATGTTCAAAGAAAAATTAGACTACAAGGATGTTTTAAAACAAGCACAGGATTTAGGCTATGCAGAGGCTAACCCCGCTGCCGATGTAGAGGGACACGATACTTTAAGAAAGCTTAGGATACTTGGTACTTTAGCACTACAAGGGGAAATCAATGAAGAAGATATCTATCTAAATGGAATCAGTAATATTACTGCCCTTGACATATTTAATATTGAAAGTATGAAAAAAACACTAAAATTAGTTGGAAGTGTAAAATCCATGGATAATGGTTTCATTGCCACAGTTCAGCCTACTATATTTAGTCAAGATTCCCTATTTTCCAGTGTAAATATGGTTCACAACTCTGTTATATTTAAGGGTGATAATGTAGGTGAGTTAATGTTCTATGGTCAAGGCGCGGGAAAATTGCCCACTGCCAACGCAGTCCTAAGCGATCTTGTAGATATAGTAATGAACTCCTATAGGCCTAATAGTCCTCTGGGTGATAGAATTTTAAAAAATTTAAACCATAATATAAGAGATAAATATTATTTAAGATTACCTGCTAGTGTTGATATGGATTTATTAAATAAAATAACAGATAATATTTTATCTACTAATGAAGCATTTGCAATAGTGACAAAAGAAGTAGCTTTAAAGGACCTTTTAGACTTAATCAAATCTTTATCCATCAATGCAGATGATTTCTTCTTAGCTAAAATTTATGATTAGGAGGTGTCTAGTGTGAAATATACTAGTACAAGGGATAAAAGTGTATCCATTTCCGCCAGTGAAGCTATTATACAGGGCATTTCAAAAGAAGGAGGACTTTTTGTCCCTAGGTATTTTCCAAAAATAAGTCAACTTGTAGATTTAATAGATATGAGCTATCAGGAAATAGCTGTTCTTATTATGAGTCTATTTTTTACAGATATTCCCTTAGAAAAGATTGAGCAAGCCGTATATAAGGCCTATGATAATAAATTTAATAGTAGTCTTATTGCTCCCTTGGTTAAGGTAAATGATGTGTTTTTTTTAGAATTATTTCATGGACCTACCCTTGCTTTTAAAGATATTGCCTTATCTATACTCCCCCATCTATTGAAGGAGTCCATAAGGATTAATAAAATCACCAAAGATGTGGTAATATTAACTGCCACTTCAGGTGATACGGGAAAAGCAGCTTTAGAAGGTTTTGCAGATATTGATGGCGTAAAGATAATAGTATTTTTCCCTAAAGATGGGGTAAGCCAGATTCAAAAATTGCAAATGATAACCCAAGAAGGCGATAATACATGTGTGGTAGCTATCAATGGGAATTTTGATGATGCTCAAAGTGGTGTTAAGGAAATATTTAATGATGCGGACTTTCTAGATGAATTGTCTATAAATGACTATATTCTATCCTCTGCTAATTCTATTAATATTGGACGATTAGTAGCTCAAATAGTCTACTATTTCCATAGTTATCTAAGATTGGTGAATAATGGTGGTATAAATATTGGTGAAAAGGTTAATTTTGTAGTACCAACAGGAAATTTTGGAAACATACTTGCTGCATACTACGCAAAAGAAATGGGGCTTCCTATTAACAAGCTTATATGCGCATCCAATGATAATAATGTTCTATCTGATTTTTTAAATACCTGCGTCTATGATAAGAATAGGGATTTAATACTTAGTGGATCCCCTTCAATGGATATTTTACTATCTAGTAATTTAGAAAGATTGTTATTTCACAAAAGCAAAGAGGATGACAAACTTATAGCAAATAAAATGAAACAACTATCTGAAACTGGGATTTACAAAATGGATTTAGCCCTAGATGACTTCTATGGATCATATGCATCTGAAGAGGAAGTTAGCCTATCCATCAATAGTTTATTTCAAAATAATAATTATTTAATGGACCCTCATACTGCAGTGGCACACAGTGTTTATACTAAATACAAGGATACTACTAGGGATAAAACAAAGACTATCATAGTCTCAACCGCTAGCCCATTTAAATTTGCCTCTAAAGTTGCATCGTCTATTGGCCTAAATACTAAGGATAAGGATGAATTTACCATCTTAAAAAATCTAAGTCAATTATCTAAAGTTGATTTGCCGAAATCTATTAAGGATTTGGAAATTAGTGAGATTAGACATTTTTATAATTGCAATAAGCAAGGTATGAAAGACATGGTAGGGATTTTTTTAAGGAGGGATTAGATGATTGAAGTAAGAGTACCAGCAACAAGTGCAAATCTAGGGCCTGGCTTTGATACCCTAGGGCTAGCCCTTAATCTGTATAATTCTTTTATATTTGAAGAAATTCCACAAGGGTTAGAAATCAGCGGATGCGAAAAAACCTATGCCGATGAAAACAATCTGGTATATATAGCAATGCAGAAAACATTTGAAAGACTTGGCTACATACCTAGTGGAATTAAGATAAAGCTTAAATGCCAAATCCCCATTTCACGTGGCTTAGGCAGTAGCGCATCCTGTATTCTAGGCGGAGTTATAGGAGCCAATGAATTAGCTAGGGGTCTTCTTACAAGTGATGAGATTTTGGAGATTGCCACGGAGATAGAAGGTCATCCAGACAATTTAGCTCCTGCACTATTTGGCGGATTAGTGGTTTCTATTATGGAAGGTGGAAGAATATACCACAACAAAGTCAATATATCTCCTGGTATTAAGTTTATAGCCTTAGTTCCTGATTTTACACTATCTACTAAGGAGTCAAGGGATCTATTGCCAACTTCTGTAGCCCATGAAGATGCGGTTCACAATGTAGCCAAAGTATCCCTTCTTCTTTCTGCTTTATCTAATGGTAATTTTCATCTATTGGAATTAGCACTGCAGGATAAGTTACATCAGCCCTATAGAAGTAAATTAATACCTAAGTATGATCATATAATTCAAAAAGCTAATGAACTAGGATCTTTAGGTACTTATTTAAGTGGAGCCGGACCCACAATCATGGCTATAGTAGAAGAAAATAACGACAACTTTTCTTCAGATATAAGAACATATCTGAATAGCATTCACCTGAATTGGGATGTGCTAGAACTAGAGCTAAACCTAGCTGGCATAGAAAAAACTGCTATCTGTTTATAAGAGATAGCAGTTTTTTTATACTAAATTCTTCTTAACTTATTTAATAGCTTCCATATTATTCTCCTGAGACTGATAGAGACTTAATCAATATACTTGGTGAGCCTATATATCCATAGGAAGGCATTCCAAATTTTAAGTCATTACCAATTGCTACTATATCTTTAAATAATTCATATAGGTTCCCAGCTATGGTTATTTGATTTACAGGTCTTTTCTTTTCCCCATTAATAATTTCATAACCAGACGCAGACAAGGAGAAATCTCCAGATACCGCATTAAGCCCTGAGTGTAGTCCAGCTAAATCATTGATATACAGCCCATTATCAGCTAAAGCTATAAGTTCATCTATATCCGTATCCCCATTTACTACATAAAGATTAGTAGGGGCTATGCTTATTGAACCTTTATAGCTTCTACTGGCATTACCAGTAGATGTAACCCCGTCCTTGTTTGCAGTCTTCCAATTATAAGCTATTTTTTCTAATTTACCATTGTCAATTATTCTATTAAAAGTTGAAGCTGTTCCTTCATCATCAAAGTTCCTTGAACCATATCCGCCCTTTAAAAATGGATCATCAACAATACTTAATATTGGCGCTGCTATTTCTTCACCGACTTTACCCTTCAATAAAGAAAGCCCTTTTTGAACATTATCTGCTGAAAAGATTGGAGTAAAAGCAGCTAGTAAATCGGCGAATGTTGTATTTTCAAAAATAACTGGATACTTATCTGATTTGATATTTTCCGCTCCCAACATAGTAATAGCATTATCCACTGCTTCTTTTGCCATCTCTTTATAGTCAAGACTAGTGAAATCACTAAATATTCTATAGCTAATACCAGTCTTTGTATCTTCTCCTTCTTTCACTACTACAGAAATATATGTGGCTCCCCCATTAGATTTGTCATGGAGATCGATACCTTTAGAGTTCACAATATATCTTTCACCTTCAAACTCTTGATATGCACAAGCATCTACAGCAAATACCCTGCTGTCCAATGCATAGGCCTCCTTCTCAAGATTTATTGCAAAGTTGATTTTGTCTTGAGTTGACACTTCCTTTAAGGATTCATTATAATGATTTAAATCTTCATAGCTTTCTGAACCTGAAAATATAACCTCATCACTTGAGCCTTCAATATATTTACTATTTTCCAATGCATCATCAATCAACATATCAATTGAATCATCTTCTATTTTTTCTGTATATGAATATCCCATTTTGCCATTAGATGATCCCCTTAAAGAAAGACCACCACTTTCTGCAATACTGTATTTATCAATATCACCCTTATATATTTCTATCTCTAGCTGTTTTTGTTTAACAAGAAAAGCCTCTACATCTTCCATCTTATCTTGGCCTTTATTAACTAATTTGTGTAGAAATTCTCTATAGTCCATATTATTCCTCCCCCTTTCTTCCACCAACTGTTAGGGATTTAACTCTAATACTCGGTTGGCCCACATTTGCTGGAATAGATCCACTTGAAGCTCCACACATTCCTTGACCTAGCTCTAAATTGTTCCCTACCATATCTATTAGCTCTAGGACCTTGACCCCATTGCCGATTAATGTAGCTCCTCTTACAGGTTTAAGGATTTTTCCATCCTTAACTATATATCCTTCCATTACAGCGAAGTTAAAGTCTCCAGTAGCTGGGTTTACACTTCCACCACCGAGTTTTTTTGCATATAGGCCATACTCAGTATTACTAATCATTTCATCTAGTGTAGAGTCGCCCGCATCGATATAGGTATTATTCATTCTAGATGTTGGAGCAAACTTATAGGATTGTCTACGGCCTGAACCTGTAGACGGTGTATCCATTCTCCTACCATTTAATTTATCTACCAAATAGCTTTTTAGAACTCCATTTTCAATTAGTACATTTCTTTGAGTAGGTGTACCTTCGTCATCTACATTAGAAGTTCCCCATCCATTTGCCATTGTTCCATCATCAATAGCAGTCACTAATGGTGATGCAACTAATTGACCTAGTTTATTTGCAAATGCAGAAGTATCTTTGGCTACAAACTCAGCCTCTAATGCATGGCCACAAGCTTCATGAAATAATACCCCACCAAATTCATTATCAATAATAACAGGCATCAAGCCACTAGGGCAATGTTCAGCATATACTGCTACTTTTGCAATTCTTGATGCTTCCTTTGCAGCATCTTCCACCTTGATATTATCGTAGAGTTCAAATCCCATAGAAGCCCCTGGAGCATAAAAACCTACTTGCATCTCACCATCTTTGGATGCAACAGATTCTACTGAATACCTAGTTCTAACCCTTGAATCTGTAACCAATAATCCTTCCGTATTAGCTATCAATATATTTTGCTCTTGTTCCAAATACCCTACAGTTACCTGTGATATAACATCATCATAATTCTTTGCAGCCTCATATCCCCTTCTAAGTAAATCTACTTTCTCCTTCTTAGGAATACTACTTGGAAGAGTCTTTATTGGATTGTAGTTTGTTGTATTAGCTTTCATAAGATTTAATCTTACATCTACTTGTCCTTGATTTAGAGCTTGTGCTGCTTCTTTTGCAACCTTAATTAGATTTTCCCTACTCGAATCATTTGTATAGGCATATATACTATTGTACTTGTCCAGTATCCTTATACCTACACCGTAGTCCTTACCAGATATATTGTTTTCTAATATACCTCCTACCATTCTCATGTTTGCATTAAACTTATCTTCAAGGAATATCTCTGCAAAATCTCCGCCTCTGGATAATGCAGCATATAGTACATCTTCTATAATTCTTTTATCTAACAAAACTAAGCCCCCCTTTGATTTACCATTTACATATATTATATAGTAGTTAGTTTAATTTTAAAATAGTAAAAGGAAATCCTTTACCTAATGCTCTTATTTTTTCTTTCCCTTTTTCTTCTGACTTTTATTTTTAACTTGTGTTTTATTCTTGCTTTTCTTTTGGCTTTTATTCTGGGATTCAGGCTTTTTAAAAATAAGGCTAGATATACCCAATATAAATCCTGCTATAACATAGCCCACTATAATATTTAACCCTGCGTATACTTCCAATATTGACAAGACCAATATTAGTACTAAAATAAAAGCCCACTCTATATACCATTTCCCTTTCCATCTTTCAGGTACCTTATCAAATATAGATAGAATTTCAGGGTTAGACTTTCTTAGTTGCATAAATATTATATCGAATAAAAGTCTACTGATTACTAATGCAATTATGCCTTTAAAATACATGCGTTTTACCTCCCTAATTCATTTTCCTATATATAAATATTCTCCATCAACTCTAAAAATCCTTCTTTTCTATGTATTATTATATAAAATTTATCTTTCATTGTAAAACCACTGAAAATAATGTTTTCTTCAGTGGTCTCTTTTAATTATACAAATTGTATTATTTCTATTTTGGTTCTCTCATTGATTTGAATGCTGCAATTGAGCCACCATCATATAATATATCCACACCTGTTAAATAACTCGCTTGATCGCTTACCATAAATGCCATCATCTTGGCAATCTCTTCTGGCTCACCTAATCTACCAAGAGCTCCATTTGTAGCAAATGATGCAGCTTGCT
>CAYOFC010000048.1:1285-9487 GCA_964403265.1 uncultured Tissierella sp. | reverse complement strand
AATGATTATTTGTAATTGTCCGTATATTCAATTATATATTATAATCAATTAAAATTGAATAGGTATTTGACATTATTCAATCAGACTATGAATTTTAATCAGACTGAAAAATTAAAGGTGGCCAAATGGCCACCTCCCTATATTAAAAACATAGCTACAATTGTTGTAACTACTAAGCCTATAACTACAGGCTTAAAATTTCTTCTTGTTAATTCAAATGGATCTACTCCACATATAGCTGCTGCTGGTATTACTGCCCAAGGTACCAATGTACCACCTCCAACCCAAATGGCCGATATTTGGCCTAGGGCTGTTAGTGTGGCAACTCCCTTACCTAATGCTGCACCAAATAGCTTCGCTACAGATCCCGCTAGGGAAATACCTGAAAATCCCGAGCCATCTAATCCAGTAATAGCTCCTACAGAAGTAAGAGTTATGGCCCCTACACCTTCATTTAAAGGAACTGCGTTGGCCAAGGCCAAGCCCAAATCATTAACTAATCCTTGAGATGTTGCTGGTAAGAAATTCCCTATAACTTGACCAAATCCCTCATCTCCTAAATAGAAGAATGCGGCAATAGGGATTACTGGACCGAATATTTCAAATCCAAATTTAAGTCCTGTTACAAGGTACTTTGTTATCTCTTCTAGGGCCTTATCTTTATGAACCAATATTGATACAAGTATTAATATAAATATGGCAGTACCGCCTATTAAGGCAGTAGCGTCTCCTCCTTGTAAGTTTGTAACAACCATTATTACTACATCTATGGCAAATAGTAGTGGTATAATTATGGCCAAAGTATTCTTAGTTTTATTGCTTAATATATTCTTAAATTCCTCATCATCATTCTTTTTATTCTTTAAAGCTTCATTTTTATCCACCTTTAATTTACCACTCTTTAAATCCCTTTTTAGGAATATAAATGCCATAACAGTTGTGACTACACCCATTACAATAACCAAAGGTATGCTGGCAGAAATAACATCACCTACGGGTATACCTGCTGCATCGGCTGTTAGTTTTGGAGCCCCTTGAATTATAAAATCTCCAGATAATGCAATCCCATGGCCAAAAATATTCATTACCATAGCTACAGCTAAAGCAGGCAGACCTACCTTTACTGCTACAGGCAGCATTACCGCACCTATTAGTGCAACTGCTGGTGAAGGCCAAAAGAAAAATGATATCACCATCATCAATATACCTATTACCCAATAAGCTAAGGTAGGGGTTTTTATCAATTTTGTAAATGGTGAAACCATTATCTCATTGATTCCTGTTTTCATCAAAATGGTACTCATGGCAACTATAACCGAAATAATCAATATAGTACCCATCAATTGAACGATAGCGTATATAAAGCTGTTAAATACAGTCATTACCCCTACCGATAAGGAACTTGTGCTAAATATTCCTAGAAGAAATATACCTAGTATACATACAAGTGTAGTATCTCTTTTCCTTATCATTACTACTAAAATCAATAGGGTAAATATCATAAAGATATAATGTAATGAATTGAGTTCAATCTTCATAAAATCCCTCCTAAAATTGTAATCGTACTTTACAATATGCTCATAAGGAAATTATGGTGTGAAGAATATGAAATTTAAGTAGTTTAATGAAGGTTTTTTTGATATGATGATATGTGAATCTTAATTAAAGATAGGAGTAGATATATGAAACCTAAATGGAATGAAAAGTATAACACTATTGCAGCTTACTCCATAGTTGTAATATTTATAAGTATAATTTTTTATCTTATAGCATCCGAGGTTAGTCAGTTTAAAATTCAAGTCAGTCAATATATAAGCACTGTTTATCCAATTATAATTGGACTAGTGATGGCCTATCTCTTTAACTTTATACTTGAATTTATTGAGATTCATTTACTGAAAAGTATGTTCACCAAAGAAAAGACTAAAAAGGCAGGTAGGTTAATTGGCATACTATTAACCTATACAGTAGTAGCTTCTTTATTATACTTATTTATGAAATTCGTTTTACCACAATTGGTATCTTCTGTTGTTGGATTGGTAAATGATATTCCATCATATGTAACAGAGATAAGCAGGCAACTTATAAAATTTGCCAATGAGCTAGATATAGAACTAGAATACTATAATCTGATCCTAGAAAAATGGAACGAATTTGTTAATTTTATTATTAATTTTGCTACAGGACTAATACCTAAGCTGGGAAATTTCGCAAAAGGAATTCTATCCAGCATATGGAATATAGTATTAGGTGTAATTGTCTCAATTTACTTATTAGTTGAAAAAGAGAAATTCTTGGCCTTAAGTAAAAAAATTATCACATCACTTTTTTCTGAAAAAACAAAGGAAAGAATCTTTGAATTATCTAGGAGAGGAGACCATATATTTGGTAGATTTTTAAGTGGGAAGTTACTGGACTCTACCATAGTTGGTATTTTAACATTTGCAGTATTAACTATTTTTAAAATGCCATATACTATTTTAATCTCCTTCATTATAGGATTGACAAATATAATACCATTCTTCGGACCATTTATCGGTGCTGTACCTTCATTTTTCATCATATTATTTGTATCACCTATGAAGGCTTTATGGTTCTTAGTTATAATATTGGTAATACAACAAATAGATGGAAATATTATAGGACCTAAGATATTAGGAGATTCCCTAGGTATATCAGCATTTTGGATATTATTCTCCCTACTTGTAGCAGGAAAACTACTAGGATTAGTAGGTATGATTATAGGTGTCCCACTGTTCGTATTCATATATTCCATTATAAAAGATATTGTAGAGAATAAACTAGAAAAAAGAGGATTGCCTAAAGATACTAAGGATTATTATAATTAAATAGATTTAGTGAAGGGATACTGGTCTTACAGCATCCCTTTTAATTTATAGACTTCTATCAATAATTATAAATCTACCTTTGTCAATTATTGATATTTACTAGCTTGAAGATTAAATAGTGAAGCATAGTCCCCATTGATTTTCATCAGTTCGCCATGACTTCCAAACTCACTTACCTTTCCATCATCCAAATAAATGATACCATCACTAAAGCGACAGCTTGAAAGCCTATGGGAGATAAAGATAGCCAGTTTATTTTCTGTAATGGAACGAAAATGCTGATATACCTCTTCTTCAGCAATAGGATCCAAGGATGCAGTCGGCTCATCTAATATCAATAGTGAACCATCTCATTAAACTCAACAAGTGGTTTGAGATATATCAATTGCCAATACATCAATCATATCCAGCACTATCTTTGGAGTCTGTATAATGTAATAACTAAAGACACTTGTCCCTATAAATCCAAAAAATAAATAAAGAAAATATTTCTTCTCAATCCTCCATGCAGATTTCATAAATGCAGCAAAATTACTAGCAATCTCTTTCATTTCTCAACCCCATAAGTAATGATAATATTCTGTAAAATCATTATAACACTAGGATATATTTATAACAATTCTAAATTAATAAATTTAATCCCACCTATAAAAAACTCTAAAAATTAATGAGTGATACTGATAAGACAGTAGCACCTCATTAATTTTCAAACTGGCTATTATATAAATTAGCATAAAATCCATGTCTTTCCAATAACTCAACATGGGTCCCCTGCTCAATAATCTGTCCTTCCTTCATAACCAAAATACAGTCCGCTTCCCTAATAGTAGAAAGCCTATGAGCAACTATAAAACTTGTACGCCCCTTCATCATCTTGGCAAAGGCTTTTTGGATACTGATTTCGGTTCTTGTATCAATAGAGGATGTAGCCTCATCGAGAATCAGCATCGGAGGCATGGTAAGCATGACCCTTGCTATGGAAATCAGTTGCTTTTCACCTTGGGAGATATTGTCCCCTTCCTCTGATACCACAGTATCATAAGCTTGTGGAAGCCTTTTTATAAAGCCATGGGCATGTGCAGCCTTGGCAGCTTTGACGATTTCTTCATGGCTTGCATCGGGTTTTCCATAGGCTATGTTTTCCCTTATGGTTCCAGTCTTTAGCCATGTTTCCTGCAAAACCATCCCATACATCGAACGAAGACTATCTCTTTCCAAATCATTTATTGGATAGCCACTAACTGAAATTTCTCCCATTTTCACATCATAAAATCTCATTAAAAGATTGATAATTGTTGTTTTTCCACTACCTGTAGGCCCTACAATAGCTATTCTTTGACCTGGTTTTACCGATAGATTTAGGTTCTCAATTAGCTTAGTATTAGGATGGTATGAAAATTCAACATCCTTCAAATCAACTCTACCATCAACTTCACTTAAGTTAATTGCATTCTCTAGATCAGGTGTCTGGGGTTCTTCATCAATAATATCCAGAACTCTTTTTGCGGATGCAAATGCACTCTGAAGTTCAGTGATTACACCGGATATTTCATTAAATGGCTTTGTGTATTGGTTTGCATAGCTTAGAAAAGCCGATAATTGACCAATGGAAATACTAGCATTTATTGCTAGAAATGCACCAGCAATTCCTACAGCTGTATATACAATCCCATTTACAAAGCGAGTAGCAGGATTTGTAATGGAGGAAAAGAAAGTTGCTCTCAAACCATATATTCCCAATCTGGAATTAATCTCCTCAAATTGTGCCTGAGCCTCTTTTTCATAACCAAAGGCCTTTACCACCTTTTGATTGCCAATCATCTCTTCTACCAATGAAGTAATTTCTCCCCTTGTCTCAGACTGCAGCCTAAACATATGAAAAGTACGCTTACTAATATAACTTGCCACAAATAATGAAAGTGGTGTAACAGTAACCACTATAGCTGTAATTTTAACATTTATTGAAAGCATAAAACCAATTGTTCCAACAATCGTAACTAGTCCAGTAAAAAGCTGAGTAAATCCCATTAAAAGACCATTAGAGATTTGCTCTACATCTGTAATCATCCTGCTTAAAATATCCCCATGCTGGGTAGAGTCAATAAATTTAAGTGGAACAATTTCCAAACGCTTAAATGCTGCTGAACGAATATCCTTTACAGTACGATAGGTGATTTGATTGGTAGAAAGTCCCATAAACCATTGGGAAATAGATGCAATGCCGATTAAAATACATAAACCTATTAAGATCGGGATAATCCCTTGAAAATCCACATTTCCCTTAGAGATTATCAGATCCACACCCTTTCCTATTAGAATAGGAATATAGAGTGTAATCGAAACATTTATAAGTACAAAAACCAAAGATAATATTAAATATAGTTTATATGGTCTTGTAAATTCTAATATACGCTTCAAGATTCCCTTGTTGTCATACATCATCTTCTATTCACCTCATCTTCTGAAAGCTGTGACAAGCAAATTTCCTTATAAACCAGACAGGATTCAAGTAACTCATCGTGCTTACCTAATCCCACCATTTCTCCATCATCTAAAACTATTATTTTATCAGCATTTTTGATAGATGAAGCTCTTTGTGAAACTATAAAAACAGTCATATTCTGTGTTTGGCTGGAAATAGCCTTTCTAAGTCTGGCATCAGTAGCAAAATCAAGTGCAGAGGCACTATCATCTAAAATCAATATTTCAGGCTCTACCACAAGAGCCCTTGCAATAGTAAGCCTTTGTTTCTGGCCTCCTGATAGATTCTTCCCACCTTGCAAAATTTCCGTATCTAATCCATCTGGTCTTCCATCTACAAATTCCCTAGCCTGTGCAATATCTAGGGCATTATAGATTTCCTCATCACTTGCATCTTTTCTGCCCCACTTCATATTTTCACGAATACTTCCTTTAAAAAGGATAGCTTTCTGGGGCACAATAGATATCTTCTTTCTAAGCTGTGAAAATCTATAATCCTTCAAATTGATTCCGTCTATAAGAATTTCTCCCCTAGTTGTATCATAAAAGCGAGGAATCAAATTCACCAAAGTAGATTTACCCGAGCCTGTACTTCCAATAATCCCAATTGTTTCTCCCTTTTCTACTTTAAAGGAAATATCTAAAAGAGATTCTCCATCAGATGAACTATAAGCAAATGATACATCCCTAAACTCTAGCTTTGGAGAGTTCTTCGTCTCTTTCTCTAATGCAGTATCATTTTCTGTAATGGAAGGCCTAACTTCAAAAACTTCGTTGATTCTAATTGCAGAAGCTGAAGCTCTTGTAAATGCAATAATCAAGTTTGCAAGAGCAAGTAATGCCAACAGAATCTGAGACATATAATTAATTAGCGCTATTACCTCTCCTTGAGTAATGGTTCCACTATCAACTGTAATCCCACCAAACCAAATGATTCCAACAATCCCTATATTTAAAATGGCATATGTAGCAGGATTTAAAATAGCTGATATTTTCCCTACTAAAAGCTGGGTATCCATTAGGTCATGGGTGATATTTTCAAATCGACTAATCTCATCTTTTTGCCTTGAAAATGCACGAATTACCCTGACTCCAGTAAGGTTCTCCCTAGTAATAAGGGACACTTTATCAAGCTTGCCTTGAGCGTCCTTATATTGTGGAATAGAACTAGTCATTATAAAATAAATTACAATGGATATTAGTATCGCAACAGCTAGAAAAATCAGTGTTAACTTAACATTAATCATAAAAGCCATAATGATAGCACCTATGGCTATGAAAGGTGAACGTAAAAAAAGCCTGAGTACCAGGTTTACACCTGCCTGGGCTTGGTCTATATCATTTGTAATTCGAGTAATCAAGGATGGAGTTCCCAACTTATCAATTTCGGAAAAGCTAAGACTATTTATATGGTAAAACATATTATTTCGAAGGGCTGTTCCAAATCCTAATGCCGCCTTGGCAGCAAAGTATTGGGCAGTTATTGAACATATAAATCCTAAAAAACCTAGCAAAATCATTATAGCACCCATTTTAAAAATATATGCAGTATCATTATTTCTAATCCCTATATCAATTATATTGGCCATAATCAAAGGCACTATTAATTCAAAACAAGCCTCTAGTAATTTAAAAAGTGGTCCAATTATACTTTCCCTCATGTATCCTTTTAAATATTTTGTAAGCTTCAGCATATATTATGTCTCTCCTAACTACAATATCTTTTTGGTAAATATATCTTTCCCTATTATAACATAATATCTACCATAATCCCCATTAGATTTCAATGCAACTAATAGAGACTACTGGTTTTATTCAAACCAGTAGCCTCTATTTTATAGATATTATAATCCTTTATCTTATTTAACACTTGTTCTGAATTTAATCCTACATCTATACCCCTACTTATGCTTTTTGAGCAATATCCTGAATACCAGATAATTCTCATCATCTATGGTATCATTTTGAACCTGGAGAATTCCACCATGATTGGATATTATTTTCCTTACATTAGGCAAGCCTATGCCTCTTCCATCCTTTGATTTAGTAGAGTAACCTGACATAAATAGCTGGGAGATGCCAGAGCTGTTTATGAATGGATGTTTATTCTTGATCTCTATAAGGCTCATATCATCTTCAGCTGTCAGATTGAGTATCACTTTACTGTCCTCAGCATTAGCCTCAAATGCATTATTTATAAGATTCCCCATAATCTCCACCAGTTCATAGTCTTTAAGATTTGTTTTGAACTCGTAATCATCTATGATAATGGTAAAGTCCACTCCCATGGTCTCGGCCCTCCTATACTTTTCGTATAAGAATCCAGAGAGTATCCTATTATCCAACTTAATCAGCCTTGTAATTTTAGAGTCTAGCACTATATCCTCCGCATAGCCTTTCATCATTTTTACAGTAGATTCAAGATTATCACCTGTCAAAGAGAGCATTCGTATGGCCTGAATATGATCATCAAATTGATGCTGCCTGTATCTGATCTCCCCCATCAAATCTTCTATTATAGGTAGATATTCCTTATAGGTTTTAAACATCTTTTCATCATAGTCATTTTTTATCAAATTTTTTATGAAGATAAAATTAGTATAAAATATTCCTATCAAGAAAAGAAAAAAGATATAAATATTTCTAAGGCCCTCTGATATATTGGCATATTTATATATCAGGATAATTGAAATAAGTATAAATATATTTGATGACAATCCATAGATAAGTCTGTTTTTATGGATTTTGAATTTCATCAGTATATTTATAGGGGCATATCTATATATTAAAAATAGCAAAAATATATTAGTCTGCTGTGCCAGCAACCAGTCTTTAAAATACAGCCCATCATTTCCACTAAGGTAACCAGTTA
>CAYOFC010000048.1:0-1245 GCA_964403265.1 uncultured Tissierella sp. | reverse complement strand
CAAATATAATCACATTGGTCACTATAAAGACCAGTAGAGTATTCCAAAGATCAAGTCCGTATAGAAAATATGTAAATAGAATGGAAACTATAAAGCCGACTATAAAGCTATACTTCCCGATTGGGGACATGACTATAATGCCCATAAAAATGGACATTATAATTAAAACTGCCACTACTAAAGTCCTAGATCTCCTTACTGGGCGTGGGGTATCCCTTGTCACCTTTTTTGAAATAACTATATAGGCAAAGTAGTTTGCCAATGATATAAGGCTAATCTCCAAAAGATTCATTAAATGCACCTCCCAGGGAGTCTTTAAAGCTTCTGCCTATAGGGATTTTCATGTCAGTATATTCCAGGTCCAGGACATTTAGCACCTTGTCAATCCTTGAAATATACAGGGTGTTGACAATATATCCCCTATGGCATCTAATGAAGTTACTAGTCAGTTCCTCCTGTAAACCATTTAATGTATAGCCTGAAATTTGAAATCTTTCCTTAATGGTCACGACCTCAATCTTCCTCTGAACTGCCTCAAAATATATAATATCATCCATTTTAATCCGATACATAAAATCCTTTAAATCAAAGCTGATATATTTTTCCTTCTTTACTCCATACTTTAAGATAGTATTGACCGCATCCCTAACAGTTTCCTCCTTGAAGGGTTTTACTATATAGTCATAGCAATGGATTTCCTTAAAGGCAAGAAGCTCTTTAGAAGGAAGAGCTGTAATGAATATAATAGGAGTAAGCTTGTATTTTTCCATCTTTCGAATCTCTCCAGCAAGCTTCAGACCTGAATAATCCAAAAGTTCTATATCCAATAAAAACAAATCAAAATCATCTGAACTGGCCATACTACAGGCTTGCTCCGCATAGCCTGTAATAGTTGTTGTAATATCCTTATCTATGGATTTGATAATATTCTCTAATCCTGAAGCTATGTTTATTTCATCCTCAACAATCAATATATTGGCCATATATGTCCCTCCTAAACATATGATTTACTATTAGGCTTTCACATCCTATATCATAAATGCTGATGCAAGTGTGAAGATGATTCTTAAAACAGTTAGTATAGCTAAGGCAAGAAAAACTTCCGTTTTGAATGCTGCAGCATATTTTCCTTTATTAGTATTTCTTTCCCCTCTATACTGATTTTTAAGCAATGAAATATAGTTTCTAAAATCCTTTCTAGATCCTAGGTAGATGGAGGCAATTATTAATACTATCCCATAGAAG
>CAYOFC010000047.1:0-9660 GCA_964403265.1 uncultured Tissierella sp. | reverse complement strand
CTAATAGTTTTCTCTTTAACCAATAAGTCAAAGTGAGCTGCCGCTATTACCATATGAACGACCTCCTTTCCCAGGGAAATAAAAAACGGCCCAAACTTTTACATCTGAACCGTTAAAATTTTAATTTTAAAAACTTTTATTATTTTTAATTTTATTACTGATGTGACGTACTTGATAAACAGTGCGTCGCTATCATCCTTAGATACCACTGGTTCTTATATCTTAACTTTTTTTGATTACTCCTTGTTATATCTCTAATGAATACTTATAAGCCGTTTCGGTAGGATTATCATAATACTTTTCTACTTTACCAATAAACTTATATCCGAAATCTTCAAATATCTTTTGCATTTTTAAATTTGATTCTCTGGTTTCTCCTTTAAATATATGCATATCATCTTTTAGCATCTCGTCAATAGTATACTGCATCAAAATATGGGCATATCCCATACTCCTATGTTCTGGGTGGGTTCCTATAGTCATTATTTTAATATAATTATTTTTACCCTTCCAATTATAAATAGCCATATGCGCTTTTATAACTTCATTTTCTTTAATAGTATAAATAGAAGTTCTTTCATCTTCTAAAAGCTCAATCCAATCTTTTCGTTTTATATCATCATCCTGAAAACAAATTTTTTCCGACTCAAGAAAATCATCTAGGTCCTCTAAGCTAAGTCTAACTACATCGTCCATAATATCCCCCTTGTTGTATAATCTTTGAAACATATTTTACTACATGTTCGTAACTAACAATGATTTTAATATAAGTATACTAAATAATAATTAACTATTTAAAAAATAAAATCCCCACTTCTCATGCACTGCTTACAGCAATTAACTCCTAATTACTCTAAGCAATGCACAAAATATATTTGTTTAAAGTTCCTGAAACCCTTGATTTAATAACAGATTCTGCACCTATCACAATTATAACACGTTCCCCAGTTGCCATCGAAATTAAAATATTTTCTTTCCCATCAGCAATAGCATCTTCTATTGCTTTGATAGCATTGACTTGATACTTACGAAGGCTTAGTCCCTTAGAGTCTGTTAAATATTGAAAGGTTTCTTCTTCAAGGCTTTTTGTAGATGCCTTTACATCCTTATCTAACAATTCTTTAAGCCCTCTGGGAGTATACCATGATTGTAGAGCTTTTGGATGATTGGTTGTATCTCTAGAATCTAGGAACCATATTCCTGATTTTTCTTCCAATTGTTTTAAATATTTTCTGCCATTTGTAGCAAATAAAAAAGGTACTTTGTACTCCCCCCAAGTATCAATAACATATTCATTATGTTCTCCTTTAATATTTCTTGCGTAATCCTTACAATCCTCAATATCTGCTGGAATATCTTTACTTACTCTTTTGGCCTCTATAAGACCAACAAACTCTAGACCAACAAATAAGGCATAATCTGCTCTACCACTTTTTCTAGATCCTATAGAATCTGTAGGCCATTCTGCTATAGCTAAGTTCCTATTTTTCTGTGGTCTTGTACCATTAGAAAACTTAAGTACCTTTGTATCCGCTTCCCAACCGCATCTTCTCAATTGTTCATCAATAATCTTTCTTGTTTCATCTTCATTTAATTTAATTAGTGAAGCTGCTCTTGCTGACTTTTCTTGTCTTCCTTTGGTAACTTCGTCAGTCTTCTGAGTTCTCAGTTGGTTAAGCTCTCTTTGTAGCTTCTTTAGTTTATTTTCGTAATCTAAAGTTAACTCTTCACTTTCTTTTCTTAACCGTTTTATGTAATTCTTCTCATTACTTTCTATAGGCATTACAAAATCTTTTGATTCAAAATCCCAATCACCATATATTTGCATAAACCAAGTACCTAATTTAAAACACATACTAGTATTAATTTTAGCATCTTCTACATTATTATAATTTCTATGGGCTGCTTTATTTCTGGATATTCTTAGTGTATAAAGTATCTGGTCTATCTCATAAGGTATTAAATCATTTTGTTTTAAAATTCTTATTTTATTTGACTGACTATTATTATTGGGTTCTTCTAGGTTATCATAGGCAAACATATAGTCAATCATTAGCTCCGCAAACATACCAAGTTTTATTAATGTCGTATTTGCATCCTGATAAATATTTTTCTCGGCTAATTTCCCTAAATCAGCTAGCATTGGCCATTTCTGTTCTAGAAATAAAAAATTACTTTCAAACATCATGGTTCCTCCTCGATTGATTGAAGTTATAGTAATTATATTTTAACCTTATTAACTGAAACTTTCAAATTTATTAATTTATTTTTCCTAGTCAATTTTTTAAAAAAACCTAAGTGGCTTACCACTTAGGTTTTTTTATACCGTTACTTCTATACCATCTATTTCTTCCATAACATTTCTTAGCCACTTCTTAGACTTAAGCCTGTTAATCTCGAAGAATACTCTAACCACTTCTTCTAAGGTTATAATAAAAAATACTTGCTCCAATGGCATTTTAAAGTATACTGCTGCAATAAATCCTGCTGGAATTGCAAATAGCCAAACAGTTCCTAGCTGAACTAGCATTGAATAAGTGGTATCACCACCACCCCTAAATATACCTACAATCATAAGTACATTAAAGAATCTTAATGGTGAAAAGAATGCCATAATCCTTAGTACCCCAACTGTCATATTGAATGTATCTTGATTGATTTTAAATAATCCTACTACTACTGGTGCAGCAAACCAAAGGGCTATACCCATTATAAGTCCTACAATAGGAGCTAATATACTCAGCTTTGTGGAATAATCAACTGCTGATTCTTCTTCACCAGCCCCAATTTTATTACCTATTATGATGGCAGCAGCATTAGCCATTCCCATGGATAAAACCATAAACATACTATTTATGGTGCTGGCTATTTGCATACTAGCCACTTCACTGATTCCTATTCTTGCATATATAACTGAGTATGCTGACATACCTATTGACCAAATTAATTCATTAAGTATTACTGAATAAGATGTTTTAAAATACATCTTTATAAAATCAAAGTTCAGATCTAATACCTCTTTATCCTTGTTTGAAAAAATATCACTACTCCTATAAGCTGAGACAACTATAAAAATCATCTCTACAACCCTAGCTATACTTGTAGCTAAGGCTGCCCCTGCAACTCCCATAGCTGGAAACCCAAAATGACCAAATATTAATACCCAGTTTAAAAATGCGTTAGTTAATATCCCTATTAAACTTCCATACATTGGCTGTTTTGCTATACCTATGCATCTTAATGTTGTGGAAAATGCTTGGGTAATACTAGTCAATACAAATGTTATAGATACTATCTTTATATACTTAACCCCTAAGTTTATAACTTCAATATTATCTGTAAATATCTTCATTATCTCCTTTGGAAATATAAGAGCTGGTATGAAAAATATAATCGAAGCTATAATACTAAGTATTATATCTAGTTTTAACATCCTCCGTATATTTAAGCTATCATCTTTACCCCAAAATTGTGACATAAAGATGCCTGCTCCTGCATTGATTCCTGCCAAACATAAAATGAAGATAAAAAAGTATTGATTAACTAGCCCAACTGCTGCAATTGAATTTTCCCCTAATCTTCCTATCATCATATTATCTACCATATTTAAAGAAGAACCAATTAAGTTCTGTAAAGCTATAGGTATAACCAATGTAAGAATCGTAGAAAAAAACTCCTTGTTTGTTAATTTCTTTTTCATTTAAATATCCTCCTATTTCTAAACACAAAAAAGCAAATGGGTATTGTCAGCCGCCCATCTGCTTAAATTAGACTATCTAAGTATAAACTACTCAAAATAGTATATATCATTATTTTAATTAGGTCAATAAAATATGTGCATCTTTTATATTTCTAGATTCCGTAGATATTTCCAACAGGCACGGTAAACATCATTCCTACACCTGGTTTGTTGATATCTCCCAATATATCTTTAACAGTTTTTACTACTTCAACTAAGGTTTCTTCATCTTCAATTACTGTAAAGATAGTTTTATTATAAGGCCTAGCATTATCTAAGAAAGATCTTATAGCTCCAAAAAATTGTTCATTTCCCCTACCGCTATTGGTGATTGCGGACCCCATCCCTTGGCTATCAAGTATAGTTGCACCCTTCACACCGATATCTACAAAACCATCTAATATTTCATCTAGGAACTCAATTTCATTTAGTACAATAAATAAAGCATTCATTTTATCACCAATCCTTTCATTTTTTAAGCCAATTTGGACTTAGTTCCCTTAGGCTTTAAAGCTCCGTTTTCTTCTCCAGCCTTTTGGATAGCAATTTTTGCTAATATTGGACCTAATATTTCATATACAAGTACACTAAATAATATTACTGTTATTATGGATTCACTATATTGGGGTAGTTCCTTTGCAACCAGCATGGATAATCCTATTGAAATCCCACCCTGGGTCAATAAACTCATTCCTATATATTTGACTACATTCTCATCACTTTTAACTATTTTAGCCCCTATAGTAGCCCCTATTATCTTACCTGCAGCCCTAGCTATAATATACCCTAGTCCCAGTATACCTACTGTGGATAATACTCTAAGATCTAAACTGGCTCCTGCTATAGTAAAGAAAAGCAAATGTATAGGCGGTGTAAAATCAGCTAATAGATTGAAAACCCTATTTGCATTATGCATTAGATTTATTAATACTGCTCCTATCATCATACATGTTAGTAGAGGTGATAAGCCTAACTGGTTGGAAATACCTGTTCCAGCTAAAACAAATCCAACGACTAAGCTCAATAATTCATCCCTGCCTTTAGCCTTTGGAGCAAAATAGCTCATTCCAAATCCCAATGCACCACCTAGGGCTAAAGATCCTATAATTTCTTTTAATGGATCCCAAATAATTTGGAATATAGTAAAATCCCCTACACCAGATGTTAATTTAGCAATGGATAGGGATATGCCAAATACCATAATCCCAAGTGCATCATCTATGGCCACAACAGGTAAAATCGTCCTTACCAATGGACCACGGGCTTTTAATTCCCTAATAACCATTAGAATCCCCGCTGGTGCTGTTGCAGCAGACATACTTGCTATTACAAGACTAAATTCAAATGGCTGTTTAAATATATAAAAGGTAACTAGAAAGACTAAAACAACCGCACCTATTACTTCAGCAACTGTGATAATCAGTATGTCCTTACCTGTTTTTATAATATCTTTTAATAAAAACTCACTTCCCACCGTAAAAGCTATGGCGGCCAAGGCAACTTCATTTACAATATTAAAGTTTGAAGCCTCTCCAGCCTTGATGAGATTAAAAAAAGATGGTCCAATTAATAAGCCACCAATTATATAACCTGATACATTTGGAAGTTTAAAATAATTTGCCACTCTACCTCCAATTATGCCTATAAAAATAACAATGCTTAACTTAAAAAGCAAATCCAATAACATCATACCTCCGTAATTTATTTATTTAAACCACCACCATTATAAGCTATATATGGCAAATATTCAAGTTTCTGCGCCTTTTATTTATAAGTAGCCCTCATATATAGTAGGTTATTCTAATCATATAATACTTTAATCTGATTTATCATAGGGACTTGAATAAAATTCATCCCTTTAATACATAAATATAGTATATAATAGTCATATTACTATTTTAAAGGAGCTATCGATGAACAAGAATATGTTATTTCAAACCAGCTATGGTAAAGCTCATAAATCTAGTAGATGGCCTGTCACTTTTGCTTTACTTTTTTTGGTCTTAACCACTAAGGTTATTTTATCATTTGCTGCAAGGGATCCTAATTTAATTGAAAATCTTTATTCCTCTACCGTTTATCCCTATATAGGAAAAGGTCTTGGTCTATTAAGTGGAGTTTTCCCTTTTTCCATTGCAGAAGTTTTACTTATTCTAATTGTCTTATTTATTATTTTTAGTATCGTTGCTATTATAAGAAATCCTAAGTTTATTCTTAATAATCCTAGAAAAACATTTCATCATATGGTAAGGTTACTTGCTAGTATTTATGTGCTTTTTTATTTCTTATGGGGCTTCAATTATTTTAGGCAAGACTATGTTGTATTAGCTAATATGAGTGATTCACTTACAAATTATAGTGAGTTAAAGGAATTGACTGCCATTATGATAGAAAAGACAAATGAGGTAAGAGAGTTTCTACCTGAGGATGATAAGGGTATATTGTTGGTGGAGGATAGTATACATCAACTGGGTAAAATAGCTAATGATGGCTTTAATGATTACAAGGTGGGAAGTATAGACCTAAGCGGAAACTATGGTAGGGTCAAGCCTATATTCTTATCTAAATATTTAAGCTATACTGGTATCGCAGGGATTTATATCCCATTTACCTGTGAGCCTAGTATCAATACTGATATACCCAATCCAGGCTTATTGACTGCTATATCCCATGAGATGGCACATCAAAGGGGCTTTGCCAAAGAAGATGAGGCCAATTTCATTGCATATAGGGCTAATATAGATAATCCTGATGAAAGATTCCAATACTCAGGCTATTATTTGGCTATGAATCATTTAATGAATGAAGTATATATACAAAATCGTGATGATTATATGCTTTTTTATACTAAATTAGGTGACGGTGTTAAACGGGATATGGCATTTACTAGGGACTACTGGAAGTCTAGGGATGGAAAAATCCAGGAATCAGTAAATAATATAAATGACAGCTACTTAAAATCCAATAATCAAAGCGATGGAGTAAGAAGCTATAGTGGGGTAGTAAACCTATTATTGGCTGAATACAAATCTCAAAAATAAAATAATGGAACATGGAGGAAATTCTCCATGTTCCATTATTTATTTAAACCTCTTAGCATGCTCTGCTTCATCCTTTTGACTTAAACACTACAACTCCAACAATCATAATAATAAGTCCAGCTAATTTTGTAAAGTCAAAGGGTATCTTTTCAACACCAAATAAACCAAATGTATCAATTATCGTGGCAAAAAATAGTTGTCCTATAACCATTAATGATGCAGCAAAGGATGCACCCAATAAAGAAACACTGCTTGATATGGTAAATAGTATAAACACGCCAAATACACCAGCTAATAAGTAGACTTTATTAAGTTCAGATATGTTTTTTAAATTACCACTTCTAAATATTAATACCATTACTAGGGCAAAGATAACCCCTACTAAGTGTACTACCAATGTAGTCTCCCACATTCCAAGCTTATCACTAATTCTAGCACTAAAGACGCTTTGTGTAGATGCAATTATTCCAGCCAATAGTGAGTAAAATATACCAATAAATAGTTTGTCCATTTCATTCTCCTTAAAATTTTATAATATTAATTATATCATATAAAATTTAAAAAGCCCCCATTAAATGAGGGCAGAAAATAATCATTCATCTTTATTATCTATTAATTGTTTCTCACCCATCTCCACTAATTTTCTAGTCATCAAACCACCTACTGGTCCAGCAGTAAATATATTATCTATCGAATCAACATTATTATTGAGATTGTTCTGAACTCCTATTTCTTTCGCTATTTCCATTTTCATTTCATTAAGTGCTTTTCTTGCATTTGAATCTAATGGTATATTAGCCATTCTATCACCTCATATTATAATATTTAGTTTATTATTCCTTAGTTTGTCTCTTCAAATAATATTAATGCAAGGTATATTTATGAATTTAATTTACTTTTAACAGAATATTGGGTAATATATCATTGGGAGATGATATAATGGACAAAAAATATACAAAACCAAATCAAGAAGAGATCAAAGAAAAATTAAGTGAATTAGAATATAGTGTGACTCAAGAGGATGCTACTGAAAAACCATTTACTCATGAATATAATGATTTAGACGAGGATGGTATCTATGTAGATATTGTATCTGGTGAGCCATTGTTTAGTTCAAGGGATAAGTACGATGCTGGATGTGGATGGCCAAGTTTTACTAAGCCACTGGATCAAGTGGATATCATAGAAAAAGAGGATACATCCCGTGGTAGGTTACGTACAGAGGTTAGAAGTGAATATGCAGATTCCCATTTGGGCCATGTTTTCAATGATGGACCTAAAGAAAAAGGTGGACTCCGATATTGCATCAATGGCGCAGCCTTAAGATTTGTTAAAAAAGAGGATTTGGAAAAAGAAGGCTATGGTGAATATCTAGTATTATTTAATAAAAATCAACCCATCTTATAAGACGGGTTGTTTTTTATTGTATTATTCTTTTTTAGTTTTAATCTTAAAGATAAAATAATAATATTTAAAAATTATTACAGCTACTATAAAAATCCTTATATAACCATCAAGTTTGAACAAAGGAAATGATAACATAAAATCGGATAAGACCATTAATTTTATCTTTCTTTCTATAGTCATGGACCTATCATTAATGAAATCCTCTGCATAATTTTTATAGAGTTTTGTATCCCTAAACCATTGATCAAATCTATCAGACCCTTTGACAAAAAATACAGAAGCCAATAGCAAAAATGGAGTTGTTGGTAATACAGGTATAACCACACCTACCATTCCAATCGTCATAAAAATAATTCCTATTAATATAAATAATAGATTCACTATCCGCAACTGATCACCCCTACAATTTCATTATCCTAAATACTTATATACCCTACTATAGTAATATTAAAAAACTAACTATTTGATGCTCTTATTTAATAAATGGCTACTGGTCCATGGGGTCCTTTGATAATTTCTATTTTCGTTTCAAAAATATCTGTCAAAACTTCCCCATTCATGACCTCTTCTACTGTTCCAAAGGCTGCTATCTGTCCATATTTCATAGCACATATTCTATCAGAATATTTAGCTGCAAAGTTTATATCATGCATAACAGTCAAAATTGTTCTTCCAAATTCGTTAGCAGCTTGTCTTAAATGTTCCATCATCTGAACTGAACGAGCAACATCAAGATTGTTCAGTGGTTCGTCTAAAAGCACATATTCAGTCTCTTGACAGAGAACCATTGCAACATATGCCCTTTGTCTTTGACCACCAGATAATTCATCTAAGTATCTATTCTCTAAATCTCCTAGTCCTAGAAAATCTATATATTTGGAAATAATAATCTCATCTTCTTTATTTAACCTTCCCTTTGAATAAGGAAAACGCCCAAATCCAACTAACTGCCTTACAGTTAATCTAGTTATGAAGTGGTTTTCCTGTCGTAAAATAGTCAGAACCTTTGCTAGGTCCTCTGATTTAGACTTAGAAATGTCCATATTGGCAACTTTAATCGCTCCCTCATCCATATCCAAAAGTCTTCCAATCATCAAAAGTGTAGTAGATTTTCCAGCACCATTTGGTCCAATTAAAGAAGTAAGGCCAGCTTTTGGTATGTTAATATTCAAAGGTCCTATTTTTACCTCATTTGAATATTCCTTTTTAGCATTGATTATATTTATCATAGTGTCCCCTTCCTTAAAATTACAATTAAAAATGTTATTCCACCAAACATTTCTATAACAACCGAAACCACCCCTTGTGCATTAAAGACATGGTACATAAAAAAGTAGGAACCCGTTAATATCAAGAATCCTATGGCAAGTGCCATTGGGAAAATATATCTATGATCATAAGTTGGCGCTGCTTGATAGCTCAGGGTGGCAACCAAAAATCCAAAGAAGGTAAGTGGTCCTACTAAGGCTGTTG
>CAYOFC010000046.1:0-9704 GCA_964403265.1 uncultured Tissierella sp. | reverse complement strand
TTGCTATAGATCTTTTGTTTTACTGCTGAAAGGATTGCTTCACCTTCTAAATCATCTAGCTCTGTGTCAACTAGATATTTAAGTTTTATCTCATTAGGAGTGCCTTCCAATCCTTTTGTAAATCCAGGTGATACACAAGGGTCAGCAAGTTCCCAAATCTTGCCTACTGGGTCTTTAAATGCTCCATCTCCGTATACCATAACTTCTATATTTTTTCCTGTTTTCTCAAGAAGAATTTTTTGGATTTCCTCTACATAGTATTGAGAATCTCTAGGGAATAACTTTACTTCATTGTCAGAAGCCAAGTTTGAGCCTAGTAGTCCATATTCAGGATTATAACCACTACCATCTATTGGTGAAGTTAAGATATCATCTATTCCATAAAGGATGTTTGCCCCTGCTTCTTTTAGGATTCTTTTGGTTCTTCTTCTAGTGTGTATGTCTGCAACTAGAACATCTTTAGTGTAGTTAAGTATAGTTCTTGGATTGTTGGAGAAATATATATCTATATTATCATTGCACATTTCTTTATAAAGACTTACATAGTCGATACCAGTAAATGAATGGGCCACTTTTTCTCCAAACATTCTTCTATAATCTTCTTCTGTCAATACATCGGAATGTGGATTGATTCTTAAATCATCCATTCTATCTAAGTCCATCAAATGATTACCTACTTCATCAGAAGGATAGCTTAATAATAAATGAATTTTTCTATTGCTCATTGCTATACCTTTTAACAAAATAGAAAATCTATTTCTACTTAATATGGGGAAAACAATACCTATATCATGAGGGAATTTAGACTCCACATCCTTTGCGATTGCCTCTGCAGTAGCGTAGTTACCTTGTGCCCTGGCAACTAAGGATTCAGTAATCCCAATAACATCCTTATCCCTAAGCTCAAAATTTTCATTTTTTGCAGCTTCCATAACGGAATCTACAACTATATTTATTAAATCGTCCCCTTCTTTAACAATAGGGGTTCTTATTCCTCTGGCAATAGTACCAATATTCCTACTCATAATATTTCCTCCCATACAAAATTTTACAACGCATATATTATAACATAGAATACACTATATTAAGTGTATAATTTTATCGCTTAAAAAAAACCAACTCTTTTTCCGTCAATAGATATTCAACAGGTATATCAAAATCTTCTTTTGGAACCTTATCAATCAACTGTAAATCAAAGGCTATACCCAATTTTTTTATGTTAGGATATTTGGATAAAAACCTATCATAATACCCTCCACCATATCCAACCCTATATCCATCCCTATCAAAGGCTACACCGGGAATAATGGCTAAGTCAATATCCTCAGGATTTATAAATCTTATAAACTCATTCTTTGGGGTCAATATATTATAATATCCTATTTCCAACTCATCAAAGCCATGGATTTCACTAGCTTTAATCTCCCTTGTCTTAGGAAAGGTTATAGGAACTACAATTTTCTTACCATCAGAAAGGCTTTTCTTTATAAAATCATGGGTATTGACCTCGTCACCAAAACTTATAAAGGTCATAATAACTTCTGCATCCTTATAGAAACTTGTATCATATAATTTGTTAATTATAGTTTCGCTGTATAATTTATGATAGATTTCTCCTAAATTTGACCTTTTATCCAAGATATGGTCCCTAATAGATTTTTTTATCAAAGAAATCACTCCAAATGGTTTATTTATCTTCTAAACTATATTATAATATATTATTAGGAGAATAGCTAATTTTATAACGAAAAATTACAAATATGGAAGTTAAATATCGAGGTGAGAATTTGATAAAATTAATGAATGTTTCAAAAGAATATGATAATGGGGTCAAGGCTCTTTCAAATATAAATTTAGAAATACTTAAAGGTGAATTTGTTTTCTTGGTTGGTTCCAGTGGTGCAGGTAAATCTACCTTAATAAAATTATTATTAAAAGAAGAAGAGCCCACTGACGGTAGCATATATTTAAAGGGCATGGATATAACAAAAGTTAGGGATAGAAGAATTCCCAATATTAGACGAAATATAGGTGTAGTATTTCAAGATTTTAGATTATTACATAATAAAACCGTTTATGAAAATGTTGCATTTGCAATGGAGATATTAGGTACACATCCCAAGGAAATTAGGAGAAGGGTACCTATGATACTAAGTATGGTTGACTTAAGTAAAAAGGCATCTCATTTTCCTGATCAATTATCAGGAGGAGAGCATCAGAGAGTGTCCATAGCTAGAGCTATTGTGAATAACCCACCAGTATTAATAGCAGACGAGCCTACAGGTAATTTAGACCCCGAAACTGCCTGGGAAATAATGAGGGTTTTAACCGATATAAATAACAGGGGGACTACCATACTTATGGCGACCCATGCCAAAGATATTGTAGATGAGATGAAAAAAAGGGTTGTTGCAATAGAAAATGGTCTATTAGTTAGAGACGAAGAGAAAGGTGGTTATGGCCGTGAAATTCAGACTTATTAAGAATATCTTCAAACAAGGGTTTCAAGGTATGTGGCGTAATCGCGGGATGGGCATAGCTTCCATATCTTCTATTTCAGCTGTATTGATGATATTAGGTGTTGTCTTGATATTAATCCTAAGTATTAATGCTCTAGTGATAGACACTCAGAATCAATTTGATGAGATTGAGATATTTATGTATGATGATATAACAGATGATCAATTGGTTGCCATTGAGGATGTGGTACGTAGCAAAGAAGGGGTACTATCCATTCTATTCAAGTCAAGAGATCAGGCCCTGGAAGATTATAAAGAGCAGTGGGGGGATGATGCCTATCTTTTAGATGGTCTTGAAGAGGACAACCCACTTCCAAATTCCTATACAGTTCAGTTGAAAGATATAAAATATGCTGATCAAATTGTAGATGAAGTTAGACAAATGGACGGCGTTGAAAAGATCAATTATTATAAGGAAATAATAGATAAGTTGATGTTAGTTGCAAACTATATAAGAATTGGTGGTATGGTAGTCATAGTTGCATTGGTGTCAGTATCAGTATTTATTATCTCAAATACTATAAAACTAACAGTAGCTTCAAGAAGCCGAGAGATAAACATTATGAAATATGTAGGGGCAACAAATGGATACATAAAAGGGCCCTTTGTCATAGAGGGAGTATTATTTGGTTTATTGGGTGCAGTTTTATCCATAGCAGTGGTTTATTATGGGTATGGATATTTCTTTGATTCTGTCAATGAACAATTATATAATTTATTTACCGTGATGCTGGTACAACCAAAGACTATTCTTGCTGATTTGTCCATTATATTCATTGCAATAGGCGGAGGAATTGGGGCAATAGGTAGTTTGGTTTCTATGAAAAGATTTCTTAATGTTTAGGAGGAGATTGTGTGCTGAAGAAGAAAGGATTTATTTTTTTGTTAGTTGTTATGATATTATCTTCAAATATTGTGACGGCTTACGCATCAAATTTGGACAAGTTAAAGAATGAGCAAAAAAAACTTGAGCAAGATATTAAGGATAGTAAAAATGAACTTAATAGAATAGAGACCCAAACAAAAGACGTAACTAGACAGATGGCTGATTTAGATAATAAAATGAATCAAGCAGCTATTGATTTAGATAAAGTAGAAAAGGAATTGGAAAATATTGAAATTCAAATAGATATTACTGCTAATGAACTAGAAGCAGCAGAAATAAACCTAGAGGAAAGACAAGATACCTTTAACAAGAGAATTAGGGTTATGTATATGAATGGAAATGTTGGTTTCTTGGAAATACTATTGTCTTCTGAAGATATAAAGGATTTTCTTTCTAGGCAAGATATGGTTGAGTCTATCGCTGAGCATGATAAAGATCTTATAAGGTTTATGAAAGAGCAAAGGGATATTATAGATGCTAAAAAAGTAGAGTTAGAAGCTCAAAGAGCATCAGTAGAAGTTACTAAATCAAAAATAGAGTCTAGAAAAAATGACCTAGAACTTGCAAGCCGAGAAAAAGAAGATTTAATGGGGAGGCTAGAATTAGATAAAAAAGCCTTAGAAAGAGAAATAGACAAACATAATGAAGAGGCTAAGGATATAGAGGCTCAAATTGTTAAGTTGCAAAGGGATACTGGGCCATACTCAGGTGGGGCAATGGGGTGGCCAGCCCCTGGCTATAATAGAATAACATCCCAATTTGGATATAGGATACATCCAATATTAAAGGTTAAGAAACTTCATACAGGACTAGATATCGGTACACCTACAGGCGCAGATATAGTTGCGGCAGCAGCAGGAACAGTAATATACAGTGGTTCTCTAGGTGGATATGGTAATGCTATTATGATAGATCACGGTGGAGGCATAGTTACACTTTATGCCCACAACTCTAGATTAGTGGCAAAAGAAGGTGCCCTTGTAAAAAGAGGAGATGTAGTAGCCAAGGCAGGAAGTACAGGAATGTCTACAGGACCTCATTTACATTTTGAAGTTAGAAAGAACGGTGTATATCAAGATCCACTAACATGGTTAAAATAAAAGGGGAGGACCCCCTTTTTTTATGGAAAGTGTTTCAGATTTGGTAAAATGGTATAATATGATCAATAATATAATAAAATAGTTCTATAGGCTAAAATATATGAGGTGAAAAAATGGGAAATAAGAAGAGCGTTTTATTCTTTATAGTATTATTAATCCTTACAAATGCAATTACCTTTGGATTGACAAATGTATTAACATTACAATTTGATAATAAAGTGATTGTTCCTAAAGGAGAGTATGAGCAACTATATACAACTTATCAAGATTATTCTAAGGTCTCATATGTAGAGAATATTATAAAAGAAAATTATTTAAGGGATGTAGATGATAGTACATTGATAGATGGTCAACTTAAAGGATTAGTCCAATCCTTAAACGATCCATACTCCCAATACTTAACAGCTGATGAATATAAGGAATTGGCTGAGCAAACATCAGGTACCTATGGCGGAATAGGAGTCATAGTAACACCAGGGGATGACAACTACATAACTGTAGTATCTCCAATAGAAGATACACCTGGTGAAAGAGCAGGCCTTAAAACAGGAGATAAAATCTTAAGTGTAGATGGGGTAGATTTCACAGCAGAAAACATGGATGCAGCTGTAAAGGTTATGAAAGGTGAGCCAAATACTAATGTAACCATAACCATAATGCGTAAGGATAGAGATGGTAACAATGAAACTCTAGATATTGAAATAACTAGGGAAATAATCAGATTGGTAACAGTTAAGTCTAGTATATTAGACGATGCACTTGGCTATATGAAAATAACATCATTTGACGAGATAACTTATGAAGACTTTAAAGCTGATTTAAATGAATTAGAGAAACGTGGCGTTGAAGGTTTAATAATTGATTTAAGAAATAACCCTGGAGGACTTTTAAATATATGTGCAGATATTGCAGATGAATTCTTGGGAGAGGTGGATATAGTATACACTGAAACAAAAAATGGGGAGAGGGAGTACTTAAAGTCTAATAAATCAATGACAGATCTACCACTTGTGGTCTTGATAAACGGTGGAAGTGCCAGTGCCTCAGAGATTTTGGCAGGTGCTATTAGAGATCACAATAGGGGAGAACTTATAGGCACGACTACTTTTGGTAAAGGTGTAGTTCAAAGGATAAGACCTTTTGAAGACGGTTCAGGCATCAAATTAACTATATCTGAGTACTTTACTCCTAATGGTATCAATATTCACGGTGTAGGCATAGAACCAGATATATTAGTAGAGCTACCAGATGATGTAGAAATAATTGGTTTAGAAAACATTGATGGAGATATTCAGCTGCAAAAAGCTATGGAAGTATTGAAAGATAAAATATAATAAAATAGTTGTCATCCTGAATGGAGTGAAGGATCTTAAGATTCTTCGCTAAAGCTCAGAATGACATTAGCTGAAAGGGGACTATTCTATGTACGGGCTATATCAAATTGTTTATTTTACAATAATTGATATATTAAGGATATTGAAGTCTCCTTTTTTTATTTTAGTTATCATAATAATATATTTCCAATATAAGGGGAATATAGAAAAACCTATCTTAGCAACTATTTCTTCCATTTTATATGGAATGATTGGCGGATTAATTGCTACAGTTGCACTTCTTTATCTACAAGTATATCTGGTGCCTATGGACTTTATTTATATATTTATTGTTACGATTCTATTATCTTTAGTAGATACAAGGTTTATTTGTTTTGCATATGGGGGAAGTATAGTTGTTTTATTGAATCTTATATTTGGATTTCCCAATATTGATAGATATGATTTAATGCAGCTTGTAGCTGTATTACACATGGTTGAAGCCTTATTGATTGTTCTAAATGGTGACCATCAAAGAAAGGTAACACATTTTACCTTGGGCTACAATAATGTGGGAGGCTATACATTTAGTAGAATTTGGCCCTTACCATTGGTTCTATTTATAGGTGATACTATGATAAAGCCAATTACAATAATTGCATTACTAAGCTATGGAGATTTCACTGTATCTAATTACCCAAAAGATAAAACATTTAAATCTGGAGTAACCTTATTTTTCTATGGATTGGTTTTGCTAGTAATTACCAGATTAAACGTAAATCCATATCTAGCTCCGTTACTGGCTATAATTGGCCATGAGTTTATCATTCATATCAATAAATATCGGGAGAAGGCTAGGATGCCCTTATTTATTGCTCCAGCTGAAGGGGTAAGGGTACTTGATGTAAAACAAAGGAGTGTAGCAAAAAAAATAGGAATATCTAAAGGTGATATTATACTAAGAATTAATGAAACACCGATAAATAATGAAAAAGACCTTAAAGATATAGAAGATATAAATCAGAATATGTATAAAATCAGGTACTTCAATATTAAAAAGGGTATACTTGTGAAGATATATAGGGGCAAAAGAAAAACCCTAGGTATTATTTCATTACCAAGGGTTCCCTAGTGTTTATTTTGTTCAAATCCAAAGAATATATTATTTGTGGCTTAGTACTTTCAAATGGCACTTTTAAATCCATATAAAGTAGTTCGTTTTCACTATCATAGTAAACCTTATCGCTGTTAATATTTACAATATTTTCTAGTTTCTTACTTTCAATATCATATTTATGGAAAGTGAAATCACTGTTATTAGTATTGACACTAACTATACCGACAGTAGCTTCATCTATCTTAAAATAATTACTTATATTTAGGTCTTTGACATGTCTTTTTTCCTTGGTGTCCTTATTGAATATCACCAATTCATTTGTGTTTTTCTCCTCATTGAATTTTAGGTATCCAATATACTCATGGTTTAAAAATTTTGGTGTATGGCCTTCTTCTTCGATTTTAAAGTTAGACCAATTGGAGGTCATTCGGACAGAATCCTTTTCAGTATCCTTATCTCTCACAGTCACGACTACATTATCATCTTGAATTCGCATCCCAACAATATCTGAATACATAGAACCTACTATTTCTGTACTAGAATCTTCAACACTATAGTTATAAACAGTAGATGCTATATGGGTTTTGCTTAATATATACAGATTCTCATTATCTTTCCATCTAACAATAGATGGATTTATCTTCTTATCAAGAATCACCTTATAGGTCTTATTGTCTTCTTTAGATATTAGATAGAGATTATTACTGCCATTACTAGATTCTAAAACGCTTATGTAATTATATTTGGGACTCAATTGTGCACTTACTATCTCAGAATTAGTTGAGTATAATACTTCCTTAATATTTTCGGAGATATTATATTCTAAAAGACTGACCCACTTACCCCCATTTAACAAGCTTTTGTCATCTTTTTTATATAAAATATTCTCATTGGGTATATAATCTAATATGCAGCCTTCGTCGATAAAGGCTGAAATAAAGTTTTTAGATGATTGAACTAGTTCACCACTATTGGCATCAAGAAGTACTGACATATTGACAACAGGGGTTTCTAAATTATATTTGTCTAAGTAATTCTTGTATTTTAGCTCCCATAACAAATTATCGTCATCTTTTATAATATTTATTTCTGGGGAAGTATTAGTAACTATTTGAAAATCAGAATTAACTTTATTTATCGCCTCATTTGCGGATAATTTGGTTTTAAGAGGCTTATAATTTTCATTTACTATATTGAATTTTATGTTTTCTATACTCCTAAGTTTTATATCTTTTAACTCGATTAAGATCTGGGGTATAGCCAATTGATTTGAAGATATATTGGAAGTGTTTTCTACATGTATATTTATCTCATTACCTTCTTTAACTATATCTAAGATATTGACGCCAGAGGTTTCAAATAGTCCCAAGGAGGCCAATACTCTAAAACCATCCTCTTTTTTTATGATTTCAACCTTAGGGTCTAGGTTCTGAAAACCTTTGGATAATACAGTCTGTTCAATATTAAATTTAAGATCGTCATCCTCTGCTAAATCAGAGGCAGTATCAGTTTCCTTAATAATAAGTGGATTACTTTTATCAGATGTACAAGCCGTTACTAAAAATACGAAAAATATAGTTGTAAAAATTAGCAATATACGCTTCATCAAGGCTCACTCCTTCTCTCATATTTTACAATAGATAGTAGATTTCTACAAGTAAAAATAATAATAATATTAGTTTTGACAATAATGAAAAATAATATATAATATATCTAAGAACGAATGTTCAAATAGAGGTGAAATAATGAATGAATTTAAAATAGAATCAAATTATAAACCAACTGGTGATCAGCCAGAGGCTATCAATGGTTTAGTCAAGGGACTGAACCGTGGTGACAAACATCAGATACTGTTGGGGGTCACAGGTTCTGGAAAGACCTTTACAATGGCTAATGTAATTGAGAAGGTACAAAGACCAACCCTAGTCATTGCCCATAATAAAACATTGGCATATCAATTAGCTAGTGAATTTAAGGAGTTCTTTCCAAACAATGCAGTTGAATATTTTGTATCATATTATGATTATTACCAACCTGAGGCTTATGTACCAGGTTCGGACACCTATATTGAAAAGGATGCATCCATAAATGATGAAATTGATAAATTGCGTCACTCTGCTACAGCTTCTCTTTTTGAAAGAAGAGATGTTATAATAGTGGCATCAGTTTCTTGTATCTATGGACTAGGTGATCCGATCAACTATGAAAGCATGGTAGTATCCCTAAGACCAGGGATGCTTATCGAAAGAAATGAAGTCATGAAAAAACTAATAGAGATTCAATATATGAGAAATGATATCAACTTTATTAGGGGTACATTTAGAGTTCGAGGAGATGTACTTGAGATATTTCCTGCAGCATCCAGTGAAAATACCATCAGAGTTGAATTTTTTGGTGATGAAATAGATCGTATTGTAGAGGTAAATCATTTAACAGGTGAAGTGATAGGTGTTAGAAAGCACGTATCTATATTTCCGGCATCTCACTATGCAACTAGTGAAGAAGTAGTGAAAAAGGCATTAGTAAATATAGAAGTAGAGTTGGAAGAAAGATTAAAGGAGTTAAGAGACCAAGATAAACTAGTAGAAGCTCAAAGGTTACAACAGAGAACTCTTTATGACATAGAGATGCTTAAAGAAATGGGATTTTGTCAAGGAATAGAAAACTATTCAAGGCATATAGGGGGAAGAAAACCAGGAAGCAAACCATTTACTTTGATTGATTATTTTCCAGAGGATTTTTTAATAATAATAGATGAATCCCATGCTA
>CAYOFC010000045.1:0-9888 GCA_964403265.1 uncultured Tissierella sp. | reverse complement strand
TCACCAACTTTCTAAATCAAAATTAATGGGTGGATATGTCATCCACCCTTATAAACACTTAATACTAGTCTTCGTCTACTACCTCATAATCTCCATCAACTACATCATCTTCTGGGTTTGAGCCTTCTGCTCCTTGGTCCATATCTGCATATAGCTTTTCAGAAACCTTGTAGAATGCTTCTGTAAGTTCTTCAGTTTTTGACTTAATATCTTCTAAATCTTCACCTTCAAGAGCTTTCTTAAGTGCTTCTAATTTATTTTCAATATCTGATTTTTCTTCATCTGAAATTTTGCCCTCTAAATCTTTAAGGGATTTTTCAGTTTGATATACTAATGAATCACCATTGTTTCTGATTTCTATGGATTCTTTTTTCTTTTTATCTTCTTCTGCAAATCTTTCAGCTTCTTTTACTTTTTGCTCAATTTCTTCATCTGATAATTTAGTAGAAGACGTAATTGTAATTCTTTGTTCTTTTCCTGTACCTTTATCTGTAGCAGTAACATTTACTATACCATTAGCATCTATATCAAAAGTAACTTCGATTTGTGGAATTCCCCTTGGTGCTGGAGCTATTCCAGTCAATTGGAATCTACCTAGTGTAGTATTGTCACTAGCCATTTGTCTTTCACCTTGAAGCACATGTATATCAACTGACGTTTGATTATCAGCAGCTGTTGTAAATACTTGTGATTTCTTTGTAGGTATAGTTGTATTTCTTTCAATCAACTTTGTGGTTACTGAACCTAATGTTTCAATACCAAGGGATAATGGTGCAACGTCTAATAATAATAGGTCCTTAACTTCACCACTTAGTACCCCACCTTGTATAGCAGCACCTAAGGCTACACATTCATCAGGGTTGATATCTTTTTGCGGTTCCTTACCAGTTAAGTTTTTAACTGCTGCTTGAACAGCAGGGATTCTTGTTGAACCACCAACTAATATTACTTTTTCAATCTCTGATGCTTGTAGTCCAGCATCTTTAAGCGCAGCTTTTACAGGCTCTATTGTACTATCAACTAAACTTGAAGTCAACTCTTCAAATTTTGCTCTAGTAATATCCATATTTAAGTGTAATGGTCCAGCTTGTGTTGCAGTAATAAATGGCAAGTTGATATTTGTTGACATTGTAGTTGATAATTCTTTTTTAGCTTTCTCTGCAGCTTCTTTTAGTCTTTGTAAACTCATCTTGTCATTTGTTAAATCAATACCATTTTCTTTCTTAAATTCATCATTTATATATTTAATTAATACATCATCAAAGTCATCTCCACCTAAGCTGTTGTTACCTCTTGTTGCTAATACTTCAAATACGCCATCTCCCAGTTCAAGGATTGATACGTCAAAAGTACCTCCACCTAAGTCAAAGACCATAATCTTGTGTTGGCCCTCTTCTTTGTCCATACCATAAGATAAGGCAGCAGCTGTAGGCTCATTTATAATTCTTTTAACATCTAATCCTGCAATTCTTCCTGCATCTTTAGTTGCTTGTCTTTGACTATCTGTAAAATATGCTGGTACAGTGATTACTGCCTCTGTAATTGTTTCACCTAAATAGCTTTCAGCATCTGCTTTGATCTTTGATAGTATCATTGCAGATATTTCTTGTGGTGAATATTTTTTGCCATCTATATCTGTTGCGTGGTCACTACCCATTTCTCTTTTTATTGATTGGATAGTTCTGTCAGGGTTTGTTATAGCTTGTCTTTTTGCAGTTTCTCCGACTAGTCTTTCACCATCTTTAGTGAATGCTACTACTGATGGCGTAGTTCTATTACCTTCAACATTAGGTATTATTACTGCTTCTCCACCTTCCATAACAGCAACAGCTGAGTTTGTAGTTCCTAAGTCAATTCCAATTATTTTTCCCATTTATATTCCTCCTAAAAAAATCATTTTGAGACCATTACCATACTTGGTCTTATTAGTTTATCTTTAAATTGGTATCCTTTTTGTAGAACACCTATGACAATACCTTCATCGTGCTCTGCCGATTCTTCTACCATTATTGCATTGTGTAGATTAGGGTCAAAAGCAGAATTTAATGCATCAATTTCTTCAACACCAGCATTATTTAGTACTTCTATTAACTGTAAATAGATCATATTGATTCCCTGATAAAAACTTGATTCCTTGTCACTTTCAGCCTCCATAGCCCTATCAAAGTTGTCCAATACCGGTAATATCTGACAGGCCAAAGTTTCTATACCAAAATCAATAGAGCCTTTCTTTTCAATTTCTGAACGCCTCTTCAAATTACTATAATCAGCTTGCATTCTAGTAAGCTTTAATATTAATTCTTCGACACCTGTATCATTTTGGCAGTTTTCCTCATTGATTTCAGCTTCTTCAACCTCTTCATCTTTCTCAAGGCTTTCATCATCTATACCTTTATTATTTACCATCTTCTCACCTCAATTATTCATTCTTATTTAAATCCAATATATTACTTACATGGGATGAAAATATCTTTAAGGTCCTTATTAGATTCAAGTAATCCATCCTAGTGGGCCCAATTAAACCTACATGCCCTATTGTTCTTCCACCTATTGTATAAGTAGCTGTTATGATACTTATATCTTTAATAGGTGAATAAATATTCTCTTGTCCTATGATAATATCTATACCTTGTGACATTGAAGTCTTTTGAAGAATATTCAATAATAGATTCTTATCTTCCACAAATGAAACAAATGATTTTGCTTTTTCAATATCTCTGTATTCAGGAAAATTCAATATATTCATTATGCCTTCAGAATATAATTCTATTGATATTAGTTCTTCTATGGAGCTTTGGATAACAAACAATAACCCCCCTAGGAAGTCCTGATGAACAAAAAATTCTTTAAATATTTCAGTATCCAAATTAGCTAAAATTTCATCCATGGTCTTATCTTGGAACTTCTCATTTAAAAAGTTGGATATTTTAACTAACTCCTCCTGGTCAACTTCCATATCTATCTTATAGATAGAATTCTTTATCAATCCATTGTTGCACACAAGAACAACTAATACTCCTAATCCCTCTATGCTAACTAATTTTACTTGTTTAATTCTACTGCCTTTAAGTTTCGGAGTGGCTACAACAGAAGTATAATTTGTTATGGCTGATAAAATCTTAGCTGAACTTTGTATAAACTCATCCATATCCCATGATTCTTTTGATAGTATATCTTTGATTTTCTGATTTTGCGCCTTATCTACTGATGATTTATTAAGTTTTAATAATTCATCTACATATAATCTATAGGCTTTATCAGAAGGAACTCTTCCAGAAGATGAATGGGTCTTACTTAAGTATCCCAAGTCTTCTAAATCAGACATTTCATTTCTAATGGTGGCAGAACTGACACCTAGCTCGAAATTTTTTGATATGGTTCTGGATCCTATAGGTTCCGCACTATCTATATAGCTTCTAATAATTGCATGTAATACCTTCATTTTTCTTTCATCCAACATGATTCTCACCTCGAATTATACTTTGGATGCTATTGTTAGCACTCAAATGTATCGAGTGCTAAATCCTACATTAATAAAATATCATTTAGATTTAGATTTGTCAATAGAAAATATCAATAATAGTTAGGGTAAAAAGTCTACCTCAACTATATTTGCCAAATCTAATCCTTTATCAGTTAGCTTCAAATAATTATTATCTTCATATAATAGGCCATTCTTTTTGTGTTTATCAATAGATTCCCTATATAAAACCCCAACATCTATACCAAATCTATCTTTAAAATCTTTTTTACCTATACCTTCTACTAATCTTAAACCAAATATACAGGTCTCCGCCATTTCAATTTTTTTTGTAATTATTTCATCATCAATTACAGGCAATATGCCTTTCTTTAACCCCTCGATATAGTCATTTAGGTTATTAGTATTCCAAAATCTTTTATTTTTAAAATAGGAATGACTACTTAGCCCTATCCCTATATAAGGTTTTATCTCCCAGTAAACCATATTATGTTTGCATTCATAATCTTTCATAGAAAAATTTGATATTTCATAATGGTTATAGCCATTTTCTATTAAATAATCCCTTACATTGTGGTAGAGCTTTCTTTCACTATCTTCATCTAGTAATTGTAGCTGATTGTCCTGATAAAACTTATCCATTAATGTTCCAGGTTCAATAATTAGGCTGTAGTAGGAAATATGTTTTACGCCTAAACTTACTAGGCTTTCAATATCCTTAATTCCATCAGATATGGTTTGATCTGGTAGATTAAACATTAAGTCCACATTTATATTTTCAAATCCAGCACTATTTAACATATGATAGGTACGTAAAAAATCATCGGCACTATGTGTTCTCCCCAACTTTTTTAAAGTATTGTTGTTGAATGTTTGGAGTCCGATGCTAATTCTATTAATGCCTGCTTCCTTGTATATATTTATTTTTTCAACTTCAACAGTTCCAGGATTTAATTCCATTGTTACTTCCATATCTTTAGAAATATTAAAGTTATTATATATATAAGCTAAAAGCTTATATATATATTTTGCATCTATAAGAGAGGGAGTTCCTCCACCTATGAATATGGTATTGATTTTATAATCTTCAAGGTCATCCTTATAGATGGACAATTCTACAATCAAACTTTCAATATATTCTTCTACTCTATTGGTTTGTCCAGCAAAGGAAGTAAAGTCGCAATAATGGCATTTGCTACTACAAAATGGAATGTGTATATATATACTTAAATCTTTCATATTTCCTCCTTGTCCTTCTTCTTCCACTGATAATATGACAAGGAGTGGACCATGTCCACCCCTTGCATTTATTTTTCATCATATTTTAGAACTGTCAAGAATGCTTCTTGTGGTACTTCTACTGATCCTATTTGTCGCATTCTTTTCTTTCCTTCTTTTTGTTTCTCTAGTAATTTTTTCTTTCTAGATATATCTCCACCATAACATTTGGCCAATACATCTTTTCTAAGGGCCCTTATGGTTTCCCTAGCGATTACCTTTGCACCAATAGCAGCTTGGATTGGTACTGCAAACTGATGCCTAGGAATAACTTCAGATAATCTTTCAGCTATATTTCTACCTCTTTCATAGGCTTTATCCTCATGTACTATTAAAGAGAAAGCATCTACAGATTCACCATTTATTAGGATATCTAGTTTGACTAATTCAGACTTTACATATCCTTTTAAATCATAGTCAAGAGATGCATAGCCACGTGTCTTAGATTTCAAAGCATCAAAGAAGTCATATATAACTTCATTTAAAGGTAGTTCATAATTCATTACAACCCTTGTGCTTTCAATATATTCCATATTTATGAATGTACCTCTTTTGTTTTGGCATAGTTCCATTATGGCACCTACATAATCAGTCGGAGACATTATAGATGCAGTAACAATAGGTTCTTCCATATATTCAATTTCCGTTAATGGTGGCATATTTGTAGGGTTTTGTATCTCTACTACTTCTCCATTACTCTTAGTTATTTTGTAAATAACACTTGGAGCAGTAGTAATTACATTTAAATTAAACTCCCTGTCTAATCTTTCTTGAATTATCTCCATGTGGAGCAATCCTAAGAATCCACATCTAAACCCGAAGCCTAATGCTACAGATGTTTCTGGTTCAAATACTAGTGCCGCATCATTAACTTGTAGCTTTTCAAGGGCTTCTCTTACAGTATTGAAATCTTCACCTTCTGCAGGATAGATTCCACAGTATACCATTGGTATTACTTTTTTATAGCCTGGTAGTGGCTCAGGTGTAGGATTGTTGGCATCCGTAATTGTATCACCAACAGTAGCTTCCTTTACATTTTTAATACTTGCTGTTACAAAGCCTACATCTCCTGCTTCGAGTTTGTCTACTACAACGTGCTTTGAAGTATTTACACCAACTTCTACAACCTCAAAGACCTTCTCAGTATTCATCATTTTAATTTCCATACCAGCTTTAATTGTTCCCTCAAAAACCCTAATATAGCATATAACACCTTTATAGCTGTCATAATAGGAGTCAAATATCAAGGCCTTTAAAGGTTCTTTTGGGTTACCAACTGGAGCTGGTACATTATTAACTATTGACTCCAATACATCTTCAATATTTGTACCTTCTTTTGCTGAGATTAAAGGAGCATCTTCACAATCTATTCCAATAATATCTTCTACTTCTTTTTTCACTTCATCCGGTCTAGCACTTGGTAAATCAATCTTGTTGATTACAGGCACTATCTCCAAGTCTTGGTCCAAAGCTAAATACACATTGGCTAAAGTTTGGGCTTCTATTCCTTGGGAAGCATCTATTATCAAAATAGCACCTTCACATGCTGCTAGGGATCTTGATACTTCATAAGTGAAATCCACATGGCCTGGTGTATCTATTAGGTTTAGTATGTATTCTTCCCCATCTTTCGCCTTGTAAACCAATTGAACTGCCTTTAACTTGATGGTTATACCACGTTCTCTTTCCAAATCCATATTGTCCAATACTTGAGACTGCATTTCTCTAGTTGTTAGCATCCCGGTTTTTTCAATAAGCCGATCTGCTAATGTGGATTTCCCGTGGTCAATATGTGCAATTATAGAAAAGTTTCTTATATTTTCTTGTTTTATATTGTACATCTATTTATCACTTTCCTCCTTTGAAGATTCGTCTATCTTAAACAATTATAACAAATATTTCTATTTATGTAAAATATAATAGACCAGTATCCTGGTCTATTGCCTAAAAACTTTTTTTATAAATTGAAAATCTATATAATATGATTTTCCCAATAAATTTAATCTACTATTATTAACATCCAATTCAATAAGACTATCGTTATGAATCAAATCAAATTCTTTAACAGTATCATTTACTAGGTATAATCCATAAGCAAAAGTAGATATGATTATCATAATAGTCATGAATTTAAATCTACGGACAAATTTCTCTTTTCTAATTCTTTTATATTTTTCAGTCCTAGTTTCCAATTTAATCACCCTCAATAGGGTGTCCATTTATCAAATAAATATACTATATTTTCCCAAACCTCTTGTTAATAGGAAAATATCTAAAACCAGTGATACCTTTGACCAAATCCAATGATACACATCCAAAATATCTACTATCCTTACTAGCCCCCTCATCCCTATTGTCACCTAGTACAAAGACTTGACCTTCAGGTACAATCCAGTTATCTATATAGTAAACTTGTGTATAAGAATCCTCTTCTATATAATCTTCTACTAAAAGTTCATCATTTAAATACACTTTGCCATCAATTATCTGAACCTTATCTCCACCTAATCCAATTACTCTTTTTATATAGTCCTTGTTTTCATTATCAGGCGCTTCCATTACTATTACATCTCCCCTATCTGGTCCAGAAAAGTATAAGGGTACCTTAACAGCAAATAGTCTATCTTTTTCAAGCAAGGTTGGATACATTGAGTTTCCAAGAACATAAGTAGAATTAAAAATAAATGTCTTAATTATTACAGCAACTATTACGGCAATTCCAATACTCTTTATCCATTCCAAAACTTCATTCTTTGCATTACCATTATTATTTTCATTGTTTTCCAAAACAAAACCCTCCCACTGTTGCATAAACTTCCTTTTATCCTACAGTTATTATAAAATTTATAGAATAAGTGAAATATTCCTTAGTTGGTAGAATATACACTTATTGTAAGTTTTCTATTATTATAACACTTTTATATTTTTATTAAAAGACTATTCTTCAATACTCCTAATGACCATATCTAAGATTTCGGCTACAAGCTTAGCAGTTTCATTTGCCTGATCCACTGTATTTAAATTGCTACCTACTTCAATAAGAGCAGCATAATCCGATATATAAAGGTTAAATTTCCCATATGGCTTTACTATAATGCCTGTACATAAGTCAGGATACATTATATCGGATACAACCTTTATAAACTTCGCAAAGTTAAGCACCTTCTCATAATTAGGGGTATCTGGTCCTACAACTATTGAAAATGTAGCCACCTCTTTATTATCTATAACTACTTTAGATTTTGCAAGAAAGGACTCATAGTATGATGCATTAGTATCTATTCCGTCCCTATGGATATCAAAGAAAAACTTAAGATTGTCCTCTTTGTTTTTTGCATCTTGGATTGTTTTCAATGATCTAGAATAAGACTGATTGTAAGAAGGCCTATCATGATGTGTTTCACTATGATTTACCATATGTCCATTAGCCTCTAATACTTTTGCCATAGTGTTGCCTATGTTGACCATATTTCTACTATTATCAGTAGTATAGTAGCTGCTATCATCAAAAGGTATATATCCTTCAGTAGCATGGGTATGGTAAATATATATATATGGTTTAGTCTTATCTATGTTTACTTTACCAACATTTAGAGGTTCAGGTATATTTCCAATAGAACCCTTGCCTTTTGAATCCCTTACAATTATTAAATTTTCATATTCACTTAAAGGATTTATAATAATAAAATCCTCTGCCCTATCAATACCATGTTCTAATTGATTTTCATCTCTAATAGGAACATTGTACGAATCTACCTCATTTGAAATACTAAAGGCCTCACGGATTAACTCTTTAAAAATTGTCATTGGCTTGTTTATATTTCTAGAAAGTAGGATTGTCATAGATCCCAGATTTAGTAATATTAAACAAATTAATGCGATTATCAAATATGTACCCTTATTGCTCCTTCTCATAATATTACTCTCCCTTCCCTACATACCTCCATAAAATATATTCAATAAGGGTAATTTATATGTTAATAAAATCTATCTTATATATCTATTTACATCTGTAATCCCTATTCCAGGATGAAGAGCAATATTTAGTCCATTTGCAATAATAATTGATAAATCATCAATTAATACATTTATATCCTTAGGGGTAACTATAACATTTCCCATAAATGGATTTAGAACTTCTTCAATTAGGGAATATTTGTCATGATCTGAAAGTTCCTCCAATAAAGCATAAAATTCTTTTCCAATTTCTGCTTCATTCTTTAACGATTCAATAATCAAATCCATGGTATCATTTACCATGGTAGCAGCATTTACAACAGTAGGTATACCCAATGATATAACAGGAATTCCTAGGGTTTCCTTATTTAAACCTACTCTATGATTACCAACTCCACTTCCTGGTGTAATACCAACATCAGTAATTTGAATAGTGGTACTAACCCTTTCCATTTTTCTAGATGATAGTGCATCAATAGCTATAAGTAAATCTGGTTGAACCTTATCCACTATACCTTTGACTATATCAAAAGTCTCAATACCAGTAATACCCAGTACACCAGGTGACATAGCTGCAACATTCGCCATGGATTCATCAGATTCCTTCTTGTAGTTTATAAAAAAATGCCTTGTGACTAAAACCCTATCGATAACCTTAGGCCCTAGGGCATCAGAGCTTATATTCCAGTTCCCAAGACCTATAATTAGCACCTTATCCTTCTTTAAATCTTTTAATAAGGATAATAATACCTTAGAAAACTCAATACTCACTTCATCCTTTAAGTCTTCAGTAGCATTATTTAAATTAGGAACTTCTATGGTAATATATGTACCTATTTCTCTAGCAATTATTGAACTAGCTTTTTCATTCATTACCTTAACAGTTGTAACCGAATGATTCTTCTCTTCAACCACATCTACAGATACACCCTCAATCTCTGTTTTATTCTCCTCTTGATAAATCTCCCTACTTTCAATGGCCAAATCAGTATAAATATGCTTCATATCAAAACTCCTTTCAAAATATTTTCATTCTGATTTAATTTTATCCATTTATAATATTATTTATCCTTGCATTTTGGACTTTAACATGGTAGAATATCTCTTGTTAGATATTTAGGAGGTGAAATTATTGGCTAATATTAAATCCGCTAAAAAGAGAATTGAAATTA
>CAYOFC010000044.1:0-10352 GCA_964403265.1 uncultured Tissierella sp. | reverse complement strand
TAAGCTTTTAATTGTGTATTCTCACTCCTTGCCTCAGAAGGGAGAATACCATGCATAGAATGAAAGGCACGGGAGAATGAATCAGCTGAACTATAACCGTATTTGACAGCTACATCGAGTATCCTCAGATCTTTATCTTTTAAATCAAAGGCAGCCAGTGTCAATCTCCTTCTTCGGATATATTCTGATAAACTTATGCCTGATAAAAAAGAAAACATCCTTTTAAAATGATACTCTGAACAGAAAGCAATTTTAGAAATTTTGCTATAATCCATATCCTCAGTTAAGTGATCTTCAATGTATGACATTGCATTATTCATATTCCTTAAAGAATCCATCAAACAACCTCCTTTCGCTTTCAATAATATCAAAGGATAGATTTATATATCCGACAATCTGTGCACAATATAGTAGGATAGTGCAATGTATCTTTCATATGTGTTATTCCTTTCGTATAATTTCTGTATATTATACTCATTTTGGATTATGTATAGTCTTTTGTCAATTTTCCAAAGAAAATAATCAATTGGCTAAATCATCCATTATTAAAGAAGGAGACAAACAATCAGAAACGCTATTTATACAAATGATAGATCAAGCAAAATCAAAAGGTGAAATAGACAGTATAGTTGATTCTTTAGCCTTAAGCATGATACTTCAATCTTTGAATATCTACAGGGTACTTGGACCACTCCAAAAATAATAATGAGTTTAGCAGTGCCTTTATTTTTTATCATGCTTATTATGGCAGCATGGAAAAGAAACTGGAAATGGCTTTTAGGTGTTGTTATAGGAGCAGCTGTTCTAAAATTTATTTGTAGTATTGTGTTCGGTGGAGAGGCAGGAATGTCTATCCTTAAACCTGCATTAACAGGTTTAATAGTCTGTATCGGTGGATTATATTATTTCATTCGAAAGTACAAGTCTACTGAAAAAAATTGATATATTCCACTTTTATTACAGCTTTTTATATCCTTTTGCTCCATTTGAGAAAAGAGCACTCTAAATTATAGGTGCTCTTGAAGCATCATAGGCCCTATCATCATCCCCATAAAACATTAAAATATTGGCATTGGAGTTTTTCAACTTTAATTCTATCCTCTTCTAAATTTATATTACCTTTTTATCACTTTTATCTACGCATCTGCTAGTGCTTCCTCTTGCTCTTCCTCAATAACTTCATTATTATCATTTTCTTTTGTAAATCTATTTATTACTTCTATTAAATCTATTCCTGTCATATCTTTCATCGATTGAAAACCATTCCCTGCAATATCTGTGACTACCTTCGCTAGCTTTGATGCCCCTTCTTTGCCACCATTATCTATGATAGTTATCTTATCTACCTGTTGCATTGGTTTGGAAACCTCTGCCATTATTTCAGGCATTCTTGCTACAATTAACTCAACTATTGCTGCCTCACCATATTTAGCCATTGCTTCAGCTAGCTTATCCTTAGCCATAGCCTCTGCAAGACCTTTTGCTTTTATGGATTCAGCCTCAGCTAAACCCCTTGCTTTTATTGCTTCAGCTTCGGCTTGAGCCTCAATTTTCTTAGCATCTGCTATAGCTATTGCCTTAATTCTAATCGCTTCTGCCTCTGACTCTGCCAGCCTTATTGCAACAATCTTATCCGCCTCTGCCTTTACTTCTGCCTCATACCTTTTAGCATCTGCAGGTTTTTTTACCTTTGCTACTAGTTCCTCTTCTATAACTATGGCATTTTTCTTAGCAAGTGCAGCCTGTTGCTCTGCAACCAAAGATTCATTTTCTATTTCTTTTAATCTATATGCCACATCGGCGTCAGCCTTTGCCTTATCCTGTTCTGCTCTAAAACTCTCGACTTTTATGGATTTATCCCTTTGAGCTTCTGCTATAGCAGTATCAGCCTCTAGCTTAGCCTTTTCCCCTATTCTTACCGCATCTGCAGTTTTTATTTCAGTATCTCTCTTTCTTTCAGCAGTTGCTATGTCTGCATCTGCTTTTGCTGATGCAATTTGTGGTATAGCTCTATTTTCAAGATATCCACCTTGTGTTGCTATTTTAAGTATAGTGTATGATACCAACTGAAGTCCCATAGTTTCAAGCTCTGCTCTGATATCCTGCTCAATTTGATGCTCAAAAGATGCCCTATCCTCGTTGATTTGTTCCACAGTGAGGGTAGATACTATTCCTCTTAACTTACCTTCCAAAATTTGCTCTACCATCTGGCTAATTACACCTACTGTTGAATCTACTTTTCCACCAACACAAAATTGCTCAACGGCTTTCATGATTGCATCTTCTTCATTCTTTACCTTAACGATTGCTGTACCTATAACATCAACAAATATTCCTTGTTTTGATGGTGCTTCACTTACATCAGTAGTCATTGAAATATTCTCCAATGAGATTGTGCAAGAGGTTTCTAGGATTGGAATTAAAATACCACCTCTACCTGTAAGTACTCTTTTCTTCAATCCTGTAATTACCATTGCCTTATCTGCCGGTACTCTTCTCCACATTATTAAGATTAGTACAATTACCAATACCAAAATTCCAATACCAACAATTAATTCCAAAATAATCATCTCCTTTTCTATTTGATTTCAATTCAATTATTAAGCAAAAAAACAATTTGTCCCTTTAAGCTAGTCAAAATAACCCCTTACTATACTATTCTACAAATTTCTTAAAAGTCCTTCTTTTATGATAAATTATTTTTATTAACATTTAAAAAACAAGGTAGACAGCTTATGCCATCTACCTTGTTTATTGATACTATATTCTTTCTAATCTTATTCCTGTCATTTGACCATTTAGATCTTGTTTTTCTAATTCCTCTTCTGATACTTTTTCTATTGTAGCAGCTAGTGTTTCTGATTTGATGAAGTCTTCATATTCATCTATAGCTGATTTTATTTCATCACTGCCATCATAGAATATGTTGATATTATCTAGAACTTCGTATCCATTATTTTTTCTCATTTGTTGTATCTTTGATACGAATTCTCTAGCATATCCTTCATTTATCAATTCAGGTGTCAATGTAGTGTCAAGAATTACAAATAGATTGTTTTCCATGATTACATTGAATCCTTCTTTTGATGAAATGGTTACTAGAACATAGTCTTTTTCTATCTCAGTATCTTGGCCATTTAAGTTAAGAACTATCTTGCCTTCTGTCTCTAATCTTTCAACTGTCTCTTTTGCATCTAGTTGAGCTAGTTCTTTTCCAAATGCTTTAATCTTTGCTCCTAATATGGATCCAGCTACTTTGAAGTTTGGTTTCAAGGAGTAGTCCATAAATTGGGATAGATCTTTTTCAAATACTACCTCTTTAACATTTAACTCTTCCATTATTAGTGGAATTAGATGTTTTATTTGATCTTCGTATTTACCATCTATAACTACTTCACCTAATGGTTGACGAACCTTAATTTTTGCTGTTTCTCGTGATGCTCTACCTAGTCCAACCAGATCCCTAACTAAGTCCATTTTTTCTTCTATCTCTTTGTTTATCAATATTTCATTTACTTCAGGATACAGTGCTAAGTGGACAGATTCTTCTCCTGTTAAGTTTTGATATAGTTCTTCAGATGTAAATGGTACAAAAGGTGCTATCATTTTACAAATTCCTAGTAGTATCTCATAGGTTGTATTATATACAGCTTTTTTGTCATTATCTAATTCTGTGGACCAGAATCTTCTTCTACATCTTCTGATATACCAGTTGGATAGATCTTCTATAACAAAGTCTTGGATTGCTCTTACAACTTTAGTTATTTCAAATATCTCCATATCTTCAGTACAATTCTTAATTAAAGAATTATACTTTGATAGTATCCATTGATCTATTTCTGGCCTATCTTGATAGGCTATTTCAAATTCCCTAGGATCAACTCCATCTGTATTTGCATATAGTGAGAAGAAATTATATACGTTTCTTATACTTCTAAAGAATTTTGATTCAACTTCTCTCAGTCCATCTTCATCAAATTTTGTTGGTGTCCATGGTGGTGATACATACATCAGATACCATCTCAGAACATCTGCACCATATTCATCAAACAATTCAAATGGATCAACAGTATTACCTCTTGATTTGGACATTTTCTTACCATCTTTGTCTAAGATTAAATCATTGACAAGTACATTTTTATATGGGGATTTTCCTGTAACAAATGTTGATATTGCTATTAATGAATAGAACCATCCTCTTGTTTGGTCTATACCTTCATTGATAAAGTCTGCTGGAAATAGTGAATCAAAATTATCCTTATTTTCAAATGGATAATGATGTTGTGCAAATGGCATAGCACCACTATCAAACCAAACGTCTATTACATCCTTTTCCCTTGTCATTGTTGAACCACATTTATCACATTTTAGATGAACGTCATCTACATATGGTCTATGAAGGTCTATGGTCTCATCTATATCTTCAATTGCTCTTTCAGCTAGTTCTGCCCTTGATCCAACACTATCAGTATGACCACAGTCATCACATTTCCAAATCGGTAGTGGTGTACCCCAATATCTACTTCTTGATATTGCCCAGTCATTGATATTTTCTAGCCAGTTTCCGAATCTTTTTTCTCCGACAAAATTTGGATACCAGTTTACTTCATTATTATTTTCAACTAGTTTATCCTTTAATTTTGTCATCTCTATATACCAAGATGGTTTTGCATAATATAAAAGTGGAGTATGACATCTCCAACAGTGTGGATAGTTGTGAGCTACTCTTTCTTTTTTATATAGTTTGCCATTTTCTCTTAACCAAGCAATGATATCTGGATCTGCGTCCATTACAAACTTACCTTCCCAAGGTGTTCCTATGAACTTTCCTTCTTCAGAAACTGGTTGCACTACAGGTAATCCATATTTCCTACCAAGATTATAGTCATCTTCACCAAAGGCAGGTGCGGTATGAACTATACCAGTTCCATCTTCTGTTGTTACATAATCTGCTACTGTAACAAAAAATGCTTTTTCAGGAACATCTATAAATGGAATCAACTGCTCATACTCCATATATTCTAGGTCTTTACCTAATAATTCTTCCAACACTTCATAATCTTCCCCTAATACCTTAGGAGCTAGAACTTTTGAAAGATAGTATATTTCATCGTTTTCCTTTACTTTTACATATTCCACATCAGGATTTACTGTTAAGGCTACATTTGATGGTAGTGTCCAAGGGGTAGTAGTCCATGCTAAAAAGTATTCATCCTTGTCCTTTAGCTTAAACTTAGCTACTGCTGTTTCTGACTTGATTTCTTCATAGCCTAAGGCTACTTCATGAGTAGCCAGCCCAGTTCCACAACGTGAACAGTATGGCAATATCTTATGGCCTTCATAGATATAGCCTTCCTCATAGAACTTATTGAGTATCCACCATACTGATTCAATATAGTCATTATCTAGGGTTATATATGGATTATCTAAATCAATTAAATAAGCCATTCTCTCTGTCATATCTCTCCAAAGCTTTTCGTATCTAAAAACAGATTCCTTACATTGTTTGTTGAATTCTTCAATACCATATGCTTCTATGTCTTTTTTGTCCTTAAGATTAAGTCGTTTTTCAACTTCGATTTCAACAGGAAGTCCATGAGTATCCCACCCAGCTTTTCTCTTAACTTGGTAGCCTTTCATGGTCTTGTATCTACATGTTAAATCCTTTAATGTCCTTGCCATAACATGATGTATTCCTGGTTTTCCATTTGCTGTAGGAGGCCCTTCATAAAATATATATGATTTATTTGGATCTCTTGTTTCTACAGATCTTTTAAGTAAGTCAATTTCATTCCAGTATTCGGAAATCTTATGCTCACGATCCTTTACAGGTTCATTAGATAGTTCATTAAACCTTTTCAAATTTATCTCTCCTTATTCATAAAAATAAATCCCTAAGTCAATGACTTAGGGACGAAAATTCCGCGGTACCACCCAAATTACAAGAAAAAAATTCTTGTCTCTTAAATAGGATAACGGCCTTACCGTAATACCTTACTCAATTTATTTTCAGGTATTATGCTCTGAGGTGATATTCACAAAATATCTATAATAATCTTCCACCCAATAATTATCTCTCTTAAATAAACTTATTTTGTTACTGTCCTCATCATTGCATATATTTACACTTATATAGTATAATACCGTAAATGCTAGCACTTTGTCAAGAAAAAGATTAATAAGTCGACAGGTATTCATATATACATGAAAAGCCATCAAAATACTAAGCGAACATTTGCAGGGCATGACTATAATTCTTAGCGAATGTAGGCTAAAATCCGTTAAGCAGTTTGCACTGTTTGAGTGAAACGAGTTTGCAAACTGTAGGATTTTAGCTGAAATGAGCTTTAGAATTATTCATGCCCGAAACAGTGAGTGTGTATTTTGATGGCTTTTCTCTTAATCAAGTATAACTGGGCTTATTTATAGCAATTCTTCTTGCATTTGCCTTAATTTATATACCATAGTACTAGTATCTAAATCTACCATGTCATAAGTAATAAATTCACCCTTTTTAATATCTTGTCTCACTATTGTATTTTCATTTACTAAGCCTACAGGTAGAAGATTTCCTTCCTTTGCATTTTGGAAGGTCTCAATACTACCGAGGATTGTATACTCTCCTATACCATCAAGTCTTTCACCTTTTTTAAGATCTTTTTTTGCTATAGTAACTACCTCTGATATAGGTTTCCCTTTTGGTGCAATAGTAGCTTCATTGTATATCATTGCCTTTGCAACTGTTATCGGGGTTTCTAAACTAGTTAGGTGATATGGCCTATACAGTACATAATTAGGTCCATCTCCCATACTTAAAAATTGCATTTCTTCATGGACTTGAGGTAATTTGGTAGTAACTACTACAAATACTCCTGGCGCGATACCATTAACATAATCCACTATGCCATGATTATTTAATATACCGCCTTCTTCTTTTAATCTAAATAAATTAGCTAGATCTTTGACAGTAGCAGTTGGACCATGGGCACCCCTAATATCTGGTATAAATCCTGTTGCATTTGACATAGCAGCCATTTCAATCATTGTATTAGTTCCATCTACAAAGGATGCAAGTCTTAATGGTTTTAGTTTTTTTGCTAAAGCCTTTTCTCTGACAGTATCTGGAGTTGCACTAAAGTCTATAGGATTATTTTTCCCCTTTCCTATAGCAACAATATCAAAGCCTAAAGCGTCAGCAAAATCATATATTTCCATAACGCTTCCAGGCTCATCTCCTGCAGTACCTGTATATATAACCCCTGCACTTTTAGCAAGTTTGTTAAGTATTGGCCCTACAGTCACATCAGCCTCTATATTAACCATTACAATATGCTTATGGTTAAATATTGCATCCATCGCTATTTTAGCCCCTGTATTTGGCACCCCTGTAGCGTCTACGACTACATCTATTAAATTAGCCTTAGTAGCATATTCAGCATTATCTGTAACTACAAATTTACCTCTCTCCATTGCTGTATTTATTTCACTAAGGGTTCTTCCCATGGCTATATCATCTATTGAAACACCTGCTAGTGTGTAGGACTTAATTGCATCCTCAATCTTTCTGCTGGCTACTAGAGAAGGTATCATTCCCTTCATAAGCATCATTTGACTAACCATTCCCTTACCCATAAGGCCAGCTCCAACTAAAGATACCCTTATTTGTTTATTATTTTCTTCCAGTATTTTCAACTGAGTATTTATTCCTGACATACATTCCTCCTGAATTTTTAATTTGAATCCGTAGCTGCATTAAGTCCTGCTAGATAACCAGACGACCATGCCCATTGTAAATTAAATCCGCCACAGTTACCATCTATATCTTGTAGTTCTCCTACTATATATAATCCTTTGACCAATTTGGATTCCATGGTTCTATCATCTATATCCTTGGTGTCGATTCCTCCTGCTGTTATCTGAGCCTGACCCCAACCTTGACTGCCTATAATCTTAAAGTCCCATGAGGTAAGTATATTGGCTAAGCAATCTAACTCATCTGTTGATAATTCCAAAACTATCTTATCTTTATCCACATTTATTTCTTTTAATATGGGATTTATCAACCTTTTGTTGATTAAACCAATCAAAGCCTCTTGGATTGTCTTTTTTGGCATAAATTCAAATCTTCTCTCCAAATATTTTATTACATCATCTTTTGCTCTATCTGGTAAAACTGATACTCTTAATCTTATGTCTTTTTTATTCCTTTGATAATCCAAAGCTGTTCGACTTAACTGCAATATTGGTGGTCCAGATATTCCATAGTCTGTAAACAATATATCTCCTCTATCTTCCATGATCCGTTTATCATCTGAGTAAAGAGAAGCCACCCCTGGGAACTTTATTCCTTTGATGGATTTAAATATATTCCCTTCTAATTTTAGCTGAACTAGTCCTGGAAATATATCTATTAATTTATGCCCAAATGGCTTTAGAAGGGTGTAACCATTGCCATCTGATCCACTTGCTGGCATGGCCATTCCACCAGTTGCTAGTATTAGCTTATCTGACTCAAAGCTTCTACCATCCTTTAGTTTTAACTTGAAGTTCTTATTTTTATTTATATCTACCACATAGGCTTCTGTTACAAGTTCTATACCTAAATTCTCTATTTCATATCTTAAAACATCTAATACACTTGAGGCCTGTAGGGAGTTTGGATATACTTTATTATCCTCTACAGTTGGGGTAATACCCATAGTCTCAAAGAAATCAATTGTTTGGTATAGATCAAAGCTATATAACCCACTATAGACAAACCTAGGATTGCTTCCGTGGTAGTTTTCCCAATAGGTATTGTAATTTATAGTAGTATTTGTATAATTACATCTGCCATTTCCAGTTGCTAAAAGTTTCTTTCCTACCCTATCATTTCTTTCTAATATAGTTACATCGGCACCATTTCTTTTGGCTATGATTGCGGCCATCATACCTGATGCTCCTCCGCCTACTACGATAATTTTATTTGACATTGAATTAGCTCCTTTTAACAAGACTTACTCTTCTATTTTATCCTTTATTGCTTCTCTTGTCTAGTTTGCAATAAAAACGAATCTTTCAGCAAATAAAAAAAGAAAATCCTACTCAAAGTAGAATTTTCTATAGTTTTATATTTTATGTGATTTTCTATATCTTAATTACTTTCCTTTTTCATTAACTTTTCTGCATAATTTAAGACTAAGTTTAATGATATACCTACGATAGCTGCAAAACTCAATCCTGTGATTGATACTGTTTCATTTAACTTTATTCCTATATTCATATTTAGCAATTGTCCTAAATAATCACCGCCTAGGCCTATCACTAAAATTGAACCCATAACCAATATATTTTTTATATTGAAGTTTACTTTTTCATTTTTTATTGTCTTTACGCCTATTAAGGATATCATTGTAAATAACATAAGTGAAATTCCGCCCATTACTGCTGTAGGAATTGAGGACAATACTCCTCCAATCTTTGCTATAAAGCCTAGTGCTACTGCAAATACTGCTGCTAATCTTAATATTGAAGGATCATAGTTTTTAGTTATTGCTAATACCCCTGTATTTTCCCCGTATGTTGTGTTTGCAGGTCCTCCTACTAGTGATGCAAACATAGTAGCCAATCCATCTCCAAGTAGCGTCCTATTAAGACCTGGGTCTTCAATGAAGTTCTTTCCAACTACTTGTCCATTTGTTGTTATATCTCCCAAGTGTTCCATAAATACTGCTATTACTACTGGAACTGTTACTGCTATTGCAGCAAAGTCAAACTTTGGTAGTTGAAATGGAGGCAGTGCAATTAATTGACTTTCTGTTATAACTTCCGTATTAACCAAATTCATATTTAATGCTAATGTATATCCTACAACTACAGCAATTAGTATTGATAGCTGTTTTATGAATCCTTTTCCCTTGAAGTTAATTAATAGTGCTGTACCTAATGTAATACCAGCTAATACTAGGTGTTCACTAGCCATTGAGTAAGCTGTAGGTACAAGACCCAATCCTATTACGATAATCATAGGACCAACTATAGTTGCTGGAAGTAATCTTTTTATTCTATCTAGCCCAATTTGCTTTACTAATACCGATAAAATTACATAAATTAATCCGGCTACAAATATACCACCTTGGGCATATGCCAGATCTCCATTATACATTTCTTTAATTGTTAGTATTATTGGAATAAAAGCAAATGATGAACCTAAAAATGCTGGAACCTTTCCCTTTGTACAACTATGGAATATAAGTGTTCCTACACCTGCTGTAAATAAGGCAATTGAAGGATCAAAACCTGTAAGCATTGGTACTAATACTGTAGCACCAAACATTGCGATTAGATGTTGTAAAGCTAAAACTGTCTTCTTT
>CAYOFC010000043.1:0-10363 GCA_964403265.1 uncultured Tissierella sp. | reverse complement strand
GAGACAATTTCTGGAATAGACATATTAGAATTAGATGATGCAATTAAGGAAGTATGGAAGGTAGGAATTTATGCAGAATCTGGAATGGGCTGTACCGGTCCAGTGGTAATGGTCAATGAAAGTAGATTGGAAGAAGCAAAAGATGCCCTATGTAGGGTAGGATATTCAGTTGATGGCAGAAGTGTATGTTAATGGATTAAAGCGATAAAATCACGAGGTCGTAACGTTATCATATTGAAATAAAACTTTGGATATATTATAATGTAAATGTTACACATTAACACCAATTTGGATATGTAGTAATATATATCCAAATTAATGAAAAACAAGGGGGAAGTAAAATGAAAAAAATACTAGCAATTGCCTTAGCAATTACGTTAGTAGCTGGAAGTTTAGTTGGTTGTAGTAAAGATCCTGGAACAGGTGGAACAGGTGGATCAGGCGGTGCTGAAATAGCACTTATTACTGATAAAGGTAATATCGATGATAAATCCTTCAACCAAGGTTCTTGGGAAGGTGTAGTACAATTTGCTGAAGCAGAAGGAATTTCACACAACTACATTAAACCTGAAGATGCATCAGATGACTTTTACTTAGCAGCTATTGATTTAGCTGTAACAGGTGGAGCAAAAGTAGTTGTAACTCCAGGTTTCTTATTTGAAGTAGCTGTTTACCAAGCACAAGATAAATATCCAGATGTAAAGTTTATACTTCTAGATGGTGCTCCACGTAATGCAGATTACTCAGATTTTAAAACAAATGAAAACGTAGCATCAGTATTGTATGCTGAAGAAGAATCAGGATATTTAGCTGGCTATGCAGCAGTAATGGATGGCATGACTAATCTTGGTTTCATGGGTGGTATGGCTGTACCAGCAGTTCAAGCATTTGGTTATGGGTATCTTCAAGGTGCTGAAGACGCTGCAACTGAGTTAGGATTAGCTGATGGTGCTATAAAAGCTATTTATCACTATACTGGTGACTTTGATGAAAATGATACAAACAAAGCAACTGCAAGAACTATGTACCAAGAAGGTATGGAAGTAATATTTGCATGTGGTGGTTCAGTAGGTAAATCTGTAATGTCTGCAGCAGCTGAAGCTGAAGCAAAAGTAATTGGTGTTGACGTTGACCAAAGATATGATAGTGAAACTGTTGTAACATCAGCTACAAAAGGTTTAGCAGAGTCTGTTGTTCAAGTATTAGATTCAATTTACAACACAGATAGCTGGAGTAATTTTGGTGGTAAAACAACATATTTCAATGCAGAAAATAATGGTGTTGCACTTCCAACAGTTGTATTAGATGATGCAAATGCTGATGCATTTGATAGATTTGAATCATTTACTATGGAAGATTATGAAGAAGTATATGCTAATCTTGTTGATGGTAGCGTAGACCCAGTTCGTGAAATCGAAGTTTCCGATGCATCAGGTGCTGCTACAGCTGAAGAGCTTACAAAAGCATTAAATCTTTCAAAAGTAAGTGTAATTACTAGATAATTGAATTATAAGATTAACTATTTTAGGTTAACCTTGTGAAAGAAGAATTAACAAATGGGGGAAGACCAAAATTTCCCCCGTTTTTTTAACAAAAACAAAAACTAAATTTGTAAATAAGGAAACAAAAAATAAATTTATAAGAAGAGGTCAAAGTGGATAAATATATTGTAGAAATGCTCAATATTACAAAAATATTCCCAGGTATCATTGCCAATGACAATGTTACCTTACAACTTAAAAAAGGAGAAATACATGCACTCCTTGGGGAAAATGGTGCGGGAAAATCCACCCTTATGAGTGTACTCTTCGGTCTATACCAACCTGAAGAAGGTGAAATTAGAATAGGCGGAGAACTTGTGTCTATTAACAATCCCAATGATGCAAATGCACTAGGGATTGGGATGGTACACCAACATTTTAAATTAGTAGAAATATTTACTGTCCTTGAGAATATTATCCTAGGTGTAGAGCCTAATAAAGCAGGATTTCTTCAAATGAAAGAAGCAAGGGAAAAGGTTGTAGAACTTAGTGAAAGATATGGTCTAAAAGTTGATCCAGATTCTCTAATTGAAGATATAACTGTAGGCATGCAACAAAGAGTTGAGATTCTTAAGATGCTTTATAGAGACAATGAAATTCTGATCTTTGATGAGCCTACAGCAGTGCTAACACCACAAGAGATAAAAGAATTGTTACAAATTATGAAGGATTTTGCAGATGAAGGCAAATCTATTCTTTTCATTACACATAAACTCAATGAAATTATGGAAGTTGCAGATAGATGTACTGTTCTTAGAAAGGGCCAGTATATCGGAACAGTAGATATTAAAGATACAAATAAAGAAGAACTCTCAAGAATGATGGTAGGCCGTGATGTAGTATTTGCAGTTGAAAAAGAAGAACCACAGGTAAAAGATCTAGTATTATCTATAAAAAATCTTAATGTGGCGTCTAAGACAAAAAAGGATTTCGCTGTAAAGAATGTAAGTTTTGATGTAAGAGAAGGAGAAATAGTATGTTTAGCTGGTATAGATGGTAATGGACAAACAGAACTAGTGCATGCTTTGACAGGATTAGAAAAAGTATCCTCAGGAAGCATTGTTTTAAAGGGTAATGATATTACAAATTCATCTATCAGAGAGCGTTCTATACTAGGGCTTAGTCATATACCAGAGGATAGGCATAAACATGGTCTCGTTCTAGAATATAAGCTAGAAGAGAATCTAGTTTTACAAAGATATTGGCAACCTGAATTTCAAAAAGGTGGATTTATCAAATTTGATGCTGTAAGGAAATATGCAGAAGAATTAATTGATAGTTATGATATTAGATCTGGACAAGGTCCTATTACTGAGACAAGAAGCATGTCAGGTGGTAATCAACAAAAAGCTATTATAGCAAGAGAAGTGGATAAGAAGCATGAACTATTAGTAGCAGTACAGCCAACTAGGGGATTAGATGTTGGAGCAATTGAGTATGTACACAAAAAACTGATTGAGAGTCGTGACTCTGGAAAAGCAGTATTCTTGGTATCTTTGGAATTAGATGAAGTTATGAATGTAAGTGATCGTATATTAGTTATTTATGAGGGAGAAATAGTAGGGGAGTTTGATCCGAAAAAAACAACTGTACAAGAGCTTGGACTTTACATGTCAGGAGCAAAACGCAGTACTGTAAAGGAGAATAACCATGCAGGAGAATAATAATAAAGTTAAAAAAAGTAAATTTAGTTTAGGAAATATTGTTCATAGTAGTGGATTTTCCTCTTTAACAGCTGCACTTATGGCAATTTTTTTAGGATTGATTTTTGGATTTTTGATAATGCTTGTAGCTAAGCCAGACTCAGCGGTGGCCGGGTTTAGGTTTATAATTTCAGGTGGTTTTAAACGTTTGGGAGATGTATTTTACTTTGCTACCCCAATATTGATGACAGGTTTAGCTGTAGGTTTTGCCTTTAGAATGGGCTTATTCAATATAGGTGCATCTGGACAATATACGATGGGTATGTATTTTGCCCTATATGTTGGTTTTATGTTTGATTTACCAGCAGGAATACATTGGATAGTTGCAATATTAGCTGGTATGTTGGGTGGAATGTTGTGGGGAATTATTCCAGGTATATTTAAGGCTTATTTAAATGTAAATGAGGTAATTACATCCATAATGTTTAACTATATAGGTATGTTTTTTGTAGATATGTGGGTACAAAACAGCTCTATTATGTATGTATCCAATATGGCAAGGACTAAATATTTACCACAAAGTGTACAAATTCCAGCATTAGGACTTGCAGGATCCAATGTGAACTTTGGAATAGTATTTGCAATAATCATTGGTATAATTCTTTATATTGTTTTAGAAAAAACAACCTTTGGATATGAGTTAAGGGCAACTGGATTTAATAAACACGCCAGTGAATATGCAGGTATGAAGGGTAAGAAAAATATTATATTGACAATGGCTATAGCTGGTGGACTTGCAGGACTAGGGGGAGCATTTGCCATACTAGCACCATCTGCCATTGCAGGAAGTAGTATGACTTATGAACCTATAAATATAATAGCTACCAATGGTTTTAATGGTATAGCAGTTGCATTACTTGGAAACTCCCATCCACTTGGGATAATTCTATCGGCAATATTTATCTCACACATACAACGTGGTGGAACCTTGACTAGTCTAGTAGGTTTTAAACCAGAAATAATAGATGTGGTTATAGCAGTAATTATTTATTTTTCAGCTTTTGCAATGATTATGAACTCGGCTTTAGGCAGATTCATAAGAAGAAGACTACATCTTGGTGAAGATGAAGAAGTGGCAGCAACAGTCAATACTGCGACTGATAATAATAGTAAGGAGGTAGAATAATGAATACTGTATATTATTTAATACAAAATATGCTTCCAGTGGCGATTCCATTGCTTTTAGTAGCGTTAGGAGGAATGTTTAGTGAAGTGTCAGGAGTAATAAATATTGCTCTTGAAGGTATTATGTTATTTGGAGCCTTCTTCGGTGCTTTATTTGTATATGTAATTCAGGATTCTGGACTAGATCCTCAAACAATTTTATTATTAGCCATGCTCGTTGCTGCAGTAGCAGGTGTGGTATATTCACTACTACTGTCCTTCGCGGCAGTTACTATGAAGGCAGACCAAACAATTACTGGAACTTCACTGAATATGCTTATACCAGCAGCTATACTATTATTTTCAAAGATGTTTTTTGGAAGTGATGGTATTACAACAAGGGTAAACTTTTATATCCAAAAGATTCCAGTCTTGGGTGACATCCCGATTATAGGCAAGATGTTTTTTCAAAAGACCTATTTAACTGTTATTATTGGACTTGTATTCCTGGTGATTTCAGTAATAATATTTTATAAGACTAAATTTGGCTTAAGGCTTCGTGCATGTGGTGAACATCCTCACGCAGCGGACTCGGTGGGTATCAATGTTCATAAGATGAGATATATAGGAGTAAGTCTATCAGGCTTACTGGGCGGTATAGGTGGATTTTTCTACTCAGTAGGTGTTATGGACGGTAATGTAAACGGACATACGGGGGTGGCGGGATTTGGTTTCTTAGCCTTGGCAGTAATGATATTTGGCCAATGGAGACCGATGAAGATATTCTTTGCAGCAATATTCTTTGCATTTTTAAGAACTGTTGCATATTCTGTATCCTTGATTCCATTTTTGAATAATTTAGGAATAAACCAAACTTATTATAAGATGTTGCCATATGTTGCTACAATGATAGTTCTTGCATTTACATCAAAGAATTCAAGGGCTCCAAAAGCAGAAGGTATACCATATGATAAATCCCAGAGATAAGCAATATTAATTTAAGATAAAGATACACCTCAATGGTAATTAAATTTACGAAATAGAGGTGTTTTTTTAATTTGAAGACTGTTAAAGTATAAACTTATTTTGTGATTTAACATAAGTTTGATATAATGAGAATATAATAAAAAGGAGGGAATTTGATGAGGCTTGGGTTTAATATTCAATTGGAGCAATCTCAAAAATTAATAATGACGCCAGAATTAAGACAAGCGATTCAGTTACTCCAATATAATAGCTTGGAACTAAATGAATACTTAAAAAATGAAATTGAAGAAAATCCTTTGTTAGAAATGGAAAATCCAAACAATCAAATTGAAGAGGTAAGTCAACTTCCCCAGGAAAAGGAAATAGACTGGAAGGATCTAGCTGAAAAATATGATGATTATAGTTATAAGGCACCTGTAGATAAAAATCGAGAGGAGTATAACTATGAGGCCTTTACAACATATACACAGACCTTAAGAGAATATTTGGTTGAACAACTAAATATTGCGATATTAGATGATAAAGAGTATTTGATTGGAGATTATATTATTCAAAACATTGATGAAAACGGTTATCTAGATGTAGAAGTAAATGAAATATCAAATAAAACAAATTCTAGTGAAGAAGACGTAGAAAAAGTACTAGCTACTGTCCAAACTTTTGAGCCCCTTGGAGTTGCTGCAAGGAATTTGAAAGAATGTCTACTAATTCAAATAAAAGAAAAAGGGGACCTAGTTCCTACCTTAGTAAAAATTATAGAGGAACATTTGGATGATATAGCTTGTAATAGAATGATGAAAATAGCAAGGGAGTTAGATATTGATATCTCCACTATGCAAGAGGTATGTGACTATATCAAAACCCTAGAACCAAAACCAGGTAGGGCCTTTAGTGATGGTGGGGAAAATGTAAAATTCATTATTCCAGATGCTACTATCGAGGAAATCGAAGGCGAGTTTATAATTATAATAAACGACATAACTGGTCCTAGATTAAATATAAATAGTTTTTATAGGGATTTATTGAAAAATAGTTCTGATGATGAAACAATAAATTTTTTATCACAGAAACTAGATTCTGCAACCTGGATTATAAAAAGTATAGAGCAAAGAAAACAGACCATATATAAGGTAGTAGAGTCAATATTAAAGTTTCAAATAGAGTTTTTTAAAACTGGGGAAAAGGCTTTAGTGCCTTTGACACTAAAAGAAGTAGCAGCTGATATAGATATGCATGAATCTACGATTTCCAGGGCGACAAATGGGAAATATGTCCAGACCCCAAGGGGCTTGTTTGAGTTAAAATTCTTTTTCACTACAGGACTACCTGGTAGCAGCGGAGATGTTTCATCTACCAGTATTAAATCGGTAATCAAGCAAATAGTAGATGATGAAGATCCTAAGAAACCCCTAAGTGATCAGAAGATATCAGAGATGCTAAAAGAGCAAGGTGCATCAATATCAAGGAGAACAGTTGCCAAATATAGGGATGAACTAAATATCCCATCATCTTCAATGCGAAAAAGATTTGATTAATTTCCATCTTATTCTTGAAATAAGATGGAGAATGGTATATACTGTTAATAGTAGAAGAAAATTCTACTATTTCTTTGACGGAGATGGGACGAAATTTGTAACAATGGGACGAATAATGTCCACCCCATAAAGAATGGGAGTGAATAATAATGGAAACAATCGAAATAATTAAAAGAATGGCTCCAGAGATTATTGAGCTAATTGAAAAAAGGTATATGATACTGCGTACTATTTTCTACAATCAACCCATTGGACGCAGGGCAATATCCAATGAATTAGGCTTCAAAGAGAGAAATGTAAGAGATGAAGTAAATATTTTAAAAGATCAGGGTTTAATAAATATTGATAATATGGGTATGTATATCACGGAAGATGGGAAAGAATTAATTGTAGAATTAAGTGCCTTATATGGTGATATAAAAGGTATTACAAGTACTGAAAAAACACTTCAAAAAAGACTTAATATTAAAAAAGTCCATATACTACCAGGGACATTCCTAGAAGACAAGACTGTTATAAAAGATATGGCAAAGGTAGTTACTAGGCTAATAGTTGATATAATCCAGCCAAAAGATATTATAGGTATCACTGGTGGCAACACTATGGCGGGGATTGTAAGTGAATTTTTAAGGGATAATAAAAAAAGGGATATAGTGGTTACTCCTGCAAGGGGCGGATTAGGTAGCGATTTAAATACCCAATCTAACTCCATAGCAGCAAAATTAGCTGAGCAGTTAGGTGGCTCCTATAGACTCTTATATGTACCAGATGGCCTAGATGGAGAAGCTTTTGACCACATGCTTAAAAATAAAGAAATAAGTGAATCTATTGAGACAATCAATCATATGAATATACTACTATTTGGTATAGGTAGGGCAGATACAATGGCAGTGAGAAGACAACTACCTACTGAGAAAGTTGATGAATTACTAAACAAAGGTGCTGTTGCTGAGGCCTTTGGACATTATTTTGACATAGATGGTAAAGAAATATGGGAGTACAAAACCATAGGTCTTTCCCTAGAAAAATTTAAGACTCTAGAAAATATATTCGGAGTAGCAGGAGGTGAAGATAAGGCACAGGCTATATTGGCTATATCAACATTAAATCCCAATATGGTATTGGTCACTGACGAAGCTGCAGCAAAGAAGATTTTAGAAATAGTAAACTAGGTTATTAAAGACAAAATAAAAATAATAAATTATTTAAGGAGGAAGTTATATTATGGCTATGAAAGTTGGATTAAGTGGATTTGGAAGAATTGGTAGGGATTTCTTAAGGGCATACTTTGAGGGTGGAGTTGAGGAATTTGACCTTGTGGCTATTAATGCTTCAGGAGATTTAAATGATTTAGCTCATCTATTGAAATATGACACAATGTATGGAAAGTTCCAAGGAACAGTTGAAGTTGTAGAAGATGGATTTCTTATCAATGACAAACATGTGAAGGTAGTAGCTCATAGAGATCCTCTTGAAATTCCATGGGGAGAATTAGGAGTAGAACTTGTTGTAGATTCAACAGGAGCATTTAAAGATAAAGAAGGTTTGTCTAAACACATTAAGGCTGGAGCAAAAAAAGTAATCATAACTGCACCTGCAAAAGACGAAGATATAACTATTGTTATGGGAGTTAATGAAGAATTGTATGATGCTGAAAACCACCATATAATTTCAAATGCTTCATGTACTACTAACTGTTTAGCTCCAGTTTCTAAAGTTATCTTAGATAAATTTGGCGTTAAAAAAGGTTTGATGACTACAATTCACGCTTATACAAATGACCAACAAATATTAGATAAAAGACATAAAGACTTAAGACGTGCAAGAGCTGCAGCACAAAATATTGTTCCTACAACAACTGGAGCGGCTAAAGCAGTTGCATTAGTACTACCTGAATTAAAAGGTAAGTTAAATGGATTCTCAGTAAGGGTTCCCGTAGCAACAGTTTCAATGGTAGACGTTACTTTTGAAGTAGAAAAATCAACTACTGCTGAAGAAGTAAATAGAGTATTAAGAGAAGCAAGTGAAAATGAATTAAAAGGAATACTAGGATATACTGAAGAACCATTAGTATCATCAGACTTTGTAGGAGATCCAAGATCATCCATAGTAGATGGTTTATCAACTATGGTAATAGATAATATGGTTAAGATAATATCATGGTATGACAATGAGTGGGGATATTCAGAAAGAGTTATAGACTTAGCTAAATTAGTAGCAACAAAGTAGAAAATCTAAAGTCGGGTCTTATAAGACCCGACTACTAATATTAGACGAGGGTGATATTATGATAAATAAAAAAACTCTAAAGGATTTTGACTTTAAGGGTAAGAAAGTCCTAGTTAGATGTGATTTCAATGTACCGATGGATGAAAACCAAAAGATTACAGATGATATAAGGATTAGAAGTTCTATTCCAACTATTGAATATCTAGTAGATAATGGTGCAAGGGTAATACTGATGTCACATTTAGGAAGACCAAAAGGAGAAGCTAATCCAAAATATAGTCTACTGCCAGTAGCCAATAGGCTATCTGAATTATTAGGAAAGCAAGTTGTATTTGCAAAGGATGATATGGTAGTATCAGAAAATGTAAAAGAAAAAATAGATAAACTAGGTGACGGAGATGTAGCTCTTCTAGAGAATACTAGATATAGAAAAGAAGAAGAAAAAAATGAAGAAAGTTTTTCTAAAGAACTTGCATCCTTAGGTGATATCTACGTAAATGATGCCTTTGGTACATCCCATAGAGCTCACGCTTCTAATGTAGGGGTTTCCACCCATTTACCATCAGCGGTAGGTTTTCTAGTGGAAAAAGAAATATCTATTATGGGTAAAGCCCTAGATGATCCAGTAAGACCATTTGTGGCTATCTTAGGTGGTGCTAAGGTTTCTGATAAAATAGGTGTAATAGATAATCTAATTGAAAAAGTAGACTCTATTCTTATTGGCGGTGGAATGGCTTATACATTCTTAAAAGCCCAAGGATACGAGATAGGCCAATCACTTCTTGAAGAAGATAAGATGGATTTAGCTCTAGAGTTGGTAGAAAAAGCTAAGGATAAAAATGTAAAGCTACTATTACCAGTGGATATTGTCATCGCAAGGGAATTTAAAAATGATACGGAGATAAAAGTTGTAGATATAGATAGTATCCCTGAAGATATGATGGGATTAGATATAGGACCAGAAACACTAAAATTATTTACTGAAGAGATAAACAAGGCTAAGACTGTAATATGGAATGGACCTTCAGGAGTATTTGAAATGGAAAACTTCAGCAAAGGAACTTATGGTATAGCTAAGGCTCTAGTAGAGTCTGATGCCATAACAATTGTTGGTGGAGGGGACTCAGCATCTGCAGTTGAAAAAGCAGGCTATGCAGACCAAATAACCCATGTTTCAACAGGTGGAGGCGCATCCCTAGAATTATTAGAAGGAAAAATTTTACCAGGAATCGCAGCAATATCAGATAAATGACTTGTCATCCTG
>CAYOFC010000042.1:0-10868 GCA_964403265.1 uncultured Tissierella sp. | reverse complement strand
AATCAAAAATTATACTAACTGATTTATTTGTATTAATCCTTGTTATAGCTTCTGCAAAAATTTCTGCAACCGTTACTACTTCAATCTTTCCACCTCTTGCTGATTCTGCTAAAGGAATTGTGTCTGTTATTATAAATCTTTCTAACTCAGAGTTTAATATTCTATCTATTGCTGGCCCTGATAGTACTCCATGTGTTGCACAGCCATATACTTTTTTAGCACCAAATTTCTTAAGGGCAGCTGCCGCTTGGCATATAGTTCCCGCTGTGTCTATAATATCATCTACTAGGATTACATCCTTACCATCTATATCTCCAATAACATTCATTACTTCTGAAACATTTGCCTTAGGTCTTCTCTTTTCAATAATTGCTATAGGCAAGTCCAGTACATTTGCAAAGTTCCTCACCCTAGTTACTCCGCCTAAATCAGGTGATACTACTACAGTATCAGGGGATATTATATCTTTAAAATAATTAGCTAACAATGGAACAGCTGTTAGGTGATCTACAGGAATGTCAAAATATCCTTGAATCTGTCCAGCATGTAAATCCATAGTAATAACTCTGTCAGCGCCTGCTGTTGTTAATAAGTCAGCAACTAGTTTTGCAGTGATTGGCTCTCTAGCTTTTGTCTTCCTATCTTGTCTAGCATATCCATAATATGGGATAACTGCATTTATTCTACCAGCTGAAGCTCTTTTTACTGCATCTATTAAAATTAACGTCTCCATTAGATTGTCATTTACTGGTGTACAAGTAGATTGGATAATATAAACATCCATTCCTCTTACAGTTTCACTGATATTCACATTGATTTCCCCATCACTAAAATGTGTTACCTCACATTTGGCTATTGGCACCTTTAATTCATCAGATATTCTTTTTACCAATTCATTATTTGAATTTCCAGTGATAATTTTTATACCACCCAGGCATAAATTCATTATTCTTTCCTCCTAAAGTTAATTAATTATTTTAAATTATTTTTTAAAACCTTTTTTATCTACCCAATCAAGTTTATTCACTTGCTGAGCTCTAGCTATTGATAATGCCCCTTCTTCAACATCTCTATTTATAGTAGACCCTGCAGCTACGTATGCCCAATCTTGAATATTTACAGGTGCTACTAAATTTGAGTTGCTTCCTATAAAAGAATTATTTCCTACTTTGGTTATCTGTTTATCTTTACCATTGTAATTAACAAATATAACCCCACACCCAATATTTACATTAGTTCCTACAATTGCATCTCCTATATAAGCTAAATGACCTGCTTTAGAGCCATCTCCTATAGTTGAATTCTTGGTTTCTACAAAATTTCCAATTTTTACACCTTTACCAATATGGCTATGAGGTCTTAAATGTGCATTTGGTCCAATATTTGTACCTGAATCAACTATACTGTCTTCTATTAAGGAAGATTCTATAAAAACTCTATCACTTATTTTGCTGTTAAGGATTCTACTATTGGCTCTAATTATACAATTTTCACCTATTGTAGTTCTTCCTTCTATATAGGTGTTTGGATAAATTATGGTATCACCGCCAATGACTACTCCTTCTTCTATATATGTAGACTCTGGATCAATCATTGTTACCCCATTTAGCATATGATGTTCATTAATTCTTTTTCGCATTACTTTTTCGCTGAAGGATAGTTGTACTCTATTATTTATTCCATGTATTTCTATAGGGTCATCAATTATATATGCACCTACATTATACCCTTCATTTCGTAGAATTTCTACAACATCCGTCAAATATAATTCGCCTTGAGCATTATTATCATCTAAATTTTCAAGAGCATATTTTAACATGCTACCTTTGAAACAGTATATACCAGCATTTATTTCTTTTACTTGCTTTTCTTCTACTGTTGTATCTTTGTCTTCGACAATTTTTAAGATATTTCCAACTTCATCTCTAATTGCTCTTCCATAACCTGTAGGGTCATCCAATAGTGCTGTCAAAACAGTACATACATACTCACCATTTTTATGATAGTCAAACAATCTATTTATAGTTTCCTTTGTAATAAGTGGAGTATCTCCACATAAAACAACCACTGTACTATCATCCTCGATATGTTTTATCCCTTGCATTACTGCATAGCCTGTACCATATGGCGCCCCTTCCCCAATAGGTTGACTCTCAAAGATTATGTCTTCATCTTTAAAATAGTTTTTTACTTCTTCCCCACCATGTCCAACAATTGTCACATTTTTATGAACATTTGCACCTTTACTTGCATTTATTACATATTCTAGTATAGGTTTTCCACAAATTTTATGCAATACCTTTGGCAATTTTGATTTCATTCTTGTTCCTTCACCTGCGGCAAGAATTATTGATATATTCATCCTCACACCTCTTTTTGCTTTTAAATATCTTATCTATAAGTATAATTATATTATAAGATAGCACTTATGTACAATAAGACTTTTCTATCCTAGGGCATACAAAGTAAAAAGAGCCCATAGGCTCTCTTACTCTGTAGCTAAACTTTTTTCGTATTCAGCAAAAACGGCTTCCTGAATTTTTTGACGAGTGGTGGCATTAATAGGGTGAGCAATGTCTCTGAATTCACCATCTGCCATTTTTCTACTAGGCATAGCAATAAATAATCCATTTTGACCATCGATGATTTTAATATCATGAACTACAAATTCATCATCAAAAGTTACGGATACTATAGCCTTCATTTTTCCTTCCTCTGTTACCTTTCTTACCCTAACATCTGTAATATTCATTGTCTTTCACCACCTTCCTTAGAAGCAAAATGTTACATATATTAAGTATTCTGTATAAATTCAAAAACTCCTTCTTTTTTTTGAAAATATTTTTTATTTTTAATTATTTTTTTAAATTTATGCTACAAATTGTCCTTTTAATTAATTTTTGGTATGATATAATCAATCAGTAGCAAATTAAATTAATTAGAATACAATAATATTATTAAATATCTTGGCAATAATAATAAAAAGCTTATATATATTTTGAAATTATTCGATATAAATAGAAGACATATATAAATAGGAGGAAATCTTATGTTTAATTTTGTTTTAGAAAATCATAAGTATAGCCATGTACATTTTATCGGCATTGGTGGCATAAGTATGAGTGGATTAGCTGAAATCTTGCTAAACAAGGGTTACAAAGTTTCAGGAACAGATACAAAATATAATCCAATAATCCAAAGATTAGAAAACTTAGGGGCGAAGATTTACATAAATCACCATAAGGATAATATAGTTGGGGCCGACTTAATCATCTATACGGATGCAATCTCATCTGATAATGAGGAGCTAGAGGCGGCTTATGAATCAGGTATAGAAACTACAGATAGGGCAACTTTCTTAGGTGCACTAATGAAAAACTATCCTTATTCAATTGCTGTATCAGGCACACACGGTAAAACCACAACAACCAGTATGATAGCTTCAATAACTAATCATGGTATATTAGATCCTACAGTCCTTTTAGGTGGCGAACTAGATGATATTGGTGGCAATGTGAAATTAGGTAGTGATAAATATATCCTAACAGAAGCTTGTGAGTACAAAGCAAATATACTAAAATATTTTCCTACAACTGCAATTATACTAAATATTGATGAGGATCATCTTGATTACTTTAATGATATGGACCATATTATTGATACATTTGCTGAATATGGATCTAATTTAGAAGAGGCTAGTAACTTAATAATAAATGCTGATGACCCACATTCTCAAAATGTAATAGAGGCAACTAAGGCAAATGTAATAACATTTGGAATCAGTAATGATTGTGATTTTAAAGCTGAGAATATAGTATTTTCAGAAGATGGCTACCCATCCTTTACACTAAATATTAAAAACAAGGAATATCACAAAATTGAATTATATGTAATGGGTCAACACAATATCTATAATTCCCTAGCATGTATAGCTACAGCATATCTCCATGGTGTTAGTATGGAGGATATAGTCAAGCATCTATCACTATATACTGGGGTTCATAGAAGACTTGAGTTAAAAGGATATATTAACGGAGTAAAGATTATCGATGATTATGCCCATCATCCAACAGAAATCCAAGCTACACTTACAGCAATAAATAATAGTCCTTCAGGAAAGATATATTGCATTTTTCAACCTCATACTTTTACTAGAACCAAGATACTCTTAGATAGTTTCTCTAAATCATTTAGAAACGCAGACCAAGTAATTATCACTGATATTTATGCTGCAAGAGAATATGATAATGGTGATATTCATTCTAGAGATTTGGTTAATGCAGTAAATAAAAAATCAGGGAATGCAATTTATTTGGAAACATTCGAAGATACCGAAGAGTATCTATTAAGCAATATTAAGGATGGAGATATCGTAGTGACCATGGGAGCTGGGAATGTTTACTTAATAGGCGAATCCATACTAGAAAAAAGCAGACAAGAAAGCAAGAAAAAAGCTGCTGTTTAATATTTAAACAATTTAAAAAGGGGATCTTTATTAGATATATTCTAGTAAAGATCCCTTTTCCATTCCTTATTTTACATTGTATATTTCTTCTAACATAGATTTTATTTCCCTTTCATTATAGATATAATAGGAGTAGATTTTTCTATTTACCTCTCTAAAATCTGGCTTTCCAGGTAATAACCTAAATTCCATATCTTCACTAGATATCCCTATCACATTACGCCCATAGGATAGGGCATCTAGAAATTTAACATCAGTATCTACATATTTTAATCCCCTAGTTATTACGGTTACAGCATTATCCATAGCCTTAGAAGCAAAGGCCTTTAAAAACTGCTGTTGGGCTTTTATGCGGCCTAAATCTCCGTCCTTATAACCCATTCTATTATTACCTTTTCTATATCTAATGAAATCCAGGGCTTGCTTTCCATTTAATATTTGATTGCCAGCCTCTATATCTATATCAAGAGGAGGTCTAGAGCTTGGGTCCCTATATTTCATATGAAAAGGCACGTCTACTTCTACACCACCTATTAAGTCTACTATCTTTTCCACAGCTTCATAGTCTATCATTATATGATGGTGGATTGGTATATCAGGCAATACATAAGCAAGAGTCTTTTTAATTCCATCAATGCCGTAGTCAAAATATACGCTATTAAGCTTTCTCTTTTCACCATCATTATAACCTTTTCTATGGACATATGTATCTCTTGGAATAGCAATTAAATCTAATTTTTTACTATCCTGACAGAAGGATGCAAGTATTATGGTATCACTTCTTGTATCTTCCATACCTAAAACCAAGAAGTTTACCCTATTACTATTTGCAAAAGCATCTTCAAGTGAGCTAAACTCTTCTGGCTCCTTGGGTACTACTTCCAATCTTGAAATTATAGACTCTGGAAGATTTATATTCTCAGCAAAACCTATACCAATATTCCCTTCAAGCTTTTCACTATTTTGCTGAATATAAGCATTGGCACCAATATAAAAGGCGGCAAAAAAGAATAAAAAAGATACAATAAAGACCTTTAGGAAAGTTTTCATCAAAAAACACCTTTCTAAAATAATATATCCTTTATTGTATCCATAAATTTATTTTACATTCTTTAATAACCAGGCTTTTCTAATAACTGGAACATATTTTTCTTGTATTCTTCCACTCCAGGTTGGTCAAATGGATTGACACCTAATAGATAGCCTGATATTGCACAAGCCTTTTCAAAAAAGTATATCAACTTACCAAAATAATACTCATTTAATTCTGGAAGATCTATAATCAGATTTGGTACATTGCCTGATATATGCGCTTTCAAAGTTCCTTCAAAAGCCTTTTTATTTACTAAATCCAAACTCTTACCTGCCAGAAAATTAAGTCCATCTAAATTATCATCAGAGCTCTTTAATATTATATCTTTTTCAGGTTTTTTTATATTTATAGTTGTCTCAAATAGGTTTCTCTTGCCATCCTGGATATACTGGCCCATAGAATGTAAATCTGTAGTAAAATTAACTGATGCAGGGAATATTCCTTTTCCATCTTTGCCTTCAGACTCACCATATAGCTGTTTCCACCATTCGGACAGATAGTTTAAGGCTGGCTCATAATTAACCAAAACCTCTATATCTTTGCCCTTATTATATAAAAGATTCCTAACAAGTGCATATTCATAAGCAGGGTTCTGCTTGATGTCTGCATTAGCATACTCTTCTTCACCAGATAAGGCACCCTCCAACAATTTGTCTATATCTAACCCAGCAACTGCAATAGGTAATAATCCCACAGGGGTTAGTACCGAATACCTTCCACCTACATCATCTGGTATAACAAAACTTTCAAATCCCTCTATATCAGCAAGCTCCTTCAAGGCACCTTTTTCCTTGTCGCTTGTCACAATAATTCTTTCTTTGGCTTCTTCCTTGCCGTATTTGCCTTCAATATACTCCTTAAATATTCTAAAGGCTATAGCTGGCTCTGTTGTAGTTCCTGATTTGGATATAACATTTATTGAAATATCTTTTCCTTCAATTACTTCCAATAAGTCTAAAATATATTTACTTGAAATATTTTGCCCTACATAGTAAATCTCTGGTGTCTTTCTTTTTTCACTAGAAATATTATTGTAGAATGTGTGACTCAGGGCTTCAATAGTGGCCTTTGCTCCTAGGTAGGAGCCACCTATACCGATTACTATAAAAACATCTGAAGAATCTTGTATTTTTTTTGCCAGGGTATGAATTTTTTCTAATTCTTCTTTTTCAAGCTTGCTTGGCAAATCAATCCATCCTAGGTATTCACTACCCGGCCCTTTTTTCTCATGTAATAGATTATGGCTTTCTTTAAGAAAACCAATCATATTTTCTATTTCTTCTTCCTTTAAAAATCCATTAGAATAATCAAATTTAATGCCCATCCTTCTTCCCCCTTATTTAATTTAGAAAGGCTTGGATAAAAGACCTAGAATAATATTCTAGGTCTTTTATCCAATTACTTCTAAGAGTACTATTGCAAAATCATCCTGTTGTTCTCCCCAACTATGATTAATTATTTTGTCTTCTATTATATTTAAAATATTGTTTGGATACTCTTTAACAATATTTAACACTTCGTCTAAACCAAATTCATTGCCAGAACTATCTCTTGCTTCTGTGATTCCATCAGTATAAAAAAGTATTTTGTCTCCTATATATAATTGCACACTTTTTTCTTCGTAGGTTATCTTATCAAATAGGGATATTATAGGATAACCCTTATTATAAAGTAAATCTAAATCATCACCATTGTATTTTATAGGTATACAGTTGTGCCCTGCATTGACATATCTAAAGCTATGGGTTTTAAGATTATATATTCCGTAAAACATAGTAAAGTAATTATCTACTTCTAGATTCAAGGATAAGAATCTTTTGTGGAGTTCAGTAAGTGCATCAGATGGATTCTTTATATCATCTTTCATGACCCTCATTGACTGCCTGATGAACATAGTCATCATTGAAGCTGCAATTCCTTTTCCAGAGACATCACTAATATAGATTCCAATATTATCATCATCTATATTGAACATATCAAACATATCACCACTAAGTATCTCTGATGGTTTATATATATAGTCTAATTTGACACTTTCACTGACACCTTTTCTCGGTAATATCTTCTCCTGAATTCTCTTTGCAAATTGAAGGTCCCTATTAATCTTTTTGTTTTTTCCTATAAGCTCTAACTCTAGTTTTCTTTCTCTTGTTACATCTCTAAAGACCTCAACTGCAGCATAGATGTTGCCATTGGAGTCTTTCACCGGTGAGCTTTTGACTGAATAATAACTTCCGTTTATTTTCTCTTCTTTTTGAATGACTTCTCCAGTTTCTATGCTTCTCTTTGTTATGCAAAAGTTACAATTATTCAAGCCACAATGAGATTCACTGCAGGGAATACCCACAATCTCACTTCCTAGATCTTCTTTCATGGACTTATTAGCATAAACAATAAGGCCCTCTTTATCTACGACCCTTACCCAATCAGCTATACCTTCAAGAACGTGATAGTCCAAAACTCTATATTGTTTTTCTGTTTCTACCGATAATTCGCCTTTTTCTATCATATTATCACCTTTTTTTAATATTTGGTAAATAATATACATAATCACTAACTTTTTCTATACTTCTATTGGTTACCATATATTGTATAGTAAATCCAAGATTTTATCCACAAATTAATTATTACATATTTGTTACAATTAGTATCTTACTTGGATTTGCTCATCTTCCAAAAATCTAGCTATAGCATATAGGGTATCAGAAAGCCTATTTACATACTTAACCACTAGGGGGTTGATATCTGCAACCTTAGATAGGGATATTATCCTTCTTTCTCCTCTTCTACAAACCGTCCTAGCAACGTGTAAATATGCTGACTTTTTACTTGATCCTGGCACAATAAAACCTTTAGGATTGTTGAGTTTACCCATATAGCAATCAATTATCCCTTCTAAATCTTCTATATCTTGGTCTACTATATGATGTTTAATCTTTGTTTGATCTTCAGTTGCTAAGTTTGAGGCTACTGTGAATAATTTATTTTGTATATCCTGCAATATATTATATATATCCCCATCTTCAACATAGTTTTTACTTAAACCTATCCATGAACCTAATTCATCAATGGTGCCATAAGACTCTACTCTAATATCATCTTTAGAAACTCTTTTACTATCAAATAATGATGTTTCACCCTTGTCTCCCGTCTTTGTATAGATATCCATGCTTACTCCTCCTATTCTTCTCTCGGTGGTCTCGGCCCATAATATTGGTAGTAATCAACCTTTATCCTACCATTGTAAAGCTTTCTCTTTCTATCTGCTTTCTTTCCATATAGTTTCTCAAATTCTTCCTCAGCTGTTATAAGATACAATGACCAAGTTTTCAACTCATCAAACTTACTACCTAAATCCCTATAAAGTTGATGAACCTCTGCTCTTTCTCCCATTCTTTCACCATAAGGTGGGTTTGTAATAACTACTCCATATTCATCCTTTAGATCAACATCCCTCATATCCTTCATAAAGAAGGCTATATCCTCTTCAAGTCCTAAGTTTGCAGCATTATCCCTAGCTCTTAGGATGGATCTTTTGTCTACATCACATCCTAAAATCTGTAATTTTGTCTCATTATCAATGACAGCAAAGGCTTTTCTTTTAACTTCTGTCCAATATTCTTTATTGATTCTTGGCCATTCCTCCGCTGCAAAACTTCTATCCAATCCAGGGGCTATATTTCTACCTATCATGGCTGCCTCTATTGGAATAGTTCCTGAACCACAAAATGGATCAAATAAAACCCTATCTTTGTTCCAATAACTAAGCATAATCATTGCTGCTGCAAGGGTTTCTTTAATAGGAGCATCACCTGCCCTATCCCTATAGCCTCTCTTGTGTAGACCTTCTCCTGATGTATCTATGGTTATAGTTGCTATATCTTTTAATAAAGATACTTCTATAGTATATTTGGGACCTGTTTTTTTGAACCATTCTACATTATATTTAGTTTTAAGCTTTTCTACTACAGCTTTTTCAACAATCCTTTGACAATCTGAAATACTATATAACTTTGAGTTGATGCTTTTACCCTCGACTATAAAATTTCCATCTTCTGTAATCCATTCTTCCCAGGGAAGGGCCTTTGTCTTTTCAAATAATTCGTCAAAGCTAAGGGCTTTGAACTCCCCCATCATCAGCAAAACTCTTTCAGCTGTTCTTAACCAAATATTGGTCTTTGGGATATCCTCCTCAGTTCCAGTAAACTTTATCCTACCATTTTCTACAATTAGATCCTTATAACCTAAGTCCATTAGTTCCCTTTTTGCTACGGCTTCCAAGCCAAATGTTGTTGTGGCTATTAAATTTAAACTCCCCATAATAATCTCTCCTTAATTCTTGTATTAATATTATACCTTATTATGTAAGTATATACTAAATAAAATTTGATTAATTATCAATTATTATGGGTATACAGTATAGCAGTGATTTATTTATCTAAACTAAGGAGGCTATATTTATGACAACATTAAATGGATTGTATCAAAGTGGCGACTGGAAAGGTGAAAAACACGTACCTGTAATTCATGCTCCAGAATCAGTAAAAGCTGGTGAAGAAGTTGAAGTAAAGGTATTAGTAGGTGAGGAAATTGCACATCCTAATACTTTTGAACACTATATATCATGGATTAAAGTATATTTCCAACCAGAAGGAGCAAAGTTTCCTATCGAAATAGGTACTTATGATTTCGCTGCACACGGTGAGTCTGAATTATTTACATCTGCTTTTGCTACAACTAGATTTACTGCTACTAAATCTGGTACAATTTTAGCATCAAGCTACTGTAATATCCATGGATTATGGGAAAATAGTCAAGAATTAAAAGTTGAGGAATAATTCCTCAACTTTTTCACCTTGACAACTAATTCTTAATATAATATTATACATATAATAATATTAACTAAGAAGGATTTAGTAGTTGATTATAGTTAAATCAGAGAATAGACTAGATGGTGGGAAGTCTATAACTTAAATAATCAATGAATTACGGATCCAGAGTTTAATAGGAAACTATTACGAATTTGGCACGTTACGCCTAAAGAGGCTTTATGCAAATTAAGGTGGTACCACGGGTTTCTCTCGTCCTTTACAGGACGAGATGAGGCCCGTTTATATTTTTTGGGAGGGATAATATGAAAAATGTATTTGATACTTTGACAGAAAGAGGTTATATAGATCAGGTTACTTTTGAAGATGAGCTAAGGGAGCTACTAGGTAAAGAATCTGTAACCTTCTATATAGGTTTTGATGCTACAGCAGATAGTTTAACACTAGGACATTTTTTACAGATTATGGTTATGATGCATAT
>CAYOFC010000041.1:0-11042 GCA_964403265.1 uncultured Tissierella sp. | reverse complement strand
AAATGACTATAAAAGGGCAAATAGGATTCAGTGTAAAAGAGGATATTCTTAGGACGGATAAAGATATATTAAATATACTTAAAGATATGGGAACCTGTGCTATAAGCGACGCTATGAAGGGATTTAATACTATGCATCACAGTATTAAGCCTATAGATGAACAAATAAGATTTGCAGGTAATGCTATTACGGTGAGGATGAGGTCCGCAGATAATTTAATGCTACATAAGGCTATAGAGCTAGCCAAAGAAGGTGACATAATTGTAGTAGATACATATGGTTCTGAATCAAACTCCATTTTAGGTGAAATGATGACAACTTCCGCTTTAAAAAATGGAGTGGCTGGAATAGTAATCGATGGTGGTATAAGGGACATACTAGAATTGAAAGAAATGAAGGCACCTATATTTTCTACTTGCATAACTCCTGCTGTAGCAGACAGGCATGGACCTGGCGAGATTAATTTTCCAGTATCATGTGGGGGAGTCGCGGTTAATCCTGGAGATGTTATAGTAGGGGATGCTAACGGTGTTGTAGTAATCAATAGAGAAATTGTAGAAGAGGTAATGAAACTAGCAGAAGAAAAAATTGAACAAGATAATAAATGGTTTGAAGAAATTAGCAAGGGACGAATCATTAGGGAAGATGTAGACGAGGATTTAAGAAGAAGTGGAATCATTTAAATAGGATTGGTAGACGACACATTAAATATAGAATTATGGAAAGGAAGATCGATATTGGATTCCCCGGTAGAAATGGTGTATAAAACCATAAGGTATAGAATATTAAACCAAGAATATGCTCCGTCTCAAGCTCTTGTAGAATCAGCATTAGCCAAGGAGTTTGGGGTTGGTAGAAATACTATTAGGAGGGCCCTAATGCAACTAGTCAATGAAAGATTAGTTGAACTAGAGGCAAATAAAAGTGCTGTAGTAAAGTTTCTAACAAAGGAAGAGGCCTTAGACCTATTGGAAATAAGAGAACGATTAGAGGGGCTTATAGCTTATAGTACGGCTAGGGTTATAAAAAAAGATGATATAGATAGGGTTAGATTAATCCTCAAGGATATGGAAGGACTATTGGCTGAAGGGAATCTACTGGAATACTCAGCAAGGAACGATATTATCCATGATATTATTGATGACATATGCCCTAATGGGGAGGCTGTGGAGCTAATAGAGTCAATCCGATTACAATTAAGGGGCTTTAATAAAAGGACTATATTGATTCCTGGTAGAGCTGAAGAATCTTATAAGGAACATATTGAGTTATTAGAAGCATTAGAATCCAATGATCCAGAAAGAAGTGAAATTATAATGCGTAAACACATGGCTAGTGTTAGGAATACATTAATAAAAAATTATGATATGTTATTTTAAATTATAAGGGGGAAATATAATGACTGGTATTAAGATTACAGAAACGGCTTTTAGGGATGCACATCAATCTTTAATAGCTACTAGAATGACTACGGCAGATATGCTGCCAATCGCAGAAAAGTTGGATAGGGTTGGATTTCATGCTATAGAGGTATGGGGTGGAGCTACTTTTGACTCATGTCTTAGGTATTTAAATGAAGATCCATGGGAAAGACTGAGAAGTCTTAAAAAGGTATTTAAGAATACTAAATTACAGATGCTATTAAGGGGTCAAAATCTATTAGGCTATAAGCACTATCCCGATGATGTAGTAGAGGAATTTGTGAAGAAGTCTATAGAAAATGGTATAGACATTATAAGAATCTTTGATGCTTTAAATGATGTTAGAAATATAAAAACCGCGGTACTGGCTACAAAAAAATATGGCGGCCATGCTCAAGGTGCTTTGTCATATACTACAAGTCCTGTTCATAATACTAAGTATTATGTAAATGTGGCTATTGAGATGCAGAATATGGGTGTTGACTCCATCTGTATTAAAGATATGTCAGGAATACTACTACCATATGTGGCAGAAGAATTAGTCAGGGAATTAAAGAAGGTAATCACTGTACCTATAGAAGTTCACTCCCACTTTACAAGTGGTGTAGCAAATCAAACCTATATGAAAGCTATTGAAGCTGGTGCTGATATTATAGATACTGCAATATCACCACTGGGAAATGGTACATCTCAACCTGCAACAGAGCCTATGATAGCTTCTTTACAAGGTTCTCCTTATTACCCAGATTTAGATATGGATTTGTTATTGGAGATATCCGATTATTTTAAAGGATTAAAAGAGAAGTATATAAAAGAGGGACTATTGAACTCAAAGGTATTGGATGTAGATGTAAATACTTTAGTATATCAAGTGCCAGGTGGGATGTTATCAAATCTTGTATCCCAGTTAAAGAGCCAGAATGCTGAAGATAAATATGAAGCGGTTTTAAGTGAAGTTCCTAAGGTTAGAAAGGATCTTGGATATCCACCTTTGGTTACTCCTTTAAGTCAGATGGTAGGTACTCAAGCGGTATTCAATGTAATACTAGGGGAAAGATATAAAATGATACCTAAGGAAATTAAGGATTATGTAAAAGGTTTATATGGTGAGCCTGCAGTGCCAATATCAGATGAAATCAAAAAAATCATAATTGGTGAAGAGGAAGTATTTACAGGTAGACCAGCAGATTTATTAGAACCACAATTAGACATTTATAGAAATGAAATCAAAGAATTCATGGAGCAAGAGGAAGATATACTGAGTTATGGATTGTTCCCACAGATAGCATTAGGATTTTTCAAACAAAGACAGGCATCCAAATATAAAATAGATAGTGAATTATTGGATGAAGAAAACAAGGTATATCCTGTATAGGAATATAAAAAGCCCACTCTTTTTCGAAGACACTGAAAAAATATAATTTTGTCATCCTGAGCGGTAGGGAAGGATCTTGAGTGTATTGAAAACATAAGATCCCCCACTGGGTTCGGGATGACAATTCTATTCTATTTCTCTTACATCTACTTTAAAACTGCTACCGTTAATTTTTAGGTCTAGTTTTCTTATATCATTAAAAGCAAATCTATTGTTAACTATAAAATCTTTGATTTCCTTATATTGCTTATTATACTCCCTGTAGATTTCATGGGATTCTTCAACGGAAATAGCCTTAAAATCCATGGTACTTCCAGGGGCCATTTGGGCTAATATAGATAAATCTGGGCTAATAACTGTAGCTATTTTAGTATATCCACCTGTTGTCTGCCTGTCCGCCATCATAATAATAGGAGAACCATGACCAGGTACTTGTACTGAGCCAAATACTATACCATCGGATATAATATCAGGACCAGATATATGCTCAATCTTTGGGCCATCAAGCCTATAGCCCATTCTATCGGCTTCTGATGTAATACTATATTTAGAACTTAAAAATGTCTCCTTAGCACTTTCGCTAAAATGATCATCCTGTGGTCCCATAATCACCCTGATTGAGTGATGTGACTTATAATCTGGGATCAAATCTTTAGGAAGGTAACTTCCGCTATAATCAAGGGCTTTGTTTCCAAGACTTATTTCATCTCCAGAATTAAGCCTTCTTCCTTCGTATCCTCCCAAAGATCCCCTAATAAAGGTGGACTTACTATTCATTATTTCAGCTACGTCAAGGCCCCTACTAAAGGCAATATAAGCCCTAATACCAGTTTGTACTTGAGAAAAACTTAGTTTATCTCCCTTTTGGACATAGATACTTGTCCACATAGGAATAGCTTTCTCATTTATTTTGGGACCCATATTAGCTCCTGTTATACTAATGATTTCATCACAAGCAAAGATAATCTCAGGTCCTAATAATGTGGTTTCCAGAACCGCTTCATTTTCATCATTACCTACTAGTAGATTAGCAACCCTAGTGGAAAATAGGTCCATTGCACCAGCGACGGACATTCCAAACCTTTGATAGCCCCATCTACCTTGATCCTGTATGGTGGTGAGTAGTCCTGGGTTTTTGATTTTAATTGTTGCCATGACTTTCACCCTCCTCCAGAATATTTACCCTATACTGTCCCTTCTTTACTAAATCCAATATCCTTAGGTATTCTTTTTCATCAACAGGGACAAACCTTATATAGTCGCCTGCATTTAATAGTACAGGTGGATCTGATAAAGGATCATACAACTTTATAGGTGTGCGGCCAATTAGCTGCCATCCACCCGGGCTATCTATAGGGTAAATTCCCGTTTGCTTGCCAGCTATACCTGTTGAGCCAGCAGGTATCTTGGTTCTAGGTACTTGAAGTCTTGGAGTTTCAATCTTTTCACTCATACCACCAAGATATCCAAATCCAGGAGTAAATCCTAGCATATATAGTAGATAGTCAGTGGAACTATGTATCTTAATGACTTCGTCTACAGTTAGATTATTATGCTCAGCAACGAACTCTATATCGGGACCATATTCTCCCCCGTAAACAGTAGGCAATTCTAGGATTCTTGTTTTACTACTATCTGATTTGCCCAAATCTTTTTCAATTTCTTTTAGCTTACTAATAAGGGCATCATATCCAACAATTAAAGGCTCATAGATAATAAGTATAGACCTATAGGTTGGGATAATCTCGCTAATAGCTTCAAGACCTAATTTATCAAGAGATTTTACCATATTGCTTATTTTAGCATTTATCTCAGGTTTAATACTGTTTCCAAATTCCATAACTAGGGATTTATCACCAGCAGGAATAAATTTTGTCTCCTTATACATGTCTTCACCAACTTTATTTAAAATAGAGCTTTAGCCCAGATAATGATCTAATTCCAAGGAATAATGTAACAAATACAACTATAATACCAAGTACTAACAACCATGTAGGGTGTTTATAATCCCCAATAATACGGTTAGGTTACTATTTTTAGTTTTATTAGTCAAATTTATATCCCCTTAAATAAATTCCCTTAAATTTTTAATCTCTACGCCTTCAGCAATTAAGCTTTCTCTAATAAATTTTACAAAGTTTACTGCTTCGGGATTATCCCCATGAACACATATGGAATCAGCAATGATATTGATTTCCTGTCCGTCAATAGCAGTCACCTTACCCTCTAATACCATCTTTTTAATTCTTCTAATGGCCTCTTCCTGGTCATGGATAACAGCACCAGCTAATCTTCTATTGACTAGGGTTCCATCTGGATTATATGCCCTATCTGCAAATACCTCTTGTGCAACCCTCAGGCCTTTTTCCTGTGCTCGTTTTGCAATGTAAGTACCACTTAAAGCCAAAAGAATAATATCCTTATCTACATCTAAAATCCCATTTATTACTGCCTCTGCTAACTCAGGATTTACTGAAGCGGTATTATAAAAGGCACCGTGGAGTTTCATATGTTGGAGTTTTACATTATGTGCTGCAGCAAAAGCACTTAAGGCTCCTAGTTGATATATCATATATGCCCTAGCTTCTTTTGGGCTAATATCTAAATTTCTTCTGCCAAATCCCATTAAATCAGGATAACCTGGATGGGCACCTATGGCAACACCATTACTTACAGCCTGTCTTACTGTTTCATCCATTATAAGAGGATCGCCAGCGTGCCACCCGCAGGCAATATTTACACTACTTACATGCCTAATTACTTCTTCATCTAAACCTAAGACATAAGCACCAAAACTTTCGCCAAGATCTGAATTTAAGTCAACAATAGCTTTCATAAAACCCACCTCCTAAGATTTTAAAAGACTAGATATATTTATAATACTATACAAAAATAGGAAGTCCTTGTTTTTTTAAAAAATAATTTCAATATTCCGTAAATTATTAAGGTGATTGTCCGCTAATTAATTTAAAAAGTAGCTTCTAACCTGTGATTTTTTTCTCTTAGGATGACAGGTTAGAAGCTTTTCACTTTGTTTAAATAATGGACTGTAGATTTTCGGCTACAGTGTCAATCATCTCTTGGCTATCAACCCATTTTTTATTTTCAAGGGAAGACATATTTATTAGATCCTTGGTCATAATTCCTTTATTCACTGTATTAATAGTTGCCTCTTCTAGTTTCTTGGAGAAGTTTATTAAATCCTTATTACCATCTAGTTCCCCCCTTTTTCGAAGGGCACCAGCCCAGGCAAAGATTATTGCAATAGGGTTGGTAGAGGTCTTTTCGCCATTTAGATGTCGGTAATAGTGACCTTTTACTGTTCCGTGGGCTGCTTCATATTCATAGTTTCCATCTGATGATACTAGTACTGAGGTCATAAGGGCAAGGCTCCCAAAGCCTGTAGCCACCATATCACTCATTAGATCTCCTTCGTAGTTTTTACAGGCCCATACCATTCCACCATTTGACTTGATTACCCTGGAAATAGCATCATCTATAAGTGTGTAAGTATATCTGATAGCTTCTTTTTCAAAGGATGATTTGTAGTGCTTATCATATAATTCTTGGAAGATATCCTTAAACTTATATTCATAGCTTTTAGTAACTGTGTCCTTTGTCCCAAAAATTAAATCGCTTTTATTATCTAAAGCATATTTAAAACAGGTATGGGCAAATTCCCTAATAGAGGAATCCAAATTGATTTGACCCATTAAAATGCCTTCTTCATTAAAATCAAAGACAGGATACCTAGTTTCATGGCCATCCCCATCTGTTAGGACAAAATCTACTTTCGTATCCTTACAAACTTCAAGACTTGTAGATACATAGATATCTCCATAGGAATGTCTTGCAATAGTAATAGGCTTGGTCCAAGTTGGGATAATAGGGGTCAGTGTGTCTAAGATAATAGGACTTCTAAAAACTGTACCATTTAATACTTTCCTAATAGTAGCATTTGGGCTTGCCCATATTTCTTTCAGATCATATTCATCCCGCCTATCCTTATTGGCAGTAATAGTAGCACACTTTACCCCAACACCATATTTCTTTATGGCATTTGCAGCATCTATTGTTACCTTATCATTGGTATTATCCCTATTTTTAATATGCAAATCATAGTATTCAACTTTCAAATCTACGAAGGGCTCTATTAAACTTTCCTTAACCCAGTTCCATAGCACCCTGGCCATTTCATCTCCATCAAGTTCGACTATTGGTAGGCTCATTTTAATCTTCACAATATCAACCCTCCTATTTATTTTGATTCTTTAATATATTAACAAATCCACCCTCTTTAATGGCATCTAAATCCTCTTGAAACAAAGGAGAAGTAAGATAAATAGTAATATTTTTAGTAATATTTCTAACCTCAATATCCTCTCCTGCTAATAAATTGTCTGTACTTACCTCCAATATATCCTCTTGATCAATAGAGTCATAATCTGAATCATTTTTGAATATTAGGGGTAATATCCCCCAGTTTACTAAGTTTGCAAGATGTAAACGGGCAAAGCTTTTAGCCAGTATTACATTGATACCTAGGTATCTTGGTATAATTGCCGCCTGCTCTCTACTTGATCCCTGGCCATAGTTATGTCCTGTAACTAAGACAGAAGCTTTAGACCTCATGGCTCTTTCATAGAAGCTATCGTCAATAACTCTGAAGGAGTGTTTTGACATCTCTGGTATATTGGAGCGAATAGGAAGGTAAAGGGCCCCTGCTGGGCATATGTGGTCAGTGGTAATATCATCTCCTAGTTTGAGGATGACTTCGCCCTTAATAATATCTTCCATACTTGAAAATTCAGGTATAGGCTTGATATTTGGTCCCTTTCTTATAGACTGATTGGGATCTTTTTTAGGCATAACAAAGCTACTACTATCAAATATAAATTTTTCTGGGATTTCAAACTCAATTGCTACCTTGTCTAAATCCCTTGGGTCTGTAATCACTCCATTTATAGCAGAAGCAGCAGCTGTTTCAGGTGCCACTAAGTAGACCTGGTCCGTCTTTGTTCCCGATCTGCCACTAAAGTTTCTAGGAGTGGTTCTCAAAGAAACACCATTAGTAGGAGGTGCAAATCCACATCCATTACAGCCTCCGCATATAGGCTCAAATATCCTAGCACCAGATGCAAGTATCTTACTATATGCACCTCTTCCTATACTTTCCTGCACAACGGTCTTGCTAGAAGGATAGATTCCAAGTTCCACATCCCTATCCACTATTTCTCCATCTAGGATATTTGCTATATTTAATATGTCTTGGACAGAAGTATTGGTACAGCTTCCTATCATGACCTGGTCTATTTTTAATCCTGCAACATCCCTTACCCTGACTATATTATCTGGTTGTGAAGGTAGGGCAATAAGGGGCTCTAATTCACTTAAATTTATTTCTATTACTTCATCATAGATGGCATCTTCATCTGCTTCTAGAGATATGAAATCATTTTCCCTATCAAAGGATTTCAGCCATTTTTTTGTGTTTTCATCACTAGGGAAGATGGAGCTAGTGGCACCAGTTTCTGCACCCATATTAGTTATGGTTGAGCGTTCTGACACGTTAAGGGTTTTTATACCTTCACCACCATATTCAAATACTTTGCCTACGCCTCCTTTAACAGAAACCCTCCTTAAAAGTTCAAGGACAATATTTTTAGCCGAAACAAAAGCTTGGAGCTTTCCTACTAAATGGACCTTAACAATTTTAGGCATGGTTAAATAAAAAGGCTCCCCTGCAATTGCCATAGCATTATCGAAACCACCCACACCAAAGGATAGTGAGCCAACGCCACCAGCTGCAACCGTATGTGAATCACCACCAATTAATATTTTACCTGGAGCTGCGAAATGCTCTAAGTGAAGATGATGGCAAATACCACTTCCGCTCCTAGCAGTGATGATACCAAGCTTTGAAGTCATATCCATTATATAATTATGGTCATCTGCATTTTTATAATCAGCCTGAATCATATTATGGTCAATATATTGGACTGCTGTTTCCACCTTTTTTTCCTTAAGTCCAATAGCCTCAAGAACCAAATAAGTCATGATTACATTTAAGTCATGAGACAAAGTCTGGTCAGGCCTTATGCCAATTCGACTACCCCTCTTCAGTTGGCCATGGACTAATGATTTGTTTAAAATTTTCTCAGTTATGGTAAGTCCCATATGTATGTCCTCCTATAAAATTATTTAAAGAAGGGAAGAATTCTTCCCTTCTAATCTACTATTTTATATTGATTTATTTAGCATTGACTTGTTGTAATTTATTAAGGAACCACTGATTAAGATTTCCCTCTCAATATCAGTTAGATCACCTAAAGCCAATACTATTTCTTTAGGCTCATCTCCTAATACATAAGCCTTAATCTGGTTATTTTTATTTAAGATAGCCTCCTTAATATTAGGAACAAATACAAAATCATCTTTAGCTAATAAGTTTTCGTCTTCTATTAAGAAGGGAAGGATTCCCCAATTTAGAAGGTTGGATCTATATCTCTTTGTGGCATACTCTTTTGCTATATTAGCCCAAGCTCCCAAGACCCTTTGGCATGAAGCTGCTTGTTCCCTAGCTGAACCATCTCCAGGCTTGTTTGCATAAATACTACTACCTATACCTATATCAAGTGGATTTATATCCTTAAAGCCTTCTATGTTTCTAATAGACTCGTATACAGATTTTAGCTCATGGAAGGATTCTTCTGGATTTTCTCCCTTATCCCTACTTAGTTCATATTCATGAACCTTTTTTGAGTTTCCTACATAAGCAGGATCCTTTCTACTTAAGGTAAATTCAGCCAATCTAATAGGGTTAGACCTGTATGATGAAGTCTCCCCTGATGGTATTAGTTCATCTGTAGTAGTTACAGGGTCAGTTATATGGGTTACCACCTTTAATATGATATGATCCGTAATTTCAGGCATCTTTGGCCAATCCTTAATATTAGGTCCTGTAACCAGTTCTACTGAAAGGTCTTCCCTGCCCCAGCCATCATAAACCCTATTTTCATAGATGGATTTATCAAAGTAGTATTTTGGACTAGTATATTCTATATCTAGTTCATCCGCGGCAGTTAGTATTCCACCATTTATGGAAGTTGCAGCAATGGATTTAGCATCCATAAGAGCTACCATAGAAATTTGTCCTTCATTTGGTTTTGATCCATCCCTATTAGGGAAGTTTCTAGTAGCATGTCTAATGGAAAGCTCGTTATTGGCAGGTGTATCTCCAGCCCCAAAGCATGGTCCACAAAATGCTGGCTTCATAACAGCTCCAGCAGCCATTAAATCTGCTGCCACACCATTTTTCACCAGTTCCAAGTAAGTTGGCTGACTGCCAGCATAGACACTTAGTGAATATATATCGTTACTAGTGGATTTGTCTTTGATAATATCTGCAGCTGCAACTATATTATCAAAAGTACCACCTGAACACCCTACTATAAGACCTTGATCCACATGAATTTCACCATCTATAATTTTACTCATTAGGTCAACAGTTACATCATTAGATTCAAATAATTTTTTACTATCCTCTTCAATCTTAGCAAATATCTCCTTAGGATTTTTCTTTACTTCTTCAATTGTAAACACATTACTAGGATGGAAAGGTAGGGCAATAGATGGCTTTATCTTTGATAGATCAACTTCTACAAGTCCATCGTAAAGAGCTATCTCACCAGGTTGAAGCAATTTATAGTCATCTGGTCTGCCGTGTATCTGGTAATACTCTTTAACCTTATCATCAGTTTCCCAAATAGAGCTCCAACAAGTTGTCTCTGTAGTCATAACATCTATTCCATTTCTAGTTTCTACAGATAAATGCTCAACCCCATCACCTATAAATTCCATTAGCTTATTCTTAACAAAACCATTATCAAAAACAGCCTTTATAATATTTAGTGCCACGTCTTGGGGACCTACACCTGGGTTTAATTCACCTTTTAAGTAGATAGCTACAACATCTGGATACTTAATATCATAGGTCTGCTCCAAAAGTTGTTTAGCCAGCTCTCCTCCACCTTCGCCTACTGCTATTGTTCCAAGAGCACCATATCTAGTATGGCTGTCTGAACCTAGTATCATATTTCCGGATTTAGTCATCATTTCTCTATTATAAGAGTGAATAACTGCTAGATTAGGTGGCACATAAATACCGCCATATTTCTTTGCAGCAGATAGTGCAAATTTGTGGTCATCTTCATTGATAGTTCCACCAACAGCACATAAACTATTGT
>CAYOFC010000040.1:0-11343 GCA_964403265.1 uncultured Tissierella sp. | reverse complement strand
TAAAAACACCTTTAACTGTTGAAGACTTAAAAGATTTAAAAGCAGGTGATGATGTTTATATCACTGGATATATATATACTGCTAGAGATGCGGCACATGCAAGACTAGTAAAACTATTAGAAGAGGGCAAAGAGCTACCATTTGATCCAGAAGGGGCTGTTATCTACTATGTAGGACCAGCACCAGCAAAAGGAGATAGACCAATAGGTTCCGCTGGGCCAACTACTAGTTATAGAATGGATTCCTATACACCGCAACTGCTAGATGTGGGACTAAAAGGCATGATAGGTAAAGGTAAAAGAGACCAAGAAGTAAAAGATAGTATAGTAAAAAATGGTGCAGTATACTTTGGTGCAATAGGTGGAGCAGCAGCATTAATAGCACAAACTGTGAAATCATCAGAAGTAATAGCCTATGAAGATTTAGGCGCAGAAGCTATCAGAAAAGTATATGTAGAAGATTTCCCAGTAACGGTAATGAATGATGCTAAAGGGAATGATTTATATCAAATGGGAAGGAATGAATATTTAGAATGGTCACAAAAGTAGAAATTCAAAGAATGGCGACTGCAGGGTCTGTTGAATCTAATGACATTCTAATTATGATATCTAAAGGTGAAGGAAATATAGATATTGAGCTAGAAAGTGTTGTAGAAAAACAGTTTGGAGACGACATCAAAAAAGTAATACATGATACCCTTATAGAAGAAGGTATAAGCGATGCCAAAATTATTGCAAAAGATAAGGGAGCATTAGACTTCACTATAAAAGCAAGGGTCAGAGCATGTATCAAGAGGGGAGTGGAGAATTAATGAACTATAGAACACTACTCTTTATCCCAGGAAACAATCCAGGTATGTTACAAAGTTCAGATATATTAGGCGCAGATGGTATCATAATAGACTTAGAAGATGCTGTTGCTTTACCAGAGAAAGATGCAGCTAGATTTTTAGTGAGAGAATATTTATCCACATTTGAATCTAAAACTGATAAATTTATTAGAATTAATCCATTAGATAGTCCATATTTTTATGATGACTTAAATGCTATCAAAGATCTAAATATAACTGGTATAGTACTTCCAAAGGCTGGGGTAGAGTCTATGTCTAAATTGGAAGAATATATGAACGAAAATAGTTTAGATTTGGATGTTATACCATTGGTAGAGACAGCTATTGGACTAGAAACAGCCCTTGAAATAGTTCAAATTTCAGACAGGATAATAGGACTATTCCTAGGTGCAGAAGACTTGACTCTTGACTTAGGTGCAAAGAGAACTAAAGAGTCTAAAGAAATAGAATATGCTAGATCAAGAGTTATTGCAGCATCAAAGGCTGTAGGTATACAAGCTTTTGATACTCCATTTACTGACACAGATGATATAGAAGGTTTAAGAATTGATACGATAAACGCCAAGGATTTAGGAATGACAGGAAAAACTGTTATAAGTCCAAGACATGTTGATGAAATCAACAAAATGTTTTCACCAACAGAAGCAGAAATTGAATACGCCCTAAGAGTTGTAGAAGGTGTAAAGGCAGCAAATGAAAAAGGCCTTGGAGCATTCTCATTGGAAGGTAAAATGATAGATGCGCCAATAATAAAAAGAGCTTTGAATCTATTAAGAATGAGCGGAGAATATAAGGAGGAATATGATGAGTTACTTAAATAATTCAGATTTTGAAACTATAAAAATTCTAGACAAATCAGAATTTCCTTCTAAAAGTAAGGCTAAAGACAAAGTAATTACTAATGTAGAACAATTAATTAAAGACTTAGGCCTAAAAGATAATGCAGTTGTATCTTTTCATCATCATTTAAGAAATGGTGATAATGTTTTAAATTTAATCATGAAGGAAATCCAAAAAACAGGAATTAAAGGCATTACTTTAGTGGCAAGTTCACTATTCCCTGTACATGCTGAGATAATACCTCTACTTAAAGATGGTACTATTGAAAATATAGTTACATCATATTTAAGTGGAGATCTGGCTAAAGCAATTAGCCACGGAGAGTTAAAAGGTAAAATTTTAATGCAATCCCATGGTGGTAGAGCTAGATCCATATTAAATGAAGAAATAGCGATTGACGTTGCATTTATAGCATCTCCAAGTGCAGATAAACTTGGAAACATATCAGGGGTAAATGGTCACAATTCCTGCGGTACATTAGGATATGCAATAGCTGATAGTATAAAGGCTAAGGAAGTTATATCTATAACTGATGCATTGGTAGAATATCCAAACTATCCAGCTGATATTACTGAAGACTATGTTGATCAAGTATTAGTTATAGACTCCATAGGACGTAAAGAAGGTATAGTTTCTGGAACTACTAGAGTTACTAAAGATCCAATAGGATTAAAAATTGCAAAAGATACATTAAAAGTTATGGAAGCTACAGGACTACTTAAAGATGGTTTAAGTTTCCAAAGTGGTGCAGGTGGTATATCACTAGCTGTTACTGACTATTTAAGAGACTATATGATCGAAAATGAAATTAAAGGTAGTTTCGCTTCAGGCGGTATAACTGGATATCTAACAGGTATGCTGGAAGAAGGACTATTCACATCATTATTTGATGTGCAATGTTTCGATTTAGAATCTATAGAATCCTTAAAGAGAAATCCAAATCACCTAAGAATGAGTGCATCATTATATGGAAATCCAGAAGTATCCTCAGTAGTAGATAACCTAGATATAGTTATCCTAGGAGCTACAGAAATAGACGTTGATTTCAACGTAAACGTATCTTCAGGAGCTGATGGAGTATTAATGGGAGGTTCTGGTGGACACCAAGATACAGCAGCAGGTAGTAAGGTTTCCATTATAGTATCAAAACTATTCTCATCAAGAATTCCATTAATAAAGGATAGAGTAGATGTAATAACTACTCCAGGTACTACAGTAGATGTATTAGTAACTGAAAGAGGAATATGTGTTAATCCATTAAGAACAGATTTAATAGAATCCTTCAAGAAAGCTAATTTAAATATTATTGACATAAAAGATTTAAAAGAATATTCTGAAGGAATAATGGGTAAAGCAAAAGCTATAGAAAAGACAGATAGAATAATTGGTCTATCAGAATATAGAGATGGTAGCATAATAGATTATATATATGAAGTAAAAAAATAAATTATCAAAACAAATAAAGAGTTGCTCATTGCAACTCTTTATTTGTTTTGATATGCTAAACGTGACAGTTATACATAAAATAATTAATAGAGAGGGATAGATATGTTTTTTAGTGATGAAATCAATCAAAAAAATGATAAAGAAGTAGAAGATATCAAGGAGTTTCTAAACAAATATGATGTTGTCTATGATAATCCAGACAAGACATTTGTCATAAGGGATAAAGGGAAGATTATAGCAACTGGATCTGCATCGGGAAATATTTTAAAATATTTCTTCTCTGATGAAGAATACCAGGGGCAAGGCACCATGAGTATAATTTATAACTCCTTATTGAACTATTTACTTGAGAACAACATTGCTTCTTATTTTGTATTTACAACACCACCTAATAAACTTATATTTGAATCCCTAGGATTAAAAGAAGTTTATTCAACAGATAGAGTGGCCCTGTTTGAAGGTGGGTTCTATAATTATAATAAGTGGGTAGACAAGGTAAAATCCTCTATTAAAGATAAAGAAGGAAAAAGAGGGGCTATAGTAGTCAATTGCAATCCAATGACTCTAGGACACAAATATGTCATAGAGAAGGCACTAGAATACGTGGATGACCTCTTAATCTTTGTAGTTGAAGAAGATAAGTCTATATTTCCATTTATAGATAGATTTAATATATTAAAAAATGAATTATCCAGTGATAGTAGAATTACTCTAATCAAGGGAGGCCCTTATATAATATCCCAGGGAACATTTCCAACTTACTTTATAAAGAAAAAAGATGAAATGCTAGACATATATACAAAATTAGATGGCAGTATATTTGCCGATAAAATAGCTAAGGATTTGGAGATAGATATCAGATTCTTCGGATCAGAACCTACAGATCTAGTTACGTTGGCCTATAATAACTCAATGAAGGAGATACTAGGAAGCCGTGGCATAGAAGTAGAAATTATTGAAAGAAAAATCCTAGGGGACAATGTAATCAGTGCATCAAGGGTAAGAAAGCTGATTAAGGAAGATAAAATAGATGAAGCCTTTAAGTACCTACCTAATAGCACAATAGAGTTTTTGAAATCGGATGATGGTAAGAAGATTGTGGAGAGGATTCAAGGGGAGTAAATATAACGTATATGTATAATGATATGTCGTAAGTGTTTTGTCATTCCGAGTGTAACGAGGAATCTTTAGGGCTGCAAATAGGGTCAAGATCCTTCACTAGCGTTCAGGATGACATATTCTTTATAAGCAACGCAATACCGCCATATTGTAATTACATTGTAAACATATTCCTTTCCATATTGATATAATAAGATTATGGTGAATAATCTTATTTCTAGGAGAGAGTCCTATGCTAAAAAGAAATCAAATCTTGACAATCGGAATGATACTATTGCTTGCAATTATGTCGCAAATTATTACAAGGTATGGTGTAATTGAAGAAACAACTACAACATCTGAAGTAGAATCACATGCATCAACTGAAGAACCCAGGTATATAAGGCAGTTGAAATTTGCCTATGAAGGTAGAATGGATAAGACAAAGCCAATCATCGGTAAAAATGTAGAACAACATTTAGACGATAGCTTTGACATGTATTATTTCTTAGGTGGTCTAGCCCATGACAATGGTGATATGAAATTGCTTACGAATGGTTATTTAGATGATGATAATAACCCAGTGTATGGAGATGTGGTAGTAATTATTAAAGATGAAGGCTATGGCATCGAAACAGGAATGCCGATGAATGAGGTTAAAAATGCCTTAGGTGAACCAGATGAAACCATAGATTATGGTCTTGGAGATAATGTAAGTGAATTATATAACAATAATTCTATCTTTATATATAATACAGGGGATTATCAAGTAGTTATAGTATTTCATAGTGAAGATAAAACTGTAATAGCAGTACATTTAAATGGATTTAAGTTCAATCAAGGCTATCCTACTTCTGAGGAGAAAATTGATTTATTGGATCTATCACAAGAAGAATTAGATGCCTATAATCGTTTTAAATCCACTTATGATGGAGAGAAATTAAGAGGACTTGAGCCACTCTCCCTAATGAGGTTATATATTCACGCCATTATGGAAAAGGATTATGAAAGCCAGTGGGAGCTATATATAAAGGATGAAGATTATATAGGTTGGGATAAAGAATACCATATGGGCATACCTGATAGTGACAGGATAACAGATTTTAGTGTATTTGAAAATGCAGTAAATATTAAAGTCGATTATTATGATGATCAAGAAAATGCATCTATATCCTGGGAGGATAAATATCTTGAAGAATATGATAATAGTGGTTATCCTTTTAAATATGGATTTAGCTTAGTAAAAAACAAAGAGGGAATATGGAAAGTTTCATTCCTACCAATGCAATAAAAATCTGCGACAGCAATGTCGCAGATTTTTTAATATCCCAACTGAATTATATGAACTATCTACTTTAAATTAATATTTTGCCATTTACCAGTTCTATACCTTATAAGGATACCAATCCATCGAACGATTTGATCAAATAGCATAGCCAACCATGCCCCAACCAATCCCATTCCTACTATATAAATGAGTATATATGCTACTACCAATCTAACAAATACTACACCTACTATAGTAACAATCAAAGTGGACAAGGTGTCCCCAGCACCCCTTAGGCCACCAGAAATAGCAAAGGCAGATGCTTGAAAGGGTTGGATAAGTGCTATTATTTTTATAACATCAATAGACTGTTCAATAATCTGTGGATCATTGGTATACAAGGCTGTAAATTTTGCTCCAAAGAAGAAAAATATAAATCCAAAAAAGACTGATGATATTAATGCCAACCGATTTGATTCTTTTATAAAGGTATCAGCCTTATCAACTCTTTCTTCACCAAGGGATTTACCTACTAAAGTAGATGCGGCTATACCAAATGCCTGGCCTGGTGCAAAGGAAAGGCTTATTATACTTGAAGCAATTTGATGAGTAGCATAGACCACCGTTCCTAGGCTAGATACTATCTTTATAAAAAATATAACCCCTATTCTAAATCCAACTTGTTCTAAGGCTGCAGGACCACCCACTCTAATGAGGTTTTTCATTATGTGCTTACTAAATTCAAAACCATCTGCCAAATCTAATTTAACTATATGGCGCTTACTTAATAATATTACAAGTAATACGATAGTTGCTATTACATGGGCTAAAGAAGTAGATAGGGCCGCTCCCGTAACTCCAAGGGCTGGAAGCCCTAGCTTACCATAAATAAGGATATAGTTTCCAATTACATTTAGTAAATTAATAGATATATTTATTATCATTGGGGTCTTAGTATCACCTGCTCCCCTCATGGATGCAAATATGGCAAGGTTCAAGGATTGGAAAATAAAGCCTAGTGTAGCAATCCTAAAATAATTAATTCCAATATTAATAGTGTCTTGCTCTGCACCAATAAATCCCATTAGGGCCTCAGGCATAGATTGAGTAATCACAACAAAGGGAATTATTAATAGGGCTATCATAAGGATTAGCAGATGTTTCACCACATTTGGCACCTTTTCCAATTTATTAGCCCCATAATGTCTAGATATCATTGCAGTACCACCAGCACTCATGGCCTGGGCCATAGCTATACCTATAAGCATTACCTGATTTGTTATACCAATGGCAGCAATAGAGGGTGTAGTAATATGGGAAGGGCCACTATTACCTACCATCATCATATCTACCATTCCAAAAAGGCTACTGATGAGTAACTCCAAGAATACAGGTATTGTTAATTTAATAGTTTCATTACGATAATAACTTAAATTATTTTTTTGATTCAACATTATCACTCCAAAAATCTATACTTAAATTTTAAATATCATATTAGATAATAACACATTTAGGGGCAAAAAAGATAATATTTTAAAAGTATCTTTCCAGTTAATTTTTACATTTGTTTTATTTAATCTTTTGTTAATTTTTAAATAAGTCTTTACAAAATATAAGATTACTGATATATTAAAGTTAAGTAGTGCAATCGCTTGCACAAATATAGATCACAGGGGTGATTACAATGATTGAAAGATCTAGTGGTATCTTAATGCATATATCTTCACTGCCTGGAGAGTATGGAATAGGTGATTTTGGTAAAGAAGCATACAAATTTGTTGATTTTCTAAGTAAGGCAAAACAGAAAAACTGGCAGATATTGCCTTTAGGGGTTACTAGTTTTGGTGATTCTCCTTATCAATGTTTCTCTGCCTTTGCGGGCAATCCATATTTTATTGATTTAAATGAATTACTAATGAGTAATTTTATTAATCATAAAGATATAGAGGAAAATAAATTAAGCAATAATAATAAAGTAGACTATGGACTATTATATAAGAGTAAAATGACTATCTTAAGAATAGCATACAAGAATGCCAAGGATGATTTGTTGAGTGAGCTAAAATCCTACTATGACTTAAATATTGAATGGTTAAGGGAATTTAGCTTATTTATGGCAATCAAGGCAAGACATGAGAATCGTTCATGGCATGAATGGGAAGCCGAGTACAAAATATTTGACTCAGAAGCAGTTCGTCAATTTGAGGAAGACAATCAGGAAGAAATATATTTCTGGGTATTTACACAATATTTCTTCTATAAACAATGGGAAAGATTAAAAGACTATGCAAATGAAAAGGGAATAAGTATCATAGGTGATTTGCCAATCTATGTATCTGAAGATAGTTCCGATGTATGGAGTAATCCCAAGTATTATGAACTTGATGAAAACCTTATCCCGAGGACTGTTGCAGGAGTACCACCAGATGGATTTACGGATACTGGGCAGTTGTGGGGCAATCCAATATATAATTGGGAAGCTATGGAAGCTGAAGGATATAAGTGGTGGATCAAGAGAATAGAGCATAGCTTTAAAACATATGATATTTTAAGAATTGATCACTTTAGGGGATTTGAGTCATATTGGGAAGTAGACTATGGTTCTGATACAGCCGCTAATGGCAGATGGGTTAAAGGACCAGGTAATAGACTGTTTGATAAGGTTAAAGAAGAATTAGGAGAGCTTAATATTATAGTAGAGGATTTGGGCTATAATACACCTGAAGTAACCCAGATGGTTGAGGAATCAGGTTTTCCAAATATGAAGGTATTGCAATTTGCATTTAATCCTTATGAAGTGAGCGAGCACGCTCCTCATGGATTTGATAAAGAATGCGTTGTATACACAAGCACCCATGATAATCAAACTATAATGGGTTGGTTTGAGACATTGCCTAGAGATATATTTGAGTATACTAGCAAATATGTGAAACTTAATTATGACGAAGGTTTCAACTGGGGTATGATAAGAGCGGCTTGGAGTTCAACTGCCAATCTGGCAATAGCTCCCATACAGGACTTTTTAGGTCTTAATGATGAGTGTAGAATGAACGAACCAGGCACCTTGGGAGGTAATTGGGACTGGAGAGTTGAAAAAGAGCAGTTGTCTAATCAGTTAGCAGATAGAATAAGGGAGTTAACAGAAATATATTGGAGGTAATAAATGAATAACATTGATAATATAAGGAAAAACATAGGAAAATATGCACTAAAGATTTATGGGAAGGAATTAGAAGACTGTACTACTAATGAAAAATATACAGTTTTATCTGAATCCATTATGGAAGAAATACTTCCTTTATGGGTAGATTCAAAGAATAAATTTAAAGATAAGAAACAGGCATACTATTTCTCTGCAGAATTTCTAATGGGAAGAGCCTTAAGTAATAATCTAATCAATCTTGGTTATATTGATGATATTAAGTTTTTATTAGATGAAATGGGTATAAATTATAATGAGGTCGAGGAAATAGAGCATGATGCGGCTCTTGGAAATGGTGGACTTGGAAGACTTGCAGCTTGTTTTTTAGACTCTGCTGCTACTTTAGATTATCCACTGTCGGGATATGGGATCAGATATGAATATGGATTATTTAAACAAGGATTTAGAGATGGTTTCCAAGATGAAAAGGCTGACAACTGGCTAGAATATGGTGATCCTTGGTCAGTAAGAAGGGATTCTGATAGCCTTATTATTCACTTTGCGGATGGAGATATCAAGGCAGTGCCTTATGATTCACCGATTATTGGCTATGATAAAAATACTATAAATACTTTAAGATTATGGAAATCTGAACCACTTGAACCCTTTAATTTTGAGGAGTTTAACAATCAAAATTATGACTTATCAGTAAAAGAAAAAAACCAAGCAGAGAATATATCTAAGGTTCTTTATCCTAATGATTCCAACTTTGAAGGTAAAAAACTTAGGCTAAAACAGCAATATTTCTTTGTATCAGCATCAATACAGGATTTGATTAGAAAGCACAAGAAAAAATATAGCTCTTTTGATAACTTTGCCCAGCTACATTCTATTCAACTAAATGATACTCACCCTGCGGTCGCAGTAGCTGAGTTGATGAGAATATTAACAGAGCTAGAAAATATTGATTGGGATACAGCGTGGGGACTAACTGTTCAAACCTTTGCATACACAAACCATACAATATTAGCAGAAGCCTTGGAGCAATGGAATGTTGATTTATACAAAGAGTTATTACCAGAAGTATATAGGATTATTGAAAAAATAGATAATCAGCTTAGAAGTGAGCTATCACAAAAAGGTATAGGAAATGAAGAAATAAATAGATATGCAATCATTGATAATGGACAAATTAAAATGGCCTTTTTATCAATATATGGTTCACATTCCACAAATGGAGTTGCTAGGCTTCATACAGAAATTTTGAAGGATAAGGAATTAAATGATTGGTATAAAATATATCCTGAAAAATTCAACAACAAAACCAATGGCATTACACAAAGAAGATGGTTACTATTATCCAATCCAGAATTATCTAAACTGATTACAGAGTTATTAGCTTCTGATAAATGGATTACTAAGTTAGACGAGTTAGAAAAACTAGGAAAATATTCTGATGATGTAGCTGTTTTAGAAAGATTTATGAACATTAAGCAAACTAAAAAGATACAGTTAGCAGAATATATAAAAGAAGAAGAAGGAATCGAAATAGATCCACATTCTATATTCGACATACAGATTAAGAGGTTCCACGAGTACAAAAGACAGTTACTAAATGCATTTCATATTTTGGATTTGTACTATAGATTGAAGGATAACCCTGACCTGGATATTGTACCAAGAACATTTTTATTCGGTGGAAAGGCAGCTCCAGGATATTATAGGGCTAAGGCTGTTATTAAGTTTATAAATGATATTGCTGATTTGGTCAACAATGACAAGGATATAAATGGCAAGATAAAGGTGGTCTTTGTAAAGAACTACAGAGTATCCTATGGAGAAAAAATGTTCCCAGCTGCTGATATTTCCGAACAAATCTCAACAGCGGGAAAAGAAGCATCAGGAACTGGAAACATGAAGTTCATGTTAAATGGTGCTCCAACAATAGGCACATATGATGGTGCCAATGTTGAAATTGTAGAAGAGGCAGGCGAGGAAAACAACTTTATATTTGGCCTTAGGGTTGAAGATATTGAAGAGATTCAAGATAGCTACAATCCAATGGATGACTATAATAGTGTTCCTGGATTAAAAAGAGTTGTTGATACTTTAGTAGATGGGACATTTGACCCTAAGGCAAAGGACCAGTATAAAGAGCTATATGACTCTCTACTGACAGGTGCTCACTGGCATAAGGCTGATGTTTACTATTTAATGAAGGATTTTGATAGTTATCGTGAAGCTCAGAATCAAGTTGATAAAGCCTATAGGGATAAACTAGCTTGGGCTAAGAAATGTTGGATCAATTTATCAAAGGCAGGTAAGTTCAGTTCTGACAGAACAATCGAAGATTACGCAAGGGAAATCTGGTATATTGAGAAGAGTAATTAGTATAAATAAGGTTTCAATATTAAGTATTTTTATATAAATAATCAAAACTTAAAGAGGGGGATTTAAATGAAAAAAAGAATTAGTTTATTACTTGTATTTATGTTGTTGCTAGGAGTAGTTGTAGGGTGTTCTCCTGCAAAAAATGAAGATGTATCAACACCACCAGCGGATGGAGATACTCCACCTGTAGATGCAGGAGTTGAAGGTCTTACAGAAACAATAACAGTACAAGTGGAATCTGATTGGAGAGACTACTATGAAGAGGCAGCTGCTAGGGTAAATGAAACTCATCCTGGGGCAACTATCCAG
>CAYOFC010000039.1:0-11459 GCA_964403265.1 uncultured Tissierella sp. | reverse complement strand
ATTTAATCGAAGAAAAGGGAGTTTTCCCGGGAAATATTTTGGCAATTACTTTTACAAATAAAGCTGCCAATGAAATGAAGGAAAGAGTAGCTAAACTTTTAGATACAAATGTTGACAGTATGTGGATTGGTACTTTTCATTCTATATGCGTGAGAATATTAAGACGTGATATTGACAAAATTGGATATAATAGATCATTTACTATTTATGATAGGGATGATCAAATTACCCTAATTAAAGAGTGTATCAAGGAAGTAAATGTGGACAAGGATATGTTTAAAGAATCCAGCGTTCTTGCAAGAATAAGCTCCTTAAAGGATGAACAAACAGATCCTGAAGAGTTTATAATAGAAAACTACGGAGATTATAGAGAGAGAAAAATTGGTGAAATATATCAATTATATGAGAAAAAACTGAAGCAATATAATTCCCTAGATTTTGATGACTTAATTATAAAAGCAGTTGAACTTCTAAGGGAGAATAAAGAAATATTAAAATTCTATCAGAAAAAATTCCAATATGTATTCGTAGATGAGTACCAAGATACAAATAAGATACAATATCATCTTGTAAGACTCTTATCTGCCCATTATAAGAATATATGCGTAGTTGGTGATTCTGATCAATGTATCGTTGAAGGTATGGAGGTAAATACGCCTAATGGAAAAGTTAAGATAGAAGATTTGAAAGTAGATGATGAAGTATACTCTGCTGCAGGTCAAGGGAAAGTTGCAAAAGGGGTTATCGATTTTACAAAGAAAACATCCTATGAAGGACCAATTATCAATATCCAAACAGAATCAGGTAAAAATTTAAAACTTACACCTAATCATATTCTATTTTCCAAGTTAAATGCTGAATCTGGAGTATATTATGTCTATTTAATGTATAAAAAAGAATTAGGATATAGGATAGGACAGACCCAAGGAGTACGTTCAAATGGTGGGGAAATAAAAAATGGATTAGAAGTGAGAATGAATCAAGAAAATGCTGATAAGGCATGGATTTTAAAAGTGTGCCAAAATAAAGAAGAAGCAACCTATTTTGAAATGATATATTCATTAAAATATAGTATACCAACCTTGGTCTTCCATGCAAGAGGTAGAGAAATGACATTTAATCAGCAATATATCAATAGATTTTTTAATGAAGTAGATACACGAAACAATGTAATAAAACTAATGGAAGATTTAATGATATTTGAGGAATATCCAGTAGTAAGACAAGGTGCGGTAATAAGAAAAAATGCCTTTAGAAGAATAGTTAATTTAACATTCTTCGGTGGTAGAATAGTTGGGAATAATGCTGGTTGGTATAGCCATAGAGTAAACTTAAATACTTCAGGTGAAGATTTGAGAGATAAGGCTAATTCATTAGATTTTAAGACTAGAAAAGGTCAAAGAAATACTTGGAGAATTGAAACCGAAAGAATTTGTTATGATGATGCAGAAAAATTTACTAATGAGATAGTAGCCTTAGAAGATGATCTTGAAATCAATAAAAGAGCAAGATTACTAAGTGATACTGTATTTAATTTTACACCTGCTTCTCATATAAAACCATCAATGAGTATCCCGGTATATGATAAAGACAGTGGAGAGATTATTGAAGATATAGTAAAAGGAGTGTCTATAGAAGATTATAGTGGATATGTTTATGATATATCTGTACCTAATTTGAGACAATATATATGTGAAGGTATTGTAGTGCATAATTCTATTTACTCATGGAGAGGGGCAGATATTAGCAATATACTAGATTTCGAGAAGGACTATGATGGTGCAAAAGTAGTACGTCTTGAGCAGAACTATCGCTCTACAAAGAGTATATTAAATGTTGCTAATGAGGTAATTAAGTATAATCAAGACAATTATCCAAAAAATCTTTGGACTGATAAAGAAGAAGGGGACAATGTTGTCTATGAGCAGTTGGATCACTCCAGTGATGAAGCTGCTTTTGTGGCAAGTAAAATACATCACCTGGTATATAAAGGATACAAACTATCAGATATAGCCATTCTTTACAGAACTAATGCACAATCCCGTACTTTTGAGGAGGCATTTTTAAGTGAGTCCCTACCATATAAAATAGTTGGAGGATTAAAGTTCTACGATAGAAAAGAGGTCAAGGACATCATAGCCTATTTAAAGCTACTAGAAAATCCAAATGATAATATATCCCTAAAAAGAATTATTAATACTCCAAGAAGGGGAATAGGAAATGCTACTATTGAAAAAATAGAGGAATTTGCATCGGAGAGGGGCGAGTCTATCTATGGTTCACTATTAAACCTTGATGATATTCATAGCTTAAGTGCAAGGGCTAAGAATAGTATAAAACCTTTCATGGAAATGATGAATACTTTGATGGCAAAAAAGGAAATAATGGGATTAAAGGACTTTATAGAGGATCTAATAAATAGCAATGGATATGTTGTAGAGCTTGAAAAGGATAATACTATTGAGTCAAAAACAAGAATAGAAAATATAATGGAGTTTATTTCTGTTGCAATGAACTTTGAAGAGAAGAATGATGACCCTACACTTGAGGAATTTTTAGGATCCATATCATTGTTATCTGATGTTGACAAAACTAATGATGAAACCAATTTAATCACTATGATGACTGTTCATAGTGCAAAGGGGCTGGAGTTCCCAGTAGTATTTTTAGTAGGTATGGAGGATGGATTATTCCCTATATCTAGGGCTCTTGATGATGACAATGACTTAGAAGAGGAACGTAGATTATGTTATGTTGCAGTTACTAGGGCTAAGGAAGTACTATACATAACTAATGCACAGAAGAGAACAATATATGGTAATACCAATTATACATTGCCGTCTAGATTTATCGAAGAGATGGGAGATACCATAGAGAAAAAAACCATAGAAAAGCTTGAGTTAGTTAAAAAGCCTGAAGAAGAGCTTGTGAAGATTTGGGATTATACTGCTCCATCTATCAAGAAGACAGTGGTGAAAGCCCAAAATGATTCCAATATGGAAGTAAGTATTGGTGACAAGGTTAAACACAAAAAATGGGGTATAGGCACCATTGTTCAAATAAAGCCTCAGGAGAATGATAAGGAATTGGTCATAGCTTTTGATAAGGAAGGACTAAAGAGATTGTTATTGTCCATAGCACCTATAGAATTTATTTAGGGGGTAATATTTTTGGATAAAGAAAAGAGAATTGATGAACTCATAGATATTGTCAATGATCTTAATTATTATTACTATACTTTAGACAATCCTAAAGTGAGTGATAAGGAATATGACTTACTTTATGATGAACTAGTTCAACTAGAAAGTGAAACAGGGATAATAAGGGCCCATTCGCCTACACAAAGGGTAGGTGGCCATATTTTAGATAAATTTGATAAACATACACATCTAGGAAGACTATGGAGTTTAGACAAATGTCAAAGTTTTGAAGAATTGATAAACTGGGACAATAGGGTCCAAAGATTGATTCAAGACTATAATTCTACAAATGTAGATAAACTACCAAGTCCAGTCTACATTTTAGAATATAAATTTGATGGACTCACAATCAATCTTACCTATAGAGATGGCCAATTAGTACAAGCTGCCACAAGGGGTAATGGAACTCTAGGAGAAGGGATACTAGAGCAAGTTAAAACTATAAAATCAATTCCAATGACAGTAGCCTTCAAGGGTACAATGGAGGTTCAAGGTGAAGGACTTATGCCATTATCGGCATTGAAGAAATATAATAAAACAGCCATTGAACCTTTAAAGAATGCTAGAAATGCAGCAGCAGGTGCTCTAAGAAACCTGGATACTAAGGTAACATCTGAAAGGAATCTAGCGGGATATTTTTATAATATTGGATATATTGAAGGAAAGGATTTTACAAGCCATACAGAAGTATTAGATTTTCTAAGGGAAAATAGGCTACCAGTCTTTAATTATGCCAAATCCTTCCATAATATAATGGATTTAATAGATGAAATTGAGATAATCAATGATGAAAGAAAAAACCTAGATTTATTAACCGATGGACTGGTCATAAAAATAGAGGATATAAGAACTAGAGAAGTTTTAGGTTTTACAAATAGATTTCCTAGGTGGGCCATGGCTTATAAGTTTGAAGCTGAAGAGACCAGTACAAGATTATTAGGTGTACAATGGAATGTGGGACGTACCGCCAAGGTAACTCCTACTGCCATTCTAGAAGCTGTGGACATAGGTGGTGTAACAGTACAAAGGGCCACGCTGAATAATTATGATGATATTGAAAGAAAAGGTGTGAGAATCAACTCCAATGTCCTTATTAGAAGGTCCAACGATGTTATCCCTGAGATACTGGGAACATTGGAAGAAGATATGGAGACATTTTTAATTGAGAAGCCTAGCCATTGTCCTGCCTGCCATAGTGAACTATACCAAGATGGGGTCCATATATTCTGTCCAAACTCCTTATCATGTAAGCCACAATTAGTTGCTAGATTGGTCCATTTTGCTAGCAGGGATGCTATGAATATTGAAGGCTTCAGTGAAAAAACTGCTGAAAAACTGTTGGAGGAATTGGATATAAAGGATTTACCAGAAATCTATGAAGTAAAATATGAGGATTTAATTAAACTAGAAGGATTTAAGGAGAAAAAATCCAATAATTTGCTAGAGGCTATAGAAAGAAGCAAGAATACTTCATTGGCATCTTTCATATATGCCCTAGGAATTCGAAATGTAGGTATAAAAACAGCATCTGACTTGGCTCACCATTATAAATCCTTAGACAATTTGAAGAGGGCAAATGGTGAGGAGTTGCTTGGAGTTGGAGACATAGGACCCATAATTGCAGATAATGTAATAGAATTTTTCCAAGATGAAGAGATTTTAAAGGCTATAGACAAATTATTGTCTGAAGGGGTCAATCCTATATATGAAGAAGTAGAAACTACTGAATCCATATTTACGGATAAAACCGTAGTAATAACAGGTAGTATTGAAGGATTATCAAGAAATGTAATCAAAGAAGCAGTTGAGAAAATGGGTGGAAAGGTTTCTGCTTCTGTAAGTAAAAAGACAGATTATGTCATAGTAGGAGCTGATCCTGGGAGTAAATATACAAAGGCAGTTGAATTAGGAATTGAAATTATAGATGAAGAAAGACTTCGCCAATTTATGATTTAGAATTGATATTTTGTCACTGAATATAATGAATAATAGATAAAATTATGTAAGGAGGAAATTATATGATATCTAGAGAAGATGTATCTCAAATAGCTGAACTATGTAAACTTAGTTTTAATAATGAAGAAAGTGATGGATTTATTAAAGAATTTGGGAAGGTTTTAGAATTAATTGAAAATATTAAGGAAGTAAATACAGAAGGAATTGAACCAACATATCAAGTTAATCAATATAAAGAACCTTTAATAGGAGATATAGTGGAAAAAAGCCTTCCACAAAATGATGTTTTGAAAAACACTGTTGAAGAAAAATATGGGTACTTTAAAATACTAAAAGTTGTAGATTAAGAGGGGTGATACTAGTGGATATACTAAATCTCAAAGCAAGAGATATAAGAGACAAGATAATTAATCAAGAGATAAGTGCAGGACAAGTAGTAGAAGCTTATATAAAAAATATCGAAGAGATAGATAAGGATATCAATGCATTTATTACAGTGGATAAAGAAGGGGCTAGGGCAAAAGCGGCTGAAATAGATGAGAAGTTGAATAATGGAGAAAAATTGGGAAGACTGGCAGGTATTCCTATAGGTATCAAGGATAATATAGTCACAAGGGATATAAGAACTACTTGTGGCTCAAAGATGCTGGAAGACTACCTATCTCCTTATGATGCTACAGTTATAGAAATCATAAAAAAAGAAGACGGAATTATTATAGGTAAAACTAATATGGATGAATTTGCAATGGGTGCTTCTACGGAGACTTCCTACTTTGGAGCAAGCAAGAACCCTTTGGATATGAAGAAGGTAGCAGGAGGTTCATCAGGTGGATCAGCTGCAGCAGTAGCATCTAAACAAGTAGCCATAGCCCTTGGTTCAGATACAGGTGGTTCAGTAAGACAACCTGCAAGCTTTTGTGGTGTTGCGGGTCTTAAACCAAGCTATGGAAGGATTTCAAGATATGGCTTAGTGTCACTTGCCAATACCTTAGACCAAATAGGAGTACTGGCTAAAGATACTGAAGATGCGGCATTTATGCTATCTATATTATCAGGATATGATGAAAAAGACCCCACCTCTGTAAGTGAGGAACTAAATATCAAATTAGAATGTCCTAAAGTGGATATAAAGAAATACAAAATAGGTATACCGAAGGAACTCCACGATATAGAATTAGAAGCTGATGTAAAAGATAATTTTCTCAAAACTATTGAATTGATAAAAGAAAATGGTGGGGTGGTAGAAGAGATATCTCTACCTAACTTAAAGTATGCTCTTGAGACCTACCTAATAATCTCAAATGCGGAAGCAAGCGCAAACTTAGCCAGATTTGATGGATTAAGATTTGGCTTTAGGGCCGAAGACTACGATACACTTGATGAATTATATATTAAATCAAGAACTGAAGCCTTTGGTGAAGAAGTAAAGAGAAGGATTATGTTGGGAACATATATATTAAGGGAAGACCATGCAGAAGATTATTATATGCAAGCCATCAAGGTTAGAACATTAATAAGGGATGATTTTGAAAAAGCTTTTGAAAGTGTAGATATATTACTAGCACCAACATCTCCAACATTAGCTTTTAATCTAGGTGACAGAATAGACAATCCTGTTGATATGTATAAGGCGGATTTATTCACAGTGCCAGCAAATCTTGCGGGTATATGTGCTATGAGTTTACCTATAGACAATGGGGAATCCCTGCCAATAGGAATCCAAATCATGGGCAATAAATTTAGAGAAGAAGATATGATAAATCTTGGACTTGCAATTGAAGGGATGGTGAAATAATTGAGATATAAAACTATTGTTGGTTTAGAAATACATGTGGAATTAATGACTGATACTAAAATATTTTGCAATTGTACAAATGAATTTGGTGGAGAAGCCAATAGTCACTGTTGTCCAGTTTGCTTAGGATTACCTGGGGCAATTCCTAGGCTGAATAAAAAGGTGCTAGAATATGCTATTAAAGCTGGTACTGCATTTAACACTCATATATCCAATTATATAAAAATGGATAGGAAGAATTATTTCTATGCAGACCTGACTAAGGGCTTCCAAACATCACAAAATGAATTTCCTATATGTAGTGAGGGTTATATAGAGATTGAACTAGAAGAAGGAAGCAAAAAGGTTCATTTACAAAGAATCCATATTGAAGAAGATACAGGAAAGTCTATCCATACAGAAAATAATGAGACCTTATTAGACTACAATAGAGCAGGTGTACCCCTTATTGAAATAGTAAGTAAGCCAGAGATGAGTTCGGCTGAAGAAGCTAGATTATTTTTAGAAAAACTAAGGGCTACCCTAAAATATATTGAAGTATCGGATTGTAAAATGGAAGAGGGTTCCCTAAGATGTGATGTCAATATAAATGTGGTGGATACTGAAACAGGACAAAAGACAAAGATTTCTGAAATAAAAAACCTAAACTCATTTAGATCAGTAGTTAAATCCATAGAATATGAAGAAGAACGCCATATTGAATTGCTAAAAAAGGGAGAAAACACTGAGAAAGAAACAAGACGTTGGGATGAAGTAAAGGCTGAAGCTGTCCTTATGAGGGAAAAAGCTGGAGCAAGTGACTATAGATTTGCTGTTGAAGGAGATATACCTCCATTTATAATAGAGGATGCCTTTATCAATGAAATCAAAAACAATATGCCTGAGCTTCCACATGAGAAAAAGGAAAGATTCATGACCCAATATGATTTAAGCTCATATGATGCAGGAGTATTGACACAATCAAGAGAACTTGCTGCTTTCTTTGAAGATACTGTAAAGAGTATCGAGGATACTAAGCTAGTAAGCAACTGGATTATGGGCGATGTCTTAAGAAGATTAAAAGAAGAAGATTTGGAAATTGATTCTCTTAAATTTGATGCCAAAGCATTGGCTGATTTAATATCTTTGGTAAAGGAAGGGAAGATCAACAACAATACTGGCAAGAAAGTACTAAGAGATATGTTTGAAACAGGTAAAGATCCTAAGGAAATAGTAAAAGAACAAGGATTAATTCAAATCAATGATGAAGGCGAATTAGAAGGAATGATTGATACTGTTTTAGATGAAAATGAACAATCCATAATTGACTTTAAGAATGGTAAAGATAGGGCTGTTGGATTCTTAGTAGGTCAAATCATGAAAAAATCCAGAGGAAAAGCCAATCCCCAAGTAGTAAATAAAATTTTACTAGAAAAATTAAAAGAAAGATAAAAAAAGACTTGCATTATTTATCGAACTAAAGTAGAATAATATAAAGTTAAAGTTTATTAGTAGTTAGTTTAATTATATAAATTAAGGATATAATAAAGAATAGGATATAAAAACGAAGATCAGAAGAGTAGATTAGATAATAAGTCAAAGAGAGCTGGCGTTGGTGGGAGTCCAGTACTTTAGTTTAATTGAAAAACATCTGGGAGTTGCTAATCGAAAGCCCTAGTGCAAGTAGACTTAGATGTAGCTGCTACATTACAGCAGTAGATATATAGCTTTGTGCCTGTATCGAATAAGAGAGGGTTATTATTTATAATAGCCAAGAGGGTGGTACCGCGGAAATTTTCGTCCCTAAGTCGTTGACTTAGGGACTTTTTGTATGCTCTAACACAAGGAAAGATAGTAGGGGAGAGCTTATCTCTCCAGGAGAAAGGAGAAAAAAATATGAATGATTTATTTAGAACAGACTATTGTGCAGCTTTAAGTGATACGGATATTGGAAAGAAGTTTACAGCTACAGGCTGGGTACAAGGTACACGTGATATGGGTGGTATCATATTTTTAGACTTAAGAGACAAAACAGGGATATTACAAGTTGTATTTGATTTAAAGGATATAGGTGAGGACTTATTTTTAGGAGCTGAGGCTTTAAGAAATGAGTATGTAGTTAAGGTTCATGGAGTAATCAGAAAAAGAGATGAGGAGACATACAACCCTAATATTCCAACTGGTACTATTGAGCTTAAGGCTGATTGGTTAGAAGTGGTATCAAAGTCAAAAACACTACCATTCCCAATAGAAGACTACACCAATGTTAAAGAAGATTTAAGACTAAAATATAGATACCTAGACCTTAGGCGACCACATCTATATGATAATTTAGCCCTAAGACATAAAACCACAAAGGCAATTAGAAGATATTTAGATGATATGGATTTTATGGAAGTGGAAACACCTATACTAACTAAAAGTACCCCAGAGGGTGCTAGGGATTATTTAGTACCTAGTAGGATGGAACAAGGGAAATTTTATGCATTACCCCAATCACCACAAATATTTAAACAACTTCTTATGGTTTCAGGTGTAGATAGATACTATCAAATAGCTAGATGTTTTCGTGATGAAGATTTAAGGGCAGATAGGCAACCAGAATTTACCCAGGTGGATTTGGAGATGTCCTTTGTAGATCAAGAGGATGTATTGAATTATCTTGAAGGATTATTCAAACATATTTTTTCAGAGGTAATGGATATGGATTTTAGGGAGAAGTTTCCTAGGATGACCTACCAAGAGGCCATGGATTTATATGGTTCTGATAAACCAGATTTAAGATTTGGAATGGAGATAGTTGACTTAAGCCATATAGCAAAAAAATGTGGATTTAAAGTATTTAGAAGTGTAGTAGATAAAGGAGGAGCTGTAAGAGCTCTAAACATAAAGGGTGGAAATAGCTTTTCTAGAAATGAAATCGATGAAATAACAGATAAGGCAATTTCATACGGTGCAAAGGGTATGGCCTGGATAGCCATAGAGCCAGATGGAAACTTAAGAACCCTACTTACTAAATTCTTAAGTGAATCAGAGGTTAAAGAAATCATTAAGGAATGTCAATCTGAACCAGGGGATTTAATAATATTTTGTGCTGACGAATTACCTGTAGTATATAGAACATTGGGAAATTTACGTTTAGATTTAGCTGATAGATTAGGATTAAGAAATAAGGAAGACTATAAATTCCTAATAGTGACAGATTTTCCATTATTGGAATGGTCAGAGGAAGAAAATAGATATGTGGCTATGCACCATCCATTTACTATGCCAGCTGATATAGATAAGTTTATGAAAAAAGAAGACTTATCAAATATGAATGCTATGAGCTATGACTTCGTTTTAAACGGTATTGAACTAGGTAGTGGAAGTATTCGTATCCATAGAAGCGATATTCAACAGAAAATGTTTGAAGCCCTCGGATTTGATAATGAAGAGATTAGAGATCGTTTTGGATTTATGATAGAAGCTTTTTCATATGGGACACCACCTCATGGTGGATTTGCATTTGGCTTAGATAGGTTGGTAATGCTAATGACAAAGTCAGACTCCATAAGAGATGTAATAGCATTTCCAAAGATGAGAGATGCCAGTTGTGCCATGACAGAAGCGCCTAGTACAGTAGCGAAGGATCAACTAGATATACTAGGTATAGGAATCTCTAGTGATATGGCTTCCCAGAAGAAACTAGAAGAATCCAATGTAATTAAATCGACAAAAATAGACATGGAAGAATTAGCAGAGCTATCCCAAATATTTTTAAGCGAATTGGAAATAGAAGAGTTGGAAAATGAATTTATTGACTTGCTAGAATCAGTATCAATACTAAATACAATAGATACAACAAATATAGACCCAATCATCAACATTCACCCAATGAATAATATTACAAGGGCTGATGAGGTTAAAGAAAGCTTAAAGGTTGAAGAAGTATTATTTAATGCTCCTTCTTCAGAAGATGGATATATATTGGTAGCAAATGTTAATGAATAGTAAGAAGGAGGAGCTAAAGTGAGTTTATTAGATAAAAGCATATCTCAGCTGATAGATTTGATGAAGCAGAATGAAGTCTCAAGTGAAGAGATTATAAAGGAATGTATGGCAAATATTGAAAATGAAAATGTAGACTCTAGTATATATCAATTAGTACTAAAGGATGAAGCAATAGATAAAGCTAGAGAAATAGACATAAAGAGAAAGAATAAGGAACCCTTAGGTCCTTTGGCAGGTATACCCTTTCTTGTGACAGATGATATTTCAACCAAGGGGATATTGACTACTGCCGGATGTAAGATTTTAGAAAACTATATACCTCCTTTTGATGGGACGGTTATTGAAGAAATCTTAGGGGCTGATGCTATTATAATCGGGAAGTTAAAAGTAAGTGAGTTTGGAATTACTCCAAGGGAGACTGCCTCTAAGGCTTTAAAAGATGGAGCTGGAATTTTTGCCCTATCTACATCTCAAGATTCAAGTAAGTTCTCTATGAAACCTAGCTTTGGTATGATTTCTAGATATGGAGTTATAGG
>CAYOFC010000038.1:0-11720 GCA_964403265.1 uncultured Tissierella sp. | reverse complement strand
ACCAGGCTTTATAAACCAAATAGCTAAAGAAAACTTCCAAGAAGCAGCACAAATACTAGCAGACTATTCAGCACTACCAGCAGTATGTGGGAGAGTATGTCCCCAAGAAGATCAATGTGAAAAAACATGTATCCTAGGTAAAAAGGGAGAACCCATAGCCATAGGAAAACTAGAAAGATTCGCAGCAGATTGGGCATTGGAAAATGGACTAAAACTGGGAAGAACAAAGGAATCTAACGGGCATAAGGTAGCAGTAATAGGAGCAGGACCAGCAGGTATCACCTGTGCTGGAGAGCTAGCCAAAGAAGGCTATCAAGTTAAAGTCTTTGAGGCTTTACATGAAGCAGGTGGAGTACTAGTATATGGAATACCAGAATTTAGACTACCAAAAGACAAGATAGTAAAAGTGGAAATAGACAATCTTAAAGAACTAGGGGTAGAAATAGAAACCAATGTAATAGTAGGAAGAACCGTAACAGTAGATGAAATATTTGAGGAAGGGTACGAAGCCATATTCATAGGCTCGGGAGCAGGACTTCCAATGTTCATGAATATACCAGGAGAAAACACCAACGGAGTATTCTCGGCAAATGAGTTCCTGACAAGAAACAATCTAATGAAAGCCTACAGAAAAGACATGGACACACCAATCAAAGTAGGGGATAAAGTAGCAGTAGTAGGTGGTGGGAATGTAGCCATGGATGCAGCAAGAACAGCAAAAAGGCTAGGAGCAGAAGTCCATGTAATCTATAGAAGAACTGAATCAGAACTACCAGCAAGAGAAGAAGAAATAGAAAATGCAATGGAAGAAGGAATTATATTCAACTTCCTAACTAACCCAGTAGAAATCCTTGGTGATGAAAAGGGCTGGGTAAGCGGAATCAAATGCATCAAGATGGAACTAGGAGAACCAGATGAATCAGGGAGAAGAAGGCCATCAGAAATAGAAGGATCGGAGTATGAATTTGACGTTCAAACAGTAATCATGGCTCTAGGTACTTCACCAAATCCTTTAATACCAAGAACAACAGAAGGATTAGACTCAGATAATAGAAATAGAATCAAAGTATTGGATGAATATGGTCAAACCACAAGAAAGGCTATATTTGCAGGTGGAGATAATGTTACAGGCTCCGCAACAGTAATACTAGCAATGGGTGCGGGTAAAGAGGCAGCTAAGGCTATAGATCAGTTTATTAAAGAAGAGAGTTTGCAAACAGTTTAATAAGACTTAAGTAATTTTGCTTTAGATATAAAATTTTACTATCCCTCGCTTTGGTGAGGGATTTTTTATATTGGAATCTTTGCAGTATCTTTCTTTCTTTATTTTATATTCTATGATATACTATTTAGAGTGTCGAATTAAATATTATAATTGTAGGAGAGAATGTATATATGGAAGTGTTGCATAGTAAGAAGGATATTAGAATGGAGATTTCTAAGATAGCGGGACCTGTCTTTATTGAGTTATTATTAGGTACTCTTTTTGGTATGATAGATATGATGATGCTGGGGAACTATGGTAGTGAGGCAACTCAAGCTGCAGGTATTGCTGCTGTAGGTATTACAAATCAGCTGATGTTTATAGGCTTGTCCCTAGTTCAAGCATTAAATACAGGTGCTACATCTATGGTTGCCAGATATGTAGGTGCCAAGCGTACTGATAGAATTGAATCAGTAGTTAAGCATGTAATTATATTGACCCAGGTATTATTAGTAATACCTATATTGATACTTGGGTTGGGCTATACTGAACCAGTAATGAAATTTTTAGGTGCCCATTCAGATACAATAGCAGTAGGTAGTGGATATTTTAGAGTAATAATGTTAGGATTTATCTTCCAAGCATTTAACTTCTCTATAGTTGCCTCTCTAAGGGGTTCTGGTGATACAAAAACACCAATGAAAATCAATGTTACATCCAACCTATTAAATGTTGCTGGTAATGCAATTTTAATTTATGGATTATTTGGGGCGCCAGAATTCGGTGCAACAGGGGCAGCTATTTCTACAGCTGGATCCCATGTAATTGCTTTTATTTTACTTATTAGGTATATATCTAAAAAGGATAGTACCATTCATATTAGCTTGAAAAACAAGTTTAAATTCAATAAGGATATAATATATAATTTAGTTAAGATTGGGTTACCAGCATCCCTAGAGCAGATAGCCATGAGGGCAGGTATATTGATATTCTCTAAACTAATTGCTAGTTTAGGAACTGTTGCCTATGCGACCCATCAAATCGCTGTAAATATATTGGGTCTATCCTTTACACCAGGTCAATCCTTTGGTATTGCTGCTTCAACATTGTGTGGTAGGAGCCTAGGGGAAGAGGACCCTGATTTAGCGGAAGAATATATAAAAGAATGTAGTAAGATTGGTTCGGGTTTTGCCTTCTTAATGGGTGTATTATTTTTCTTCTTTGGCGGATTTATAGCAAGTCTATATACACAAAACCAAGAAGTAATCAGGGAGGCATCCACTGTACTTAGGCTAATAGCATTTATTCAACCATTCCAATGTTATCAACTAATTATAGCAGGTGGTCTAAGGGGTGCAGGAGATACTGTATGGACTCTTATATCAACCTTTATAGGTATATTATTGATTAGGGTTATACTAGCATTTTATTTTGTAAAAGTCTTAGGCATGGGATTATTTGGTGCATGGTTAGCTATATTTATTGACCAGTTCTTTAGATGGATTATGATTAGTATTAGATTTAGAACAGAAAAGTGGAAACATATAACTATTAGATAAAACAGCTATGATTATAGCTGTTTTAGTTTTTTGATTTAGTGGTATATAATGTATAAAGAAGAGGTGAGGCTATATGATTCTTACAATTTGTTTGGATCCGATAATGGAAAACACATACTATCTAGATAATTTGCATCCGAAGACAGATAATATTGCAAATAGAAAAACGTATAATATTGGTGGCAAAGGTATAACTAGTGGTCGGATTCTTAAAAATTTAAACTTAGAAGTATTTGCTACAGGATTTATAGGGGGATTACAAGGGCAATATATATTTAATAGATTAAAGGAAGCGGATATTTATAATGAATTTATACCCATTAAAGATGATAATAGGTCTAGTGTTAGCATTGTTGAAAATGGTGAATATCTAACAAGAATAATTGAGGAAAGCCCTAGAATCACTAGAGAAGAGAAAGGACTCTTTTATGATTTTTATGATAAAATATTAGATAAGTTTGACCTTGTATTAGGTCAAGGCAATTTGCCAATAGGGCTACCAGATGACTTCTATTTTGACTTGATTAGTATGGCAAATAGGAATAATAAAAAGTTTATTTTGGAAGCAAGAGGAAAAGAGTTAAAATATGGCCTTTTAGCAAATCCATTTATGGTAAAATTAAAAAAGGATGATCTAGAATATTTAAGCAATTTACATTTGGATTTTGAAAATGAAATTATAAAAGTGGGCCATAGTATAATAGAGCAAGGTATAGAATTAGTAGCCATAGACCTAGATGAAAAGGGCTCCATTATATTGACTAAGGACAAGGGTTATAGACTAGAATTGGGAGATGGAATTGATAGTATAGGTGAAGATAATGGCTATATGGTAGCTGGCTTTGCCTTTGGATTATATAAAAAACATGATTTAGAAACCATAATGAAACTAGGCCAAGGGGCTAGGCTAGCATATGGGCTTGAAAAAGATATGGAACGTATAGATATGAGTGATGTCAAGAAATACATGTCTAGGATAGAAATTTATCCAATAAATTATTAGGAGGATTTTATGTATAAATTTACTCTCGACAGAGAAGATACCCTATTGATGGTGATTGATATTCAGGAGAGATTGGTTCCAGTAATGAAATACAAAGACCAAGTAATTAACAATACTAATATACTTATAAAAGTGGCTAAAGAGATGGGTTTCCCTGTAATAGTCACTGAACAATACCCCAAAGGACTGGGGAGAACTGTAGCAGAAGTAATTGAATTGGTAGATGAAGGAGATATCTACTCAAAGAATAGTTTTACAGCCTATACTAATGAAGTAAAAGATGCACTTGAATCCTTAGGAAAGAAAAAGATACTAATCACTGGCATGGAAAGCCATGTATGTGTATTTCAAACAGTAAGAGATTTATTAAGCGAAGGCTACCAAGTATTCTTAGTAAGAGATGGGGTATCCTCAAGAACAAAGGAAAACTACCTAAATGCTTTAGACTTGATGCAATCCATGGGGGCAGTAATTACAAATACGGAAACCGCTATTTTTGATTTATTAAAAGTATCAGGGACACCTGAATTTAAAACTCTATCAAAGTTGATTAAATAGATCCAGCCATTACGCTTGGTCTATTTTTTTATTAAAGTGGCATTCAATAATTAATATGATATAATTTGAAGTGATAAGGGGGGAGCGGGCTTGATTAAGTTTGTACATACTGGAGATATACATCTTGGATTGCAGTTTAATAATGTTTCATTCAATAAAGAAGCGGCTACAACTAGAAGGGTAGAGCTATGGTCCACTTTTCAAAGGCTAGTGGAATATAGTCAAAACAAGAAGATGGACTTCCTCTTTATAGCAGGAGATTTATTTGAATCCAAATACTTTAGCTTGGGAGATATAAGAAGGCTAAGGGACATCCTCAAAGAGGCAGAAGATGTTAATATCATAATCACTGCTGGGAATCATGATTACTTAAATGAAAGATCCCTATATAATCAGCTAGAGTGGAGCAAAAATGTATTTATTTTTAAAGATAAGGAAATAGAAAGTCTAGATTTCCCAGAATTAGATACTACTATTTATGGATACAGTTGGGATAGAATTGAGATTAGAGAAAATCAACTATTTAATAATCATTCTATTAACAGTGATAGGGCCAATAAAATATTAGTAATCCATGGAGATATAGCTAGCAGCTCAAATTATCTTCCTTTAAATATGGAAATCCTAAATAAGCTAAACCTTGACTATATAGCACTAGGTCATATACACAAACCTGAAGTTTTTTCAAACAAGATTGCTTATTGTGGGAGTCTAGAACCATTGGACTTTGGAGAGTTAGGGGAAAGAGGATTTATTCAAGGTTATATAGATAATAATGAAACGAAGATAGAGTTTGTACCCTTTAGCAAAAGAAAATTCCTATATAAATCCATAGATATAGATGAGAATATGGGGTATCAAGACATACACAATTTAATCAGTAGTGTAGATGGTAATAAAGACATGGATTATTATCGTATAGAATTAAAGGGATATATCCAACATGATATAGATGTGAATAGCCTATTTACAATGCTAAAAAGTGATTTCTATTATATAGAAATTATAAACAATACCAGTCCAGATTACGATTTAGAAGCACTGGAAAGTGACTATAAGGACAGTATTATAGGAGAGTTTATAATTGAAATGCAATCCAAGGGATTAGAAAATCCTACTGTTAAAAAGGCCTTATACTATGGATTAGATGCATTACTTAAAGGGAGAGTTGACTCATGATAATAAAGGAACTAAACCTTATTGGATTTGGTCAATTTAATAATAAGCTTGTAGAATTAAAAGATGGACTAAATATAATATATGGCGAAAATGAAGCAGGAAAAACTACAATTCATAACTTCATAAATGGAATGTTTTATGGGTTCTTAAAGCCTTATGCTAGAAGGACTATATACCTAGATGAACATGGTAAGTATAATCCATGGGACAGTTCTAGATATGGTGGGATAATTAGGTTTACATATGATGGCAAAGAATATAGAATAGAAAGAGACTTTACAAAGAACCGAGAATCTACCAATGTGATCTTAGAAGATACAGGAGAAGATATTACAAATACAATTGATAATGGTGAAGGTGGCAGAATACTACAACCAGGATATCATTTCTTTGGATTTAATAATGCAGTTTTCTCCAATACATTATCTATTAAACAGTTGGGGAATAAGACAGAGGATTCATTAGCCAATGAAGTTCGAGAAAGATTGGTGAATGTTTCGACCACATTGGATGATACCCTATCCGTAGAGAAAGCCACAGACCAGTTAAGTAAGTCAATCAAGGACATCGGTACAATAAGGGCCACTACAAGCCCCTATGGAATAAAATATGAGAAGTTGAATCAACTTAAAACTCAGAGAGAATCCATATTAGAATCAAAAAATGAGTATGATTCATTATTGTTAAAAAAAGAGATATATGATAAAGAACTAGATAGTAATATTAAGGAACTAAAAAAACAAGAAGATAGACTTGTAAATGCAGAGATTTTAAATAAAAATAAATTATATCTTGAAGCAAAAAACATAAAAGATGCTATCTTAGATTTAGAATTAAAATCTGAGTCCTATAAAAAATACAAGGACCTATCAATAGAAGATTATTCAATAGCTATGGATTTAAACAGCACAGTAAAGAATATTGATGAAAAGATTAAGGAATACAAAGATACATTAGCTGGAATAGAAAATACAATAGAACAATTAGAAACTATCAAAATTGAAGAAAATCAATATTTAAAAGACATAGACTTAGATTTCAGTAAATATGAAGAATTAGAAGATGAAATGGACGGCCATAGATATACTGACTATAATAACAAGATACAGTTTCTAGAAAGGGACCGTAGTGATAATATAGCCACAGTAAAAAAACTTAACTTTATATCTATAATAGGTGTCGCATTAATTATTATATCAATAGCAGCTCCTAACATTTCGCCATACTTAGTAATGGTTACAAGTCTTGTAAGTTTGGTTATGGTCATATATGCAATGAGAAGCTTAAAAAATCTTAAAGGACAGCTGGGTAAAATAGATAGTCAAATCGAGGAAGTCGAAGATAAGGAAAGACTAAGATTAGAAAAAATTAAGACTATAGATACCTCCCTAAGTGGTATTCTTGTAAAATACGAGACCAGTAGCAAGTTAGAGCTAAAAAGAATCTATGATAAATCTCAATATAATATCATCAATAAAGAGCAGATATCCAACTCTATGAAAGAGAATAGAATCAAACAAGATGACTTGAATCAAAGGATAAAGACTTTGAAAGAAGACAATCTAAAGAATAGAGTAAAATTAGATAAGATAATAAAGGGCAACTCATCCAATGACCTAGAGGAGTTTAAATCAGCATTAGCAAATAAGAAGATTTATGAAGATACCGTGACTGAAATATCTTCTAAAACCCAGTTGTTCCATAGAATTTTAGGAGAATATGACTTCGATAAGCTGAAAGATGAAATGGATAAATACGATAAAGATTTATTAAGTATAAGTGAGACAATGACAATTGACGAGCTAAAGACTAATATTAATCATAAGAATCAAGAAATAAGCAATCTAAAAATAGAAATAAGTAGATTTGAAGAACAAATCAAACATTTAAATAAGGAAATATCAAAACTAGTAGAGATTGATGAAGAGATAAATAGAATTTCAGATTTTTTAAGGGAATCAGATGAAAAGATAGAAGCCTTAGAATTAGCCAAATCAACTATTGAGAATATATCCAAGGATATCCACCGCCAATTTGCACCTATGATAAACAGAAAAGTAGGCAATATCATAGAAGATATCACTGGTGGGAAATATAGTGGTGTAAAGATAGATAATTCACTAGAAATAGGTGTGGTCAATCCCGATACCCAAGAAATCCTAGATATCAATAGCTTAAGTGGTGGTACTATTGATCAACTATACTTTGCATTGAGATTTGGAATAGTAGACTCAATTAACAATGGGGGACTACCCTTAATTTTGGATGATTGTTTTATACAATATGATGATAATAGATTAAGGAATATAATGAAATTCTTATACGATAAAAGTAAGGAAAGGCAAATAATTTTGTTTACATGCCACAAAAGAGAGAATAAAATATTAGATGAGATGGAAGGAAAATATAATCTAATAAATTTGAATGAAGTCACAAAAAGTTAAAGTTAAAGTTTAGCTTTAGGTTAGAAATGTGTAAATATGAAGTTCGGTGAGGTTGATGTAAAAGATTAAGTTTAAGAGGTGGGTAAATGATTTATGGAATTGGGGATTTGCATTTTGATTATTCAAAGAATAAACCTATGGATATATTCGGAGACAATTGGTTAGATCATGAAGAGCAGATTATCAACAATTGGAAAGATAAGGTTAAAGCTGAGGACTTGGTATTAATACCTGGGGATATTTCTTGGGCCCTAAGGCATGATGAAGCTTATTTTGATTTAAAGAGGATACATGAATTACCAGGAAAAAAGCTTCTTATTAAAGGGAATCATGACTATTGGTGGCAAAGTCTAAACAAGCTGAAAGCACTAGAACTTGATTCCATAGAATATATTCAAAACACAGCTTATCAATATAAGGACTATATAATATCAGGTACTAGAGGTTGGTACTCAAAGGATAGCGATAGTTTCACTGAAAGTGATGAAAAAATATTTAAAAGAGAACTAATGCGTCTGAAGATGTCATTATCTAATATAGAAGACCAAGATAAAAAAAGAATTGTGATGTTACACTACCCTCCTTTTAATATGGATTTAAGCCCCAATGAATTCGTAGCTATAATGAAAGAGTTTCGTGTAGATATATGCGTATATGGACATCTACATTCGGAAGGGCACAAATATGCGGTGGAAGGCAATATAGAAGGTATTGAGTTTGCATGTTTATCCAGTGATTATATTAACTTTAGCCCAAAAAAAATATTTTAGAAGATTGATAGGTTTTGTGATATAATTTGTATGAAAGTATATGAATAAATTATCAATGTACTTTTATAGTTTATATAATTTATAGGCAAATTATCTAGGAGAGTGATACTATGGAACTAATAGTAGCGAAGGATTATGAAGAGTTAAGTCAAAGAGCAGCTAAGATTATAAAAGAAGAAATAGTGAAAAACCCTAATATAGTTTTAGGATTAGCGACAGGAAGTACTCCTATTGGAACATATAAAGAGCTGATAAGATTTCATAATGAAAGCGGATTAGATTTTTCAGGAGTAAAGACATTTAATTTAGATGAATATGTAGGATTGGATGGTGAACATCCAGGTAGTTATAGATACTTTATGGATAAAGAGTTGTTTAGTCAAATAAATATAAAAATAGAAAACACTAATGTTCCTGACGGCAAGGCCAGTAATTTGGAAGATTATTGTAAAGAATATGATAAGGCTGTTGAAGAAGCTGGAGGAATAGATATTCAAGTACTAGGCATAGGAACTAATGGACATATAGCTTTTATTGAACCAGCTGAAGAGATATCACTCTATACTTCTATAGCCAAGCTTAATGAATCTACAATAAAAGATAATTCTAGGTTTTTCGAATCAATAGATGAAGTTCCTAAAACAGCAATATCATTGGGAATATACAGCATACTAAAAGCAAAGAAGATTATATTATTAGCTAATGGAAAGAATAAAGCTGATGCAATAGCTAAGATACTAAATAGTGAAAAAATCAGCACACAAGTACCAGCTTCACTATTAAGACTACATACAGATGTTACAGTAATATTAGATGAAGAGGCATATTCTAAAACTATTTCATAAAGGAGCAAATAATGGAAAGGGAATTAGAAGTCAAGGTATTAGGTGTTGATTTAGATCAAATGGAGAAAAAGATAGTTTCTCTAGGAGGAAAGCTCATAGGGGAAGAAAAGCAAACAAATACACTAATAGACTCAACAAATAGACCCATCAAGGGTTATATAGACGCTTATTTAAGAATTAGAGAAAGCAAAGATTTGCTAAATAATGAAGAAAGTATAGTATTTACTTTAAAGAAAAGTGTAGATAATAGCGGACTTAGGGATAATATTGAGTTGACAACAGAGATAAAAGACAAAGATATGATGCTAGAAATACTTAAAAATTTAGGGTTTGATAAAATAGAAGTAGGATACAAGGATAGAAGATCCTACGAACTTTTAGATGCTAGACTAGATTTTGATCACTGGGATAAGGAAACCTATCCATTTCCTTATATGGAAATAGAGGTTAAGGATATAAAGCATCTAAATGAAATCACCAAAGCCTTAGATATCCCCCAGGAAAATATATCTACTAAATCCATAGTTCAGCTAAGAAAAGAATTAAAATTGGTGTAACACATACCCCCCTTATTGAATAATATGTATTAATTCAATGATAGGGGGTTTTTTATATGTTTGGTAACTTATTTGGAGGTAAAGGCGAAGACAATAATATGTTTATGATTATAATAATCCTATTCTTATTTGGCGGATTTGGCGGCGGAGGCTGCGGATGTGGAGATAGAGATAGGGACAGATGTTGCAATGACGGAATATTCGGTGGCGACAATATGATCTTAATAATAATAATTCTTCTATTTTGTCTAGGCGGCAACGATGATTGTGGTTGTCGTTAAAAAGTTTAAAACACAGTGAAAACTGTGTTTTTTCTTTTTTGAAGGAATTTAGTATTAAGATATGGTCTAAGAGACTCCACATTGTGATATAATAAATTTATTATAATCACCAGATTACCAAATAAAAATACGAATAGTAGAAGAGGTATTGTTATGAAATATTTTAAATATGGGGATAAAGAGATAGAGTATTTAAAAGAAAAAGACCTAGCATTGGGAAAAGCAATAGATAGGATAGGAATGGTTCAAAGAGAAGTAAATACAGATATATTTTCCTCCCTTATTTCAAGCATAATAAGTCAACAAATCTCTACTGTGGCAGCTACTACGGTAAAGATGAGATTGATAGAATTAATAGGAGAGATTACACCAGAAAACATAGATAAAGCTGATATAGAATCCATACAAAAATGTGGTATGTCAATGAGAAAAGCTGACTATATCAAGGGAGCAGCCATGGCTGCTATTTCTAACACAATAGACTTTAGCAAACTTCATAATTTATCAGATGAAGAAGTAACCAAAGAGCTAGTATCTCTTAAAGGGGTGGGAGAGTGGACTGCAGAGATGTTGCTGATACATTCTTTGGAGAGACCAAATGTACTTAGCTATAAGGATTTGGCAATTCGAAGGGGAATAATGAAACTACACCAATTAGAAGAAATTTCAAAAAAGGAATTCCAAATATATAAAGAGTTGTATTCACCTTATGGTACAGTAGCATCCATATATTTATGGGAAATATCTAGTAGGGAGTAGACAAAGGAGGATTTCGTGGATGGATATAAAAATAAGGCAGGAAAAAGAAAAGGACTATAAACTATCAGAAGATCTAGTAGAGAAAGCATTTAAAAATGCTGAGCATACTGATCATAAAGAACATTTCTTAGTGGCTAAATTAAGAAGAAGTGATAGTTTTCTACCAGAACTTTCACTTGTTGCAGAAGTCAATGGAATAATTGTAGGCCATATAATGCTTACAAAATTACTTATAGAAAATGGGGACAAGATACATGATTCATTAGCCTTGGCACCTATTTCAGTTTTGCCAGAGTATCAGAATAATGGTATTGGAGGTAAATTAATCAGAGAAAGTTTGAATATTGCCAAGGAAATTGGCTTCAAATCAGTAATTGTTCTTGGACATGATAAATACTATCCTAGGTTTGGATTTAGACCTACAAACATTTGGGGAATCAAGGCTCCTTTTGATGTGCCAGCAGAAGCATTTATGGCCTTAGAACTTGAGGCAGGAGCCCTTGATGGTGTGGCGGGAACTGTGGTCTATGGTAAAGAATTTTTAGAGTAGATGGGTTGTAT
>CAYOFC010000037.1:0-12198 GCA_964403265.1 uncultured Tissierella sp. | reverse complement strand
AGATGGTTTATCATCATAGAAACACCACGATCTTTAAATGATCCAGTAGGCATTATAGCTTCATTTTTAATATAGATATTGTAGTCATCCCAAGATTCTTTAACTAAAGGAGTCATGCCCTCTCCAAATGTTGAGATTAGCTCTTCCTTTTTAATTGGGTATGCTTTATCATATCTCCATTGAGTAAAGTTGCTCTGATGGATGTTATCTCGATTGAATTTTACCTCTCTATTAAGCCATAAAGCTCCATCACATTCGCATCTCCAACCTTTGAAGCTATCATCATATTTATTTCCACATGTTCTACATAAGTATTCCATCTTTAAGCCCTCCTCCTAGTCTTACTTTTTATTATATCATAATATATCTTTCTAAACTAGAATATTCAGAGGATTTACTCATCTTCTCTACTACTCTTTCCCAATTATGTCCTTTATTACTTCTCCTGCGATAATTAGTCCTGCAACCGACGGTACGAAAGACACGCTACCAGGGATTTGTTTCCTTGAAGTACTATTTCTTTCTGTTTCATCTTCATTTCCTATAGGTTTTAATGCTGGTTCCTTTGAATATACAACCTTTAAAGATTCTACACCTCGTTTTCGTAATTCTGAGCGCATTGCTCTTGCAAGTGGACACATACTCGTCTTATAAATATCCGTCACTTCAAATCTAGTCGGGTCTAATTTATTTCCTGCTCCCATAGAACTAATAATTGGTGTATTAGCTTCTTTGGCTCTTTCAATTAAGATTAGTTTTGAAGATACAGTATCTATAGCGTCTACTATATAATTATACTTTGATAAATCAAACTCATCTGCATTATCGGCACCATAAAAAACTTGGTGTATCTCTACACTAACCTTTGGATTTATTTCAAGTATTCTGTCTCTCATAACTTCTACTTTGTTTTTTCCTACTGTTTTTCGTGTAGCTATTAGTTGTCTATTTATATTTGTTATACACACCTTATCGTCATCAAAAATTGCGATGTTTTCTACTCCGCTTCTTACTAAAGCTTCAACTGTAAAAGAACCTACTCCACCTACTCCAAAAACAGCAACGGAGGATTCTTTTAGTTTTTGGATTCCTTCCGCTCCTAGTAATAGCTCTGATCTGGAAAATTCGTTCATCTATTTCTCTCCTTAATTATAATCTATGTCAAAACTAAAATTGCTAGGAGATAGCCTAGCAATTTTTTCAATGTTTATTATATCATATTTTTTAATTAATTTAGTTTATTATTTTATTCCATATCTTCTATTTCAAGAAATTTTTCTACTATATATGGATCAAATTTGCGTCCTGATTGAGATTTGATTTCTTCTATTGCCTCCTCATGAGAAAGTCCGCTGCCATCTACTCTATTGGTTAGTGAGTCATATTCTTTTGCTACAGATACAATTCTTGCATATAAAGGTATCTCTTTACCCTTTAAATTCTTAGGATATCCTGTCCCATCCCATCTTTCATGATGAGCTAATACTGTCTCTGCTATATACATAGTTTCATCAAATATATTCAATATCCTATATCCTATCATTGGATGGCGTTTCATTTCTTCTTTTTCTTCTTTTGTAAATTTATCATTTTTGTTTAATATATTTTTATCTAATATAATCTTGCCAATATCATGATAATATCCAGCATCATAAGCTTTTCTTATATCCGTTTCAGGTAAATCCATCTTGATGGCAATATTTTTACAAATATTCGCTACATTTTCAGAATGGGACTTCTCCCTTGGACTTTTTTCATATAAAGATTCCATAATATCTTGAAGCATCCCCACGTTTATACTTCTACGTTCAAGTGTTTTTATCCTATACATCTTTGTCTCTGCATTTTTATAAACTGTTTCTAAGTCCTCATCAGGAGATGTTTTTGTATCTGATGCAAGAGCAATACTTCCTTTTATACCTGCAATCTTCTCAGCTGCCAACTCGGATTTAATTCTTTTAATTACCTTATTAGCATTCTTAGCTTCTGTGTTTGCAAGTAGTATAACAAACTCATCACCACCTATTCTAGCAATAATATCTTCCTCTCTACAAACCCTGGTCATTACTTCTGCTGTTCTTTTAAGCAACTCATCCCCCTTTTCATGACCATAGATATCATTTACTAGCTTCAAACCATTGACATCACCGTATATAATCGATATTGGCAAATTTTTATTAACATCCATTTTTTTAAACATATTGTCAAAAAACATTCTATTATATAGTCCAGTAACTATATCATGAGAGCTTAGGAACTCTATCTGTTTTCTTGCCTTCCTTGTTTCAGTTATATCTTCAAAAGTGACTACAGCACCCACTACATCTCCATCCTTAAGCTGTGGATAGACATGATACTCCACATGGAAGTATGTCCCATCTTTCCTCCAAAACACCTCATCATCAGCAGTAAATCCTGCTCCATTTCCCATGGCTTTAATTAGCCTACACTCCTCTATAGGCATTTTTGTACTATCACTTCTAGTATGATGGATTTGATAATGCATATTTTTCCCAATCAGCTCCAATTGATTATCATAGCCAAGGATATCTATGCAACTGGTATTACAAAATGTACAAGTACCATCAATATCTATTCCATAAATTGCATCAGCAGTAGTATCTAAAATTAATCTCAGCTGGTTCCTATTTTCCCTAACCAGCTCATTAGCTTCTTCTAGCTCTAGGGTCCTTATCCTTACCTTATCCTCAAGGTTGTTAACCAACTCATGTATTGTATCTGCCATACTATTAAAAGAGCTGGAAATTGCACCTAGTTCATCATTTCTAACCACGGGAACCCTTTGAGAAAAATCTCCTGCACTGAATTTTTTAGTTGCTTCCACCAAATATGTAGTAGGTTTAAGTGTTTTTTTAGCAATGAAATAATAGGCTAATAATGATGTTGCCATGGATAGGACTACTAAGCTTATTGTATAACTAATATTTTGAACAATTGCAGCTGTTAGTTTTGTGTCAGGAGTCGCTGTAAATATTAACCAATCCAGATCTGGGGTTTTAAATTCAGAAATATTAATGTAGAGCCTGCTTTCAATATTCTTAAGCTTAAAAGATGTCTGCTTTGAATCCGTATAAGTGTTATAGGCCTCTGCTAATGCAGGGTAACCCATATTGGCTATTCGAACTGGATTGACTGATCCGTCCTGAAACTTCAAATAATTATCCATATTTATAGAGTTTCCCTTTAATCTTCCACTTATTCTGTCTACTACTATTACTAAAGAGTCCGTGCCCTCAACTATTTCTCCTAGATAATTATTCAAACTAACTGTTTGCTCATCAGCATATAAGTGATGCCTCACATGATAATCCACTTTTGAATATGCCTCTTCCTCCAAGTCTAGTACAACTTTTGCCAATCCTCCATCTGCATATGTAACCCAACTTTTGAATATAAGTGTACTAATCAATATACTTATAACTAACATAATAAACATAGAAGTAATTAGTATAATATTCATTATTGACATATTGTGTTTTTGCTTTCTATTATCCATAACTACATCCCTCCTGCATCATTCATTTAATCCCATTATACTTTTTCAAAAGTATAAATACTTCCTCCTTAGGAATTGCCTTACTAAATAAATAACCCTGTAGTTTATCGCAGTTATTTTCTTCTAAATAACTCCTTTGGGCATCAGACTCTACACCTTCAGCTACAGTTTTTAATCCCAATATGTGTGCAATAGAAATTATTTCTTTAGTTAAATATGAAACATTTCTGGTTTCTGTAATATTATTAATGAAATGTCGATCTATTTTTAAAGTATCTACGCTTAGTTCGCTTAATCTATCAAAAGAAGAATATCCTGTTCCGAAGTCGTCAAGGGAAATTCTAATACCATTTGATCTTAGTTCTTTAAGTCTATCATTTGCCAACTGAAAGTTTTCTACCATAATCGTTTCTGTAAGCTCTAATTCCAACTGATTGCTATTAGCCCCTGTTTCTTCTAATATTTTCAATACTGTGTTGACAAAATCCTCTTGTATAAGATGAATAGAAGAGATATTTACAGCAACGCTCAAATTATTATAGCCTACTTTTGTCAAATCAGCAATAAATGTACACGCTACTTTTAAGATAAGTTTACTTAATGGTATAATAAGCTGTTTTCGCTCCGCAATTTCAATAAATTCTGCAGGTGAAACATGCCCAAGTTCCTCCGAACTCATCCTAGCTAACGCTTCAAATCCATCAATTTCGCTCGTCTTTGTATCTACTATTGGTTGATAAGCCAGATATACTATAGAAGTATCTTCCTTGTTAATTGCAACTCTTAGTTCTCTCTCAATTTTCTCTTCCCGATTAATAGCCGACTCCATATCTTCATTATAAAAATTGTAGTTGAAATTTTTATGCATATCAGTATAACCAAGTGCAATAGTAGCTTTCTTTAAAAGTTGATCTATGGTTTCCTGACTAATTTCATTAAATTTAATAACTCCAATCCTAATAATAATCTGCTGACTTATATTGTTTATTCTAAAAGGCTGATGTAATACATCCTCCATCTTCTTTAGAATAAAAAATAACTCTTCCTCATCTTCATAATTTTGTAAATACAGCACTAATTTATCATCTGTAAATCTGAATAATTTTATATCTTTACTCTCTATTGTTCTAATTTTATCTCCTAGTTCTTTAAGTACTTTGTCCCCATATTCATAGCCGTAAGCTTGATTTATAAGATTTATATTTGCACATTTAATCATAAATATAGCATTATTCTTTCTATACTTATTTTCATTTAATCTATTAACAAGCGATTCTGTATTTGGGAGACCTGTCAAGGTATCAAAGTATGCTACTTGTACAAGTTTTTTATCTCTCTTATAAGATGCAATTATAGATAAAATCAAGGCAAGATAAACTATTACCAATCCATATATTGTATTGAGAGTATTTCTTCTAATTAAGGGCTGAATCTCCCTTAATGAATATTGAATTCCGAATGCACTTATATTATTATCCTCGTAATCAAAAGGTACAAAAATCTCATATATATCTTCTCCACCGATGGAATTTATTCTGCCGTGGATTTTTCCATTTTTAACATCGGATATTATCTCTTCACTATTAAGCTGATAGCCAATAAGATCTTCGTCTGAGCTCGCTGTTATTAAATAACTACTATCTAAGGCATCTAATCGTATTATGGAACTATCCCTAGCCATATCATCAAGTATATTTTGTATACTAGTAGATTCAAATAGCTGGTTCACTTTTTCAGCTAATATCCCTATCTGAACCATAGTTCCATCTGAGTTTTTGATATATCCATATTTATAAAATAATTCTGAGTCTGAGCCTTGCCTAATCCTATCTATTTCTATGTCATCTCTACCATTTTTGAATGCGTATACTGGGTGATTCCATGCTGGTTTCCATCCTATATACTTATCAGAATTTGAATACTCAATAACTCCTTCAGAATTATACACATACATTTCATCTAGACCAAGTGTATCAGCTAATTCGATAAGAATTTCGTCGCTATAATTTCCACTATATGCTTGGGCTACTTTAAGGGAGTTTTCAAGCTTGTCCTCTAACAATTCTAAAATAGTAGTAGATGCTTCTATACCATGACTTAAGATAGTTGAAACGCTCCTGGCAATTTTGTGACCCTCTTCTTTCTTAATTTCATAAAAATTATTTTTTATGTTATTAGTCATTACCATCAAAATAATTGACGCAAATAAGGTTACTATGACAAATGGTATTATGTATATTCTAATACTTGCTTTTCTATTCTTAGCTCTAATCATACTATACCTCCACAATAGAATATCTCCATTACCTATCCCAATAACTATTAAACTAATACCCTAAATAAATAACTTCAAAAGTAGTTATTATATTTATCGGATATTCTCTTGTTAAATTTACTTAATATTCTCATATTTCAACAAAGATAATCATATTTTTTAAGAAAATTTTATTGTGAAATCATTACTTCTAGTCTTATAAATAAAAGGGCTACCAAGAAAGGGTAAGTTTCTTGGTAGCCCTAAAATAACTGGCGATACTAATTTTACTTTATATGTTTCTACATTAGGATCTTCTAATTCTAAATCTATTATTATTTAAACCCTTGCCATTTTCATCATCTTTGGGAAATTCCAATGCATGTTCAGCTTCAATCATGATTACTTTGTCACCTTCTAAAATCAGTGTATCCCCAATTGGAACAATTATATGATCGCCTTTACGCTGTACCATAACTATAAGATGTTCCTCTGGCAAATCTAAATCCTTGATATACTTATTTGTCCATTTGTGTCCACTTGGTATGGTCAACTCAATCAAATCCTGACCACTTTCATCAAAGTGAATTTCACCACCTAAGACAACCAAATCATTTTCTTCTATAGTTATATGTCCCCTAGGAACAATTGTCTTACCATTACGCTCAATTTTTACAACTATGAAGTCAAATGTTAAGTTCAAATCCTTTACTTTAAGCCCAATTAAGCTACTATCTTTATCTATTCTTGTTTCTAAGAAACCTATCTCTGCTTTATTTAGATAGTAGTTAAAGGTCTGCAATACAGTATCATTAGGATCCAACATCTCCCATTTTTTAGATGCTGGAGGCATCAAGGAGCCCTGGACTAAGGATGAAAGTACACAGATACCAAATACTATATGATAAATATCTATGGATAAGTCTGCTCCACTATTTACAGCCATTATAGCAAAGGCAATAGCAGCAGCACCCCTAATACCTGCTAAGGAAATTATATTCAGCTGATTTCTCTTTAGTTTAAATGGCATCATAAGACCATATACGGTTACTGGTCGAGCAATAAGGGTCATAAAAATCATAATAGCTAATGCCATAGGGAAGTTAGCAATGAAACTTTTCATATTAGATAACAAGCCTAGTATGAAAAATAGGCCAATTTGCATTATCTCTGCAAAACCATCAAAGAAAAATACAATATCCCGCTTACCTCTAAATTCCATATTTCCAAGGTATATACCTAAAATATACAGTGCTAAGTAACCATTACCGCCTATTAGGCTGGTGGCAGCATATGTGATAAGCATTATGGAGGCCATAAAGACTGAGTAAAGACCATCTGAGCCTAATGAAATAACCCCAAATATCCTACCCACTATATAGGCAAGGGCAAAGCCCATAATAACACCTAAAGCTACCTGAGATAAGATTAGAACGGGAATAGATACTTTAGTACCAATAATTATGGACAAGAATACCATTGTCATTGTATATGCAGTAGGGTCATTTGAACCGCTTTCAAGTTCTAGTAAAGATGCTGAATTATATTTTAAATTTAGATTTTTGGAGCGTAGAACATTGGATACACTGGAAAAATCTGTAGAACCAACTACAGAACCAATTAACATACCTTCTAGTAAGCCAAAACCTAAGACATAGTGACAAAACAAACCTGTCAACAAAGCCGTGGAGACTACACCTAGGGTACTAAGTATGATCGCTTCTTTTGCAACTGGTTTAGCCATATTCCAATTGGTGCCAAAACCACCATAAAACATAATTACCATAAGTGATACAGTAGCAAAGCTGTCGGCAAATTCATAGTTTTCAAAATCAAAGCCTATTGCACCAAAGGCCATACCAAGTATAATAAATAACAATAGTGCAGGCACCCCATGTTTATTAGAAATTCGAATAGCACCTAGTGCAAGGATAAAAATTATCCCAATAATTAAATAAGTCATATATACCCCTTTCTGCTTGAAAATTGAATGAGAAAATAATTAAACTTCATATTTTGTATTTTCTGCTAAATATTACAAGATCTCACTTATTAATATTTTATCATAAATTTAGTAAAGGTCAACAAATTCCAAGGCTAAGCCTATTACTGGAACCTTGCCTATTTCCACAATCTTTAGGCAAATGCATAATGGGGCTAGGGATTATATTTATGCACTTTGTTCAAACTGACTATTATAAAGCTCGGCATAAAAACCATCTTGTGACAGCAATTCATTATGTGTACCACTTTCTATAATATCCCCATTATTCATAACTAGTATTAAATCAGCATTTCTTATGGTGGATAATCTATGTGCAATAATAAAAGAAGTTCTGCCTTCCATTAAATTGTCCATAGCTTCTTGTATTAAGATTTCTGTTCTTGTATCAACAGAACTTGTGGCTTCATCCAGGATTAACATTGGCGAATTTTTGATCATAGCCCTAGCAATGGTTATTAACTGCTTTTGTCCTTCAGATATATTTGCATTCTCGTCTAATACAGTATCGTATCCTTTTGACAGTGTATTTATAAAATGGTCTAGACCTATAGATTTACATACTTTAACCAAATCTTCATCCGAAATATTTTCTTTACTGTATATTATATTCTCCCGTATTGTTCCTTTAAAAATCCAAGTATCTTGCAGTACCATGCAAAATAAATCATGAACATTTTCTCGAGTAAGTTTGGAAATAGGCACCCCATCTATAATAATCTCTCCGTCATCTATCTCATAAAATTTCATTAATAAGTTAACCATTGTAGTTTTCCCAGCTCCTGTAGGTCCTACTATGGCTATTTTCTGCCCAGATTTGATGGATGCTGAAAAATCGTTGATAATTGGCTTATCCTTTTCATATCCAAACTCCACATTTTTGAAAACAACATTACCTTTTGGATTTTCTAATAATGTATCTTTGCTACTTTCATCTGCTAGTTCTTCTTCTCCTAAGAAGCTAAATACACGGTAGCTAGCTGCCCCTGCAGATTGTAGATTTGTAGCTGCCTGTGCCATTTGGCTTAATGGTTGAGTAAATAATCTTACATATACCATAAAGGCGACTATTACACCAAAGGATATATTATCCTTCATAGCCAATGCTGCACCAGTAATAGAAACGGCTACATATCCGAAGTTTCCAACGAATCCCATTAGGGGCATCATTAGACCTGACATGAACTGGGATTTCCATCCACTATTATAAAGACTTTTATTTATACTTTGAAATTCTTTCCTTAATTTTTCTTCTGCATTATAAACCTTTACTACATTGTGTCCATTGTAAACCTCTTCAATATGCCCATTGATTGCTCCTAAATACTCTTGTTGTTGGGTAAAATATTTTTGGGATCTTGATATTATAAGACCCATAAGCAAAAATCCAATAAGTGTAGAAAGTATAGCTGCTAGGGCCATTATCCAATTTGTTTTAAACATCATAAATAAGGAACCAAAGAATAAAGTAATTGCAGATACAAGACTTACCACCGATTGATTCAAAGTTTGTCCTAGGGTGTCCACATCATTTGTTACTCGGGACAAAATATCACCATAACTTATTGAGTCAAAATATTTTAAAGGCAATCTATTGATTTTACTTGATATATCTGTTCTCATGTTTTTTGACATTTTTTGAGTTATATTAGCCATAATAAAGCTTTGAATAAAGGATAATAGTATACTTATGCCGTAAAATCCTACCAAAGTAAAAGCAATGTTTCTTATGGCTTTCATATCAATTCCTGTCAGAAGCCCTTCTGTAATAGTATCCGTCATTGCACTTAGTTTATCTGGACCCAATATAGTAAATATAGACCCACCAATGGCAGCAAGTAGAGCAATGATAATACCAGGGTAAAATGGTTTAGAATAAGAAAGTAGTTTACCCCAGGTTTCTTCAAAGCTATATTTTTCATTTGCTTCTGATTTCATAAACTTATTTCCTTTATGCCCTCTCATCATAACCAATCTCCTCCTTTGATAATTGTGAATATGCTATTTCTTGATATACAGGACAATTCTTTATTAGCTCATCATGGGTACCCATTCCAACGATTTGACCTTCATCAAGCACTATTATTTTATTGGCATTTCTAATGGTCCCAATTCTTTGTGCTACTATAAAGGTTGTGGAACCTATCTTTTGTTTATCTAAATCTTCTCTTAGTTTTCTATCTGTTTTATAGTCTAATGCTGAGAATGAATCATCAAATATCAATATTTCAGGTTCCCTGCCTATTGCTCTAGCTATGGCAAGTCTTTGTTTTTGACCTCCCGATAAATTTGTTCCCCCTTGGGCAACTGATGCTTCATAGGTGTTTTCCATCTTTTCTATAAATTCACTTGCATAGGCTATAGTTGCAGCCTGCCTAATATCATCCATACTAAGTTTCTTCCTATCAATTTCCCCAAAATTAATATTAGATTCTATTGTTCCACAAAAAATCACTGCTTTTTGTGGAACATACCCTATTTTATTATGCAAATCTCTTTGCTTATATTCTTTTATATTTATTCCATTAATTAAAACCTCTCCCTCACTTGCATCATAAAACCTTGGAATTAAGTTAATTAATGTACTCTTACCACTTCCTGTTGAACCTATAAAGGCTACAGTATCTCCGGGCTCCGCTTTAAAAGATATATCCCGTAGCACATATTCATTTGCATCTGGGTATTTAAAGCTAACATTCTTAAACTCCACTTCCCCCATATTCCATGGAACTTGAGCTAGATTTCCATCAACAATTTTAGGCTCTGTATCTAAAACTTCATTTATACGATTGATTGAAACTGCAGCCCTTGGCAATACAACAAATATCATGATTAACATCATAAATGACATTACTACTTGCATTGCATAGGATGAATATACAATCATATCTGTAAACAAGCCCAGTTTGTCAGCCATGGCTGCTCCATTTATAAGATAGGCTCCAATCCAGTATATGGATAATGATAAACCATTCATTATCAACTGCATACTAGGCATCATAATTGCCATAAGTCTACTGGTAAAAAGATTTGTTTTGGTTAAGTTTTCATTAGCTACTTCGAATTTATCCGTTTGATAACTTTCTGCATTATAGGCCCTTACTACACGAACACCTATAAGATTTTCTCTAGTAATTCTGTTCAGATTATCAATTAACTTTTGAATAATCTTAAATTTTGGTAGGGCAAAAATAATCAATACTATAACTATTGCCATCAAAGATATAACTGCAGTTCCAGTTGCAATAGACCATTGCCAACTCTTGCCTGATATCTTAATGATAGACCAAGTTGCCATCATTGGTGCTTTTACCATTACTTGTAGTCCCATAGCTATAATAGTTTGTACCTGTGTAATATCATTAGTGGACCTAGTTATTAAACTAGATATTGAAAACTGCCCAATTTCACCCATTGAAAATGATTCTACCTTATCATATACATCAGATCTCAATCTATAAGATAATGTTGCAGCCAGTCTTGCCGCAAAAAAGCCTACAATAAAGGCAGCTACCAAACTTCCAACAGCACACAGTAACATATATCCACCAGCTATCCAAATTTCACTCATTTCACTACCAGGGGTCTGTACTAATCTTGTTATCTCAGACATATAATCTGGGAGCTTTAAGTCAAGCCAGACTTGGCCTGCTACAAAGACAATCGATATAGCCATTTGAACCCATTCCACCCATTTAAAACGCTTTAATAATTTAAACATGGTAATTACCTCCTTAAGTAATAATTTTCATTCAGTCTCAAGTACTTCTACTAAATCTTTATTTGCAGTTACATGGTCCATATCCATATGTAAAAATAACTTTTAAGCCACGAATTTTATCTTATCATAGCTATATAAACTAATTATGAACTAAAGGCAAGGGTTAATCCAATAAAAATGAGGCAAGACTTATTAGTCATTCTAGCTGACTAGTAAGCTTTGCCTCATAATTATGTATCTCTTTACATTCCCCTAACTCACTACCTCAAAAGTAAATATAACGAGCCTTACAATATCCTCATTTAGGGGGGATACATCAACAGACTTTATTTTCATTTTTATTCCCAATGCTTTTTGGTATTCATACAAACGCCCACCTGCACATCTTTCAAAATATGTTTCATTTGATTCTGGAAATTGAAACTTTCCTTTTGGGGCAGTTTCAAGCATCTATATACAAAACTTATTATCTATTTTTTGAATTGCTTTTTATGATTTATTTCCGGCTTCTACTTTTACAGAGTGAATTTACCCTCTCTTTGCTATATTCTTTAATTCCATTCCCATTATTTCTATGTTCTTTATTGTACCTACCATTTCATTAATACTCTTGTTTTGATCACCAACAGAATTGGTAATTTCCTGGGTTGTTGCCGCTTGTTCTTCCATTATTGCTGAATTGTTTTCTAGATTTTCTTGTACAT
>CAYOFC010000036.1:0-12341 GCA_964403265.1 uncultured Tissierella sp. | reverse complement strand
AGGATTATCTTAAGAAAAACCCTGGTGGTTACTGCCATATAGATATGAGTATTTAGTAAAGTTTATCAAAAATCACCTATTAGGTTATTCCTAATAGGTGATTTTATTTTCATTGTCATCCTAGAATGGTGCAAAACCCTGGTCATACCACCAATCTTCCTTGTAATTGTTATATTGCTCCGTAAACTGCTCTAGATGTACATATTCCCATTTAATTAAAATATCATATAATTCCTTAGCTGCTTGGAAATTTGAGTTTGCTTTTGCATTTTCATAGAACTCAATGGAAGCCTTTTCTAACTGTATTCCTATACCAAAGACGGACATAGCCATATTAGAAAATTGCTTGTCTACCTTTTTCCAATTATAAATATCTGGACTAGGTGGCTTAGCGTCAAATGCAAGCTTTGCATCATCTTCACTACCGTTTTTCACTAAATCAAAAAGAGTCTTTAAAAATTCAACATGCTTCAATTCTTCATTTGCTAATTCTAAAAAAGCTTCTGCACTTTCACTAGTTCCAGCCTGATCAGAGGCTAATTTATAAAACTCATAACCTTCAACTTCGTTTAATATTGCCTGAGAAATTACTTCTAATTCTTTATTAATCATAATGTTCCCCCTTATAATCATTCTTTTATCTATATACCCATATTTATTCAAAATAACAAATATTATGGAAAAGAAACTAGAAGATGGTATAATACACATAAGGGGGTATGGCATGAATGAGATGGATTTAATTAGGGGGTTACCAGATATAATTGAACAAAGTAGAGTTCAGGCAGAAAAAATAATAAATGGGAAAGATATAGAGTTCAATATAGAAAAGATAAATCATACAAAGGGAAATGAAAAGAATAATTTATTATATAAAAGTGACAATATTGATGCCATGAAGGATTTGCTTAGTAAGGGCTATGGTTCAAAAATAGATCTTATATACATAGATCCTCCTTTTTATTCTAATGCAAACTATAAACATAGAATAGAAGTAATGGATAAGGATAAAAAACAAGCCATAGAGACATTAGGATATACTGATACATGGGAACAAGGTATCAAAGAATATCTCGATATGCTTACAATAAGGCTGTTTTTGATGAAGGAACTATTGTCGGAAAAAGGGAGTATCTATATTCATTTAGATTTTCGTACAGTTCATTATGTAAAAATTATCATGGACTCTATATTTGGTATAGATAACTTTCTAAATGAGATAATCTGGGCCTACAAGTCAGGAGGCACAAGCAGCAAATATTTCTCCAGAAAGCATGACAATATACTTGTATATACAAAAACTAAGGACTATATATTTAATCCGCAAAAAGAAAAATCCTATAACAGAGACTTCAAGCCCTATAGATTTAAAAATGTAAAGGAATATGAAGACGAAATTGGCTGGTATACCCTAGTAAATTTAAGGGATGTTTGGCAAATCAATATGGTAGGGAGAACATCAAAGGAAAGGGTAGGATATAGGACTCAAAAGCCTGAAAACCTTCTAGAACGGATTGTTTTGTCATCGTCGACAGAAGAGTCAATTGTTGCTGATTTCTTTGGTGGTAGCGGAACTACGGCTATTGCTGCACAGAAGAATAATAGAAGATGGATTAGCTCGGACATGGGTCATATCTCAACTGGAATTATGAGAAAAAGATTAGGTCAAATGACTAAGGAGCCATATACCATTTTAAATAGGAATGATTTTTTATGGGAAGATAGGCTAAGTTTTGATTTAGATAGGAATTTAGATAGCAAGTCCCTAATTTATAAATTCAAGTTCCATGAATATGATGTGGATTTCAGCAAACTCAATCTAAATAAGAAGAACAAACTTAGTCTAGAGAATATAGTTAAATCCAGTTCTTTATCATTGGTAGATTACATAGGTATAGGGCATTTGGATGATAAAAATGAATTGATAATTTATTATGAGGAATTAAGAAAGCAAGATAGGTTAATAATAGATAATTATGTTGAAATAAAAGTATCTGATACTAAAGACTTGATTCTTAGGGTAGTAGATGTTTTTGGACAAGAATATTTGCAAAGGGTTTAAAAAAGAAAAAAGATTCAAGAATTTTATACTTTTGTATGTACATTCGAGTAAAAATAGGATATTATAAAGACATATTCAATAAAGTAAGGAGGTTTTAAATAATGGATAAAGAAAATCTTGATTTAGAGCATGAGCATGATGATGAGTGTGGTTGTGGCCATGATCACGATGATGATATGGATATAATAACATTAAACCTAGATGATGGAACTGAGGTAGAATGCGCTATTATGGGAACATTCGAAGTTGAAAATAAGGAATATATGGCATTATTAGCTATAGAAGATGAAGAAGTATTATTATTTACTTACTCAGAAGATGAAGAGGGATTTGAGCTAACACCAATCGAAGATGATGCAGAGTTCGATGTTGCCGTTGAGGCTTACTATGAGCTATTCGCTGACGAGTTTGAAGATGATGAATTCGAAGACGATGACTTCGAAGAAGAAGATGAAGACGAAGAATAATAAAATATAAAAGTACTTTGCTAATTGCAAAGTACTTTTATGCAATAAATTTGCTTATACCGTGTAATATTTTGTTGGTTTTAGTATAAATTTGGGTAATAATCCTTTAAGGACAAGCTTTTTATTAGTATAGGAGTTGAGTAGTTGAATCAAATAGAAGTTTACAAAACTTATTCAGAGTATTTAAAGGATCGATTTGGTGAAAAGGTTTACAAGCTGCCTATTAGTTTGCCACTAACCTGTCCAAATAGGGATGGTTGTGTAGGGACAGGTGGATGTACATTTTGTGGCGAAGAGGGAGGCTCCTTTGAAAATCTTTCCAATCTACTATCGGTCAAGGAACAAATTTCAAAAAATATGGAGTATATTAAGAAAAGATACAAGGCCAAAAAATTTATAGCATATTTCCAGAACTTTTCAAATACCTATTTACCATTAGATAAGTTTAAGGAATATGTAAGTGAAGCAATATTAGAGGATATTGTAGGCATATCAATATCCACAAGGCCAGACTGCATAAATGATGATTATCTAATGTTTTTAAAAGAAATACAAGAAAAGCATGAGTTAGAAATTACAATAGAATTAGGATTACAAACTGTTAATTATCATAGCCTTGGAAGAATAAATAGGGGACATTCTTTAGCTGAGTTTATAGATGCAAGTCTTAGAATCAAAAGATTTAATTTAAGAATATGTACTCATTTGATTCTTAATCTTCCATGGGATAATATGATAGATGTAGTTGAAAATGCAAAGATACTAACAGCACTAAAGGTAGATGAAATCAAACTACACTCACTTTATATAGTAGAAGCTACAGTCCTAGCTGAAGAATATAGAAATGGTGAAATTACAATGATTTCTAAGGATGAATATATAGAAAGGGTTATTACATTTTTGGAATATTTAAACCCTGAAATTGTAGTTCAGAGAATCATAGGTAGGGCACCAGAAGAAAATACTCTATTTGTTAATTGGCAAGAATCATGGTGGAAAATCAGAGATGAAATTGTATCCCAAATGGAAAAAAGAAAGACTTATCAGGGTATTAAATGTGATTATTTAAATGGAAAAGCTTTAAAAAATCTAAGTGTTTAATATTGAACAATTACCAATTAAAAAATGAAAGGTAGGGGTTTATCATGTGTAAGTTTATTTTAGGTGAAAAGGGTGCAGGCAAAACTAAATGGTTGATTGATAATGCTAACAAGGATATGAAGGAGGGAAATGGAAACATTGCCTTCATTGATGTTGATGATGATCATATATTTACACTAAATTATAATGTAAGACTTATAAATGCCATGGAATTCAAAGTTGATAATCTTGAATCTTTCTATGGCTTTTTGTGTGGACTAATAGGTATGGATTATGACTTAGAAAAAATATATGTGGATTCTATATATAAGCTAATAGATTTAAGTGTTGATGATTTGGTAGAATTATTAAAAAGACTTACATTTGTACAAAAAAAATACAATGTACATTTTTACATTAATGTAGACTATAGATTAGATGATATGCCAGAGGAATTAAGAGAGCATTGTATAGAATTAGAAGCCTAGGTATAAAAGTTACTTAATTTAAAAATGCTAAATTATAAATAATAGTATATAATAAATAATGCAGGGATTTCCCTGCATTATTTTCTATCTTAGGGCTTCTGGTCTAAAGGTACCGCAATCAGTTTCATCTACTGATGTGGCATTTTTAGGTTTGATTTCGATTTGGCCTGCTGTACATAGATCACCAGATTTATAGTAGTGGCAGCCACTAACAACACATGTTACACCTGCAGTTATTTTTTCATTATGCATTTGAGAATCTCCTTTCAAAAGAAAATTTGTTATAAATTTAGTTTCTGCACTTTGCTAATAATTATTCAAAATTAAATTCGATAGGTAGGTGATGTAGATGGCAAAATTGGAAAGATTAGACAAGGTGCTGTCTAATATGGGATATGGAAGTAGAAAAGACGTTAAGTCATATGTAAAAAGTGGTTTTATAAAAATAAATGGAAAAATAGCTAAGGATAATACAATCAAGCTGGATCCATATAATGATAAAATTCATTTTAAGGATGAACTGGTAAACTATAGGGAATTTATTTATTTGATGATGAATAAACCACAAGGGCTTGTTTCATCAACAGATGATCCCTTGACAGAAACAGTCATAGACTTGCTTTCTGATGAATATTTAATATTTGAGCCATTTCCAGCAGGAAGGCTTGATAAAGACACAGAAGGCCTGCTGTTGATTACAAATGATGGCCAATTGGCACATCAACTCCTCTCTCCAAAAAAAGGAGTCAATAAGGTATATTATGTTGAAGTGGATGGCTATGTGGATGATAGCTACAAGCCTAAGTTTCAAGAGGGTATAGTTCTTGATGATGGATACAAGACCTTGCCTGCTAATCTAGAAATAATCCAATCAGATATTATTTCAAAGGTGAAATTAACTATTCAAGAAGGAAAGTATCACCAAGTTAAAAGAATGTTTGAAAGTATTTCCATGAGGGTAATATTTTTGAAGAGGATTTCCATGGGACCATTGGAACTAGATAATAGTCTAGAACCTGGAGAATATCGGGAACTAAGAGATGATGAAATAAAATTACTGAATAACTACTAAAGTGTGATATAATAGATATAGAATATAGTATTAGAATGGGTGTATAAGTTGAATATGTATAGAAGCAAAAGCGTATTTGAAAGTTTTTTTGACAATAGATCCTCATTGATATTGCAATTTGGAAATGGAGACCTTTCAAAAAGAGAATTTTTAGAACAAAATTTTGACTTGGTTAGAAAATCAAGCTTGAAACCTTTTCTTAGGGTGGATACATATGAGAAGGGGATGTTTAACTATCAATATTACAATGTTTTAGCTAAGTATTATACTATGCTGGCAAAAGAGATTAGAAACACAAGAAAGCATCAGAGGTATTACTCATACTATCTAAATAAAGGAAATAATTATTATCACGAAAAGGATAGGGCTGCCTTAGCCCTGCTTAAATTCCTAGAATTCAAAGGAGTTGAAGCATATTTTGTAAAAATGGAATCCAAGTTTCTAAGGGACAAATTATATGAAATAGTTTTATTGGACTATAAGGAGGCAATTTTTCATTCCAAGGCATTGTGGCTATTGGAAATCCTAAGGGAAGAAAAAGTGTTTATAGAAGAGAAGAAGGTTTCCTTGATTGATGGTTATATAAATGAGACTTACTAATAAATTAAGCGATGGTGTTGACCATCGCTTAATTTTGTCGTGCTATTATTTTAATTATCTCTTCCAGAGAACTATTGTTACTTATTTCATAAGTACCCGATCGTAGTTTTCTATCAAGTTCCATAGATTGAGCTTGAATAACAAAATCGTTTTTATTGCTGACCAATCCATTTGATTCAAGTATGGCACCTATTCCTGAAGGTAGTGTTCCATCTGGTATATTTACCCTGACAGTTACTGGAGCAGGATTTGGCGTTGTAGGTGGAGTTCCAGGGTCTGGATTGTCCCCTGTGTCAGTTTCCTCAGGTGGCTCGTCTAAATTTGCATTATCCTCTGGTAGTGTGTCAGGAGTGTTGTCTGGGTTTACAACATCATCTTCATCATCATTACCTTTATTATCGGCAATATTGTCGCCATCGGTATCTGGGCCATCTACAACTATAGGTGGTTTCTTGGGTAAATCAGAGGTATCTTTAGCAAATAGTATATCTAATCTCCATCCGATTATGAAGACAACACTAATAACAATAGCAATCATAATAAAATAATCTATAGAATCATATATAAAATCTTTAAGCCAATCAAAAAAGCTTTTCACAACCTTCACCTCATTTATGTAGTTAAAGTTCCATTTTGTCAATTAATATACTATAATTATAGCACAAGTATAAAGAAAAGGTGAGATAAAATTGAAAGAAATAATTATCCATAAAAATGAAAACGAGCAAAGATTAGATAGATTTTTACAGAAGTACTTAGAAAAGGCTCCTAGAAGCTTTATATTCAAGATGATTAGAAAGAAAAATATCAAGGTAAATGATAAAAAGGTAAGTCCAGAGACTATTATTTATGAAGGGGATAGGGTGCAGCTATATTTATCTGATGAGACTATAGATAAGTTCATGGTGGAGAAGAAGCCTATTCGCTCAAAACTAATCCCAAATATTGTCTTTGAGGATAATAATATATTATTAATCAACAAGGGCGTTGGAATATTATCCCATGGGGCGGGAGGCCCCTTTGAAGAGAATACAGTGGATAGTATGATAAGTTATTTAATTGAAAAGGGTGACTATATACCTAGAATTGAAAAAACTTTTACACCATCAATTTGTAATAGACTTGATAGAAATACATCTGGTATTATAATAGGTGCAAAAAACTATGATAGTTTGAAAGAAATCAATGAGGCCATTAAAAATACTCATATTAGAAAATTCTATAAGACTATTGTAAAAGGCCGAGTAGAAAAAGAAATAAAAGCAGAAGCCTACCTATCTAAGGACGAAGATAGGAATATAGTCGAGGTTAGCAATATGGATCTTGAGGACTCCAAAAAAATAATCACCAACATCAAACCCCTAAAGTACTCTAATGGCTATACGCTTTTAGAGATAGAGCTAATAACTGGTAGGACACATCAAATTAGAGGGCATCTTTCATCCCTTGGATATCCAGTTATAGGGGACAGAAAGTATGGCAATAAAGGTGTCAACAATGAGTTTAGAGAAGAATATGCTTTAGATAATCAGTGGCTACATGGCTATAAAGTTGAGTTCCAAGGGCTAAAGGGTGATTTAGAATATCTAAACGGCAAAGTCTTCGAATCAAAACCTAGTAAGGAATATTTAGCTATTGAAATGGATTTGTTTGAATAAGTATAGTTGTGTCATCCTGAGTTGTAACGAAGGATCTTAAATCTATTGAAAAGAAAGATTCTTCGGCTATGCCTTAGAATGACAGGGATAAATAGTGTATGTTTTATAGGCTACTCAATCATGAGTGCCTTTTTTATTTATTCAATAATAAATCCCGCCCTCCATTAATATACATATATAGATAAGTATTGTTAAATCTTATTTGAAGGAGGTTGCTATGAAAAGATTACTTAGTTTTATTTTAATAATAGCTATTGTATTATCTGGATGTGCAAATACAAATGTTAATAATAAAGCGGAATACCGCTCAGTCTATTCAGGAGAATTGACTACATTAAATTATCTGGTTACATCATCTACTAATGAATTTGGAGTAGTGGCTAATTTGGTCGATACTTTGATAGATTATGATTCCTACGGAGTAGCAAAGGAAGGTCTTGCAAGAGAATGGACCGTATCAGATGATAATTTAGTTTGGACCTTTAAACTAAGGGAAGGTGTCAAGTGGTATACCCATGACTTAAAGGAATATGCTGAAGTAACTGCTCAGGATTTTGTAGACTCAATGGAATACCTGCTAAACCCTGCAAATGAATCTCGTACAGCCAACATTGCCTATGGGGTACTTAAAAATGCTGAGAAGTTTTACAATGGGGATATTAGAGATTTTGAAGAAGTGGGAGTAAAGGCAAGGGATAGGTATACTGTAGAGTACACACTTGAGAAGCCAGTACCATATTTCTTATCTATGATGACATATGTCTGTTTCTTTCCCGTAAATGGTGAGTTCTTAGAAGAAGTTGGGGAGGGATTTGGTACTGATAACACTCAAATTCTTTACAATGGGGCATATATCTTAGAGTTATTTGAGCCTCAAAACAGGAGGGTTCTAGCTAAAAATCCTAATTACTGGGATAAAGATAATGTTCACATTGAAAGGCTAGTAGCTACCTATAATAGTGAAGCATCAACCTTAGCACCGGAATTATTTATAAGGGGTGAAATAGATACAGCATCTATACCATCAGTAATACTAGAAGAATGGATGAATGACCCCGAAAAATCCAAGGTAATTAGGCCAAATAGGACCTTACATTACTCTTATTTTTATGCATTTAATTTTGATCCACTATTTCCAGAGGAATATGAGCCGGATAATTGGAGGATAGCTGTAAACAATATAAATTTTAGAAAGGCGATTTTCCATGGACTAGACAGAAAGGCTGCCATGATAACCGCAGAGCCTTATAATCCAGAGACAAGGATTCATAATACAATAACGCCGAAGGATTTTGTAGATTTAAATGGAGTGGATTATACAAGTCTTGGTTCTTTAGGTCAAATATCAGCTATAGATACATTTAATAAAGATAAAGCCCTTGAATTTAAAGAAAAAGCTATGGAGGATTTAAAAGGAGTGGCAAGCTTTCCAATTAAGGTTTTGATGCCATATAATACTGGCTTGACAGAGTGGGCCAATAGGGCTCAGGTAATAGAGCAACAGTTGGAGAATCTTCTGGGTAATGATTTTATAGATCTAATCATAGAGGGGAAACCGCCGACGGGATTTATTCAAGACGTAAGGAGGGCAGGACAGTTCGCATTATTAGAGTGCAACTGGGGGCCAGACTACGCAGATCCTGAAACATACACAGATCCATTTATACCTACTGGATCATTCAATAAACCACATCTAGCAAGGGGATATTCCGACACCAATGGAATAAGCAAATATGAAACAATGGTTGAAGAAGCTAAAGCAGAGCTTGTGGACATAGAAAAAAGACTACATTTATTTGCTGAAGCAGAGGCTTATCTAATTAATGAGGCTTTCATAATCCCTTATGGAGTCGGTGGCGGAGGATATATAGCATCTAGACTTAATCCTTTTGAATCTGCATATTCACCTTTTGGAGTGTCTTCAGAAAGGTATAAGGGACATTATTTACTAAAGGAGCCAATGGATACTCAAACATTTAATGAGTTGTTTGAAATATGGAAGGCTGAACGTATTGATGCATTAAAACAATCCAAATAATCTTATTATTTGCTTTGTCATCCTGAGCTTTGGCGAAGGATCTTATGTTTACAGTACATGTAAGATCCTTCACTACGTTCAGGATGACAAGATTAAACTTCTTTAGTGCGGTACGGGGACAGTTACACTTGTCGCACTAATTTGTCATTAATTATGAGAGGAGAGACATAGTGTTATCTTATATATTGAAAAGATTAATTCAATCTATATTTACATTGATAATAGTTATTACCATAGTCTTTGCCTTGATGAGATTGATGCCTGAGGAGGGTTATTTTGGTGATGGGTATGAGAAGCTAGACCATGTTCAAAGGGAAGCAATACTTGAGAGTATGGGCCTTAGGGAGCCATTCCACAAACAATTATTGGACTTTTATAAGCAATTACTGGCTAAAGACCTAGGGAAATCAATTATTTATAGGCCAAAGGTTGATATATCTGCCATACTAAAAGATAAAATACCATATTCTTTAAAGTTTGGTCTAGGGGCAATGGTATTGTCACTCGTTGTTGGCATACCCTTAGGGATATTAATGGCATTGAATAGTAAGGGGTTATGGGATAAACTTGGTACTGCATATATTGTAATTATAAATGCAGTACCTGCTGCAATATATTATCTATTTCTACAAATTTATGTGACTGGAATATTTAAAATTCCTATGTTGTATTCAGAAGGTAATCCTATTTCTTGGGTATTACCCACTGTATCTATGTCGCTGGGAGGTATGGCCTCTTATGCCATGTGGATGCGTAGATATATGGTAGATGAAATGAACAAGGATTATGTTAAGCTAGCCAGGGCAAAGGGCTTAAGTAGTAGAAGAATAATGGTAAGTCATGTTCTAAGGAATGCATTTGTACCTATGGCGCAGTATCTTCCCAATGCCATATTATTTACTATAGCTGGTTCCATATATATTGAGTCATTATACTCAATACCAGGAATGGGAGGACTCCTTGTAATGGCAATCCAAAGGCAAGATAATACATTGGTACAAGCATTGGTGCTTATATATTCATCTATTGGAATCATAGGTTTATTTTTGGGGGATATATTTATGGCGATTCTTGACCCAAGGATTAAGCTTGATAAAAAGGCAGGTGCTAGATAATGGGTAATAAAAGAATCGAGAAATTCTCAGACAATATCAACCAATCCCTATTTAGGTTTGCAACATATAGTGAAAATAGAGCTATGACGGCTGGATATTCTAACTACTCCTACTGGAGATCTACATTTATAGTATTTTGCAAGAATAGGATTGCCCTATTTTTGTTATTTACTATTATCTTATTAGTTTCTTTCACAATAGTTCAGCCCTATTTGCCTAATCAAAAATCCCCAACAGAGATATTTATTGATCCAAGTACAAATGTGCAATATGTAAATCAACCACCAAATAGTGAGTTTATATTTGGAACTAATTCCATAGGTCAGGATTTATGGGCTAGAATATGGAGTGGCACTCGTACATCATTAATTATAGGATTATTAGTCGGTATATGGGAGGCTATTATAGGTATAATCATAGGGGCCATATGGGGCTATATCCGTAGACTAGATAGCTTGATTACTGAAATTTACAATATAATAAACAATATCCCTACTACCATTGTCCTGGTTCTATTTACATATATGTTAAGACCTAGTATTGCTACGATGATATTTGCCATGTGTGCTACGGGATGGCTTGGAATGGCTAGATTTGTCAGAAATCAAATCATTATAATAAGAGATAGGGAGTACAATTTGGCATCTAGAACCTTAGGAACCCCTACTAGAAGGATTATATCAAAAAATCTTCTTCCATATCTAGTATCTGTTATTATGCTTAGAATGGCCCTAGCAATACCAGCTGCTATTGGATCAGAAGTTTTTTTAACATATATAGGCTTAGGATTACCTGTTAGTATTCCATCTTTGGGAAATTTGATTAATGAGGGAAGATTAGTCATTATGAACTCTACCCTAAGATATCAGTTGATATTTCCTGCTATTATATTATCAATCATAACAATATCCTTTTATGTAATTGGGAATGTCTTTGCTGATGCAGCAGATCCTAGAAATCATGTATAGAGGTGGGCTATGGAGAAAAACAATATTATATTATCCGTTAAGGATCTAGTTATAAAATTTCGCCTAAGGGGTAGGGTGCTTACTGCAACTAGGGACGTTTCTTTAGATATATTTGAAGGAGAAAGCCTAGCCATAGTAGGTGAATCAGGTTCGGGAAAGTCAGTATTTACAAAATCTTTCATGGGATTACTGGACAAAAATGGGTGGATTGATTCCGGTTCAATTGATTATAAGGGTATGGATTTGACTAAGTTCAAAGAAGAGAAGGATTGGCTAAAGATTAGGGGGAAAGAAATTGCAATGATATTTCAAGAACCTATGACTGCACTTAATCCTTTAAAAACCATAGGCAATCAGGTAAAAGAATCTGTAGAACTTCATCAAGGACTAAAAGGTAAGGATGCTAAGGAAGAGGTCATTAAAATATTAGATGATGTAGGCATATCTTATCCTGAAAAAAGATATAACCAATATCCCCATGAGTTTTCGGGAGGGATGAGACAAAGGGTGGTTATTGCAATTGCTATTGCCTGTAGACCTAATATTTTGATATGTGATGAACCTACAACTGCTCTTGATGTTACCATACAGGCCCAGATACTAAAACTACTTAAGGATTTAAAAAACAAATATTCACTAACAAGTATTTATATAACCCATGACTTGGGAGTTGTAGCAAATGTAGCAGATAGAATCGCAGTCATGTATGGTGGTGATATAGTAGAAGTAGGTAAATCTGAGGAGATATTCTACAATGCCAGGCATCCATATACTTGGGCACTTCTATCATCAT
>CAYOFC010000035.1:12080-12889 GCA_964403265.1 uncultured Tissierella sp. | reverse complement strand
CTTAATATATATGGAGATTTTGTAGATAGTACGGTACTAGAATCCCTAAAGGCCCTAGGCTATGATGTAGATGAGGATACTATTTATATATCCAAGGTAAGACTCTTAAATGAGGCCCTCTACCCTATACAAACAGGGTCTGATGTAAGAACACCTAGATTTGAAGAAGTAAAGAAAATCATGATAAAAAGTAGCAGAGAAGAAGGCTTAACCCTAGGATCCATAAGAAATACAGATGATATGTACAAGGAAATGGATGAGGAGTTTAAGGATTTACTCTATACCTTTGAAGAGGAAAGCCTGAAAAAACAAGATGAAATACCCTATATAATGGATTTAAAATCCATGCACCACTATCCCCATATAGGAGTATTTGGAGGATCAGGATCTGGAAAGTCCTTTGGGCTTAGGGTAGTCTTAGAAGAGCTAATGATTCAAGATATACCTACAATTGTACTGGATCCCCACTTTGAAATGGACTTTAGTGAAAAAGCCTCTTATTTGGAAGATGATTCTAGGGACTTTAAGGATAAATTTAAATGTTTGCAGGTAGGAAGCCATATAGGAGTGAAATTTGAAGACCTAAATGCTCAGGACTTAAAAAACCTTTTAGATGCAGCCAGTCACCTAACGGATTCTATGAACAATGTGGTGGATGTACTCTTTAAGCCAAGGGATTCATTCTATAGTTTCTATAACAGGCTAAATATGCTTACAGAGGCCCAGGAAGAGGGTACCATAGATAGGATTAATGGAAAAATTGATGCTGCTAGTGAAAATGAAGAGAGGAAGGGCTGGATAAAAAGAAG
>CAYOFC010000035.1:1752-12070 GCA_964403265.1 uncultured Tissierella sp. | reverse complement strand
TGCCTCCTATGATAAGACCTGTCCCTACAATTCAGTAAGGGGGATCCTCTGGAGATTAAAACGCTTGGAAAATGAAGGAGTATTTTCTAAGGATATAAGGGAGATAGAAGATGGGCTCCAGGCGGGAAAATTAATAGTAATCCAAGGGAGCACAAGAATCCTACAAGTCTTTTCTACCTATTTACTAAATAATCTCTACCATAAAAGAAGGGACTACAAGGATGCAGTCTACAAGAAAACTGCAGCAGAGTATTTCCCACCATTTATAATAGTAACAGATGAGGCCCATAATTTTGCTCCGAAGGGATATGATTCACCTTCAAAATCCATACTTAAAGAAATCTCCCAAGAAGGTAGAAAATATGGGGTGTTTCTAATACTAGCTACCCAAAGACCGACTCTATTAGACGAGACAATTACCGCACAGCTAAATACAAAGCTGATATTTAGAACAGTAAGGGCTTCAGATATTCAGACTATACAGGAGGAAACGGACTTAACCATGGAAGAATGTAGAAGGCTACCATATTTAAGAACTGGAGATGTATTTATATCATCAGCAAATATGGGACGTACAATATTTGCCCGTGTCCGAGCAGCCCTTACAACAAGCCCACATACACTTAATCCATTTGACGAGCTTAAAAGCAGGTCTAAAGAAGATGATGAGAAATTTTTAAGTATCATAATGTCAAAATTACCAATCAATGATATAGAATTGGCTCAAGTAGCCCTAGAAATAGAACAAGAAACCAAAACAACCTACACAGTAAGCAATCTAGAAGAAAGACTAAAGCAAATGGTAGTGAAAGATTATATTAAGAAAGAAGAAACCATATTTGGCTATAGGTACAGAGCATAGTCTAATCATCTTCTCGGTGGATGAAAAAGTGCAGTAGGAAGATAGTAGCTACTACCAACGGAAAAATTGCAGGAAGCTTTAAAAAGGCTTAATATCTCCCTAAAAAAGTATTATAATATTTAATAAATGAAGAATAGTAGAAAAATCCACTAAATATTAGAAATGTTTAGTGGATTCTTTTCCTTCTTATTTTATCAAATTAGCGTGGGCAAGTAATCAAATTTTCCCATTATTTTAAATTCTGTAGTATAATTAGATTATGTCGGAAATATAAGAAAAGGGGGATGATGGACATGACCAAGTACATATATATTAAAGATGGAGAAATGGATGCATATCTATTTCATGAAGGTACTTACTTCAAATCCTATGAGTTCTTGGGGGCACATCCAGTGATTATAGACTCAAAATCCTATATAAGATTTATAGTATGGGCTCCCAGGGCACAAGAGGTAAATCTAATAGGGGACTTTAATGATTGGAATGAGACAAGCCTACCAATGGCTAGAATAGGGGACTCTGGCCTATGGAATATCTGTGTGGAAGATGTAGAAGAATATGACTGTTACAGATATAAAGTAATCGCAGAAAATGGAGAAGTCAGAATCAAATCAGACCCCTACGGATTTCACGCGGAAGAAAGACCAAATACAGCTTCAAAATATTTTGATATAAGAGGCTATAATTGGAAGGATAAAGAATGGATGAAGTCAAGGACTAAAGAATATGATAGACCAATATCCATCTATGAAGTTAATCTTTTTTCTTGGAGAAAAAAGGACAATGGAGACCAGTACTCCTATAGGGAGCTAGCCCATGAGCTAGTGGATTATGTTAAGAGTATGGGATTTACCCACATAGAATTGATGCCTATAACAGAGCATCCCTTTGATGGCTCCTGGGGCTATCAAACAACAGGCTACTTTGCACCAACATCAAGATTTGGTACACCTAAGGATCTTATGTATTTTGTAGACCAATGTCACAAAAAAGGTATAGGGCTTATATTAGATTGGGTTCCCCTACATTTTTGTAAGGATGATTTTGGACTTGCTCGTTTTGACGCTAGTCCCTGTTTTGAATCCGCGGACCAGGCCAAGGCTGAAAACCAGCAGTGGGGTACCTTGAACTTCGACTTTTCCAAGCCAGAAGTCATAAGCTTCCTAATATCCAGTGCCCTATACTGGCTAGAATATTACCATATAGATGGCATTAGGGTAGATGCAGTAGCATATATGTTATATTATGACCTATCAGGCAGTGATGCAAAAAACCAATACGGGGGCAGGGAGAACCTAGAAGCAGTAGAATTTATAAAAAAACTAAATACAACAATAGAGGACTACTATCCAGAAGTGCTACTTATAGCAGAAGAGTCCAGTACTTGGCCAAAGATAAGCCATCCAGTGAAAGAGGAGGGACTAGGCTTTCACTACAAATGGAATATGGGATGGATGAATGATATCCTAGAATATATGGAGACAGATCCATTATTTAGAAAGGGAAATCAGCAAGCCCTAACATTTGGATTAGTCTATGCCTTCTCAGAACGATTTATTCTCCCTCTAAGCCATGATGAGGTAGTCCATGGTAAGAAATCATTACTAGATAAGATGCCAGGCTCCTATGATGAAAAATTTGCCAATTTAAGGCTACTCTACCTATATATGTTTGCCCATCCTGGTAAAAAACTCCTATTTATGGGTGGGGAATTTGGACAATTTATTGAATGGGACGAATGGAAGCAGTTGGACTGGTTCTTATTAGAGTATGACAAGCATTCAAGAATGCAGGGATACCTAAAAGAATTAAATAAATTATACACAAAAGAAGATACACTATATTCACAAGATACAATCTATGATGGTTTTAAATGGATAGAGCACACCAATCACCAGGAAAGTATAGTTGCATTTGAGAGAATAAATAAAAAAGGTCAGAAATTAATAGCTGTATTTAACTTTACTCCAGTAGAAAGAAAAAATTACCCTTTAGGAGTGGATGAATTAGGGGTATATAAAACAATAATAAACAGTGACCACAAAAGATTTGGTGGAAATACAGCAAGGGTTAAATCATATAAATCTAAGGAAGAGCCAATTCATGGTCGAGATTATCAAATAAGGGTTGATCTACCTCCATTAGGAGGTTTATACCTAAAGCTTAAGGAATAAAAGGAGGGGGAAAAAATGAATGAAAACAAAGTAGTAGCTATGCTATTAGCTGGTGGACAAGGTTCCAGACTTAAAACACTAACCAAAAAGGTTGCAAAACCTGCAGTACCCTTTGGTGGCAAATACAGAATCATTGATTTTGCACTAAGCAATGCAGCAAATTCAGGTATATCAGATATTGGTATATTGACCCAGTACAAACCATATTTATTAAATACCCACATAGGTATAGGTTCCTCATGGGACTATGATAGAAACACAGGAGGACTTAGGATATTACCACCTTTTACATCGGAAGACGGAGGCAGATGGTATACAGGAACAGCAAATGCCATATTTGAAAATATAGACTATCTAGATGAAACCAATCCAGAATATGTTCTTATCCTATCAGGAGATCATATTTATAAAATGGATTATAATCAATTACTAGCCTTCCATTTGGATAAGGAATCAGATGTAACCATAGCTGTTATGGAAGTTCCATGGGAAGAAGCATCAAGGTTTGGCATAGTGAATATAGACGAAGACAAGCAAATTGTAGAATTTGATGAAAAACCGGATGTACCTAGGAATAATATGGCATCCATGGGCATATATATGTTTAGTTGGGCAAAACTCAGGAAATATTTGATTTTAGACTCTGAAGACAAATCATCAGAGCACGATTTTGGAAAAGATGTACTTCCTAGGATGTTAGATGAAGGAAATGCCATGTATGCTTGGAACTTCAAAGGATACTGGAAGGATGTAGGGACAGTAAGGAGCTACTGGGAAGCCAATATGGATCTATTAGACGACGAAGCTACACTTAATCTATACGATAGGGATTGGAGAATATTCACTAGAAATAGGAACCTACCTCCACACTATATGGCGAGGGGCTCAGTTATAAATAATTCCCTTGTAAATGAGGGCTGTTATATAATAGGTGAGGTCAATAATAGTATTATATTCAGTGAAGTAACCATAGGGAAAGATGCCAAGGTAAACAACTCGGTCATTCACCCAAACTGTATAATCGAAGACGGGGCAGAGGTAAATAATGCAGTTGTAGCAGAAGGAGTAGTAGTCAAAAAAGCTGATAAAATAGGTAGTATAGATGATGGAAAGATATATCTAGTATCAGAAGAAGGAATAATGATCGAATAGGAGGGGGAACCATGGAAAAATGTATAGGCCTAATAAGTACAAATAATATAGACAATAGATTTGGACCATTATGTAAGCATAGACCTCCTTATATGTTACCAATTGGAGGCAGATATAGGCTAATAGACTTTGCCATATCTAACTTAGTCAATCATGGCATAAGTACAGTTGCCATATACACAGGGGAAAAAATCAGATCAACAATGGATCACTTAGGAAATGGAAAGCCCTGGGATTTAAATAGGAGATTCAACGGACTGTTTCTATTTCCACCAGTACTTGATGATAAGTACAAAAATCCCCATAGCGACATAGCCCAGTATCATAGTACAGAATCTTTCTTTAATCAAGGTAAGGAAAAATATGTACTTATTATGCACCCAAATATATTATCAAAGGTAAATATAAGCGAAGCATTTAAGCACTTCAAAGAAAGTGGCGCAGATGCAACCCTAATCTATAACAGAAGATTTGACCCCTATGGGGAATTTATCAACCTAGACAAGATGCATATAGATGGGGATGGCAATCTAATGGATATTGGACTGAATTTAGGAACAGAGAAAACATTCAACCATTATATGGATACGCTTTTTATGAAAAAAGAAGTATTTATGGAGATAATAAAAGAGTCAATAGAGACAGGAGACACCAATAATTTTAAAGAAGCTTTATTAGCTAGAAAGCATAGATATAAAATAAATAGCTATGAGTTCAAAGGTCATGTTGAAGTAATTAGGGATTTAAGGACCTATTATGAGGCAAATCTAAACCTACTAAAAAGAGATATTTCCAACGAACTATTTTTTGAAGGTGGAACCATCTATACAAAGTCCAAGGATGAACCATCAACCCTTTATTCAGAAACATCAAATGTACAGAACTCCCTAATAGCTAACGGGTGTTTAATAGAAGGCCAGGTGGAAAATTCCGTCATATTTAGGGGGGTAAAGATTGGTAAGAATGCCCTTGTAAAGAACTCCATAATAATGCAGAAATCGGAAGTGGAAGATGGGGCCATTATCGTAAACTCTATACTAGATAAATACTCAAAAATCCACGAAGGAGCAAGTATCGCAGGAAGTTCACTATTGCCATATGTAGTAGAAAAGTATGGGAATGTTACAAAAGATTAGAAAGGATTGATCCTATGAAGATTTTATATATAGCCTCAGAAGCAGCACCATTTGTGAAAACTGGTGGACTAGCAGATGTGGCTGGCTCCTTTCCCAAGGCTCTAAAGGAAAATGGCTGTGATATTAGGGTAGTTGTTCCGCTGTACTCTAGTATAGCCCATGAGTTTAGAAGCAAAATGAAAGATATTGGCTTTTTCTATGTTGAACTAGGATGGAGAAGACAGTATGCGGGAGTTTTATCCTATGAACATGAAGGAGTCACATTTTACTTTATAGATAATGAATATTATTTTAAAAGGTATAATATTTACGGAGAACTAGATGACCATGAAAGATTTATTTTCTTTTCAAAAGCAGCTACCATTTTACCTAAATATCTATACTTTAAGCCAGATATTATCCATTCCAATGATTGGCATACAGGGCTAGTACCCTTATATATAAAGGATTTTGCTAGGGGAGATGGCTTCTATAGGGAGATAAAATCCGTCTTTACAATTCACAACCTTAAATATCAAGGCGTATTCTCAGACTTCATACTAGGAGATGTAGCAGGACTATCAAGAGAATACTACAATGAATTTGGCCTAAAATATTATGATAGTATAAACCTAATGAAAGCAGGTATCGTATACTCTGATAGACTAACCACGGTTTCCAAAACCTATGCCCAAGAAATTAAGAGCTCTTATTTTGGAGAAGGTCTTGAGGACACTTTAAGAAGTCAGGAATATAAACTAAGTGGAATAGTAAATGGTCTAGACTACAAGGTCTATGATCCATTGACAGATAAAAATATAGAAGAAAACTATAATAAGGATAATCTATCAGAAAAAATACACAATAAACTAGCACTACAAAAGCTATATGATTTGCCAATAAAAGAAGACATACCAGTTATAGCAATGGTAAGTAGGCTAGTGGCTATGAAGGGTCTGGACCTAGTACGACACATACTAGACGAGCTACTTCAAGAAGACATACAGTTCATATTATTAGGCACAGGAGACAAGGAATATGAAAATATGTTCAACCATTTTCAAGTAAAATATCCAGAAAAAGTAGCATCTAGGATTTACTTCAATGAGAAGGAATCCCACTTAACATATGCAGGCTCGGATATGCTAATCATGCCTTCTATGTCGGAACCATGTGGCCTATCCCAGCTAATAGCCCTAAGATATGGAACAATTCCAATAGTCCATGAGGTAGGTGGGCTAAAGGATACAGTAATTCCCTACAATGAGTATACAGGGGAAGGTAATGGATTTAGCTTTGCCAATTTCAATGCCCATGAGTTCTTATTTACTATTAAAAAGGCATTGAAGCTTTATCAAGACAAAGATAGATGGAAGGGTTTAATGATACAAGCCATAGAATCAAAACATGATTGGGATAAGTCCTCTAAGGAATATTTACAATTGTACTCAGAGCTTGTAGATTAATAGGAGGAAAATATGGATAGTTTACCAACTACAGATAAAGAATTAGGAATGATTTATACAAAAGAAAAAACCACCATAAGAGTATGGTCGCCACTAAAAGATGAAATATACCTACTATTATACTCGGACTATAGACTAGTAGATAGAAAATCATACCTAATGAAGAGGGACAAGGATGGAGTACACGAATTTGTCATAGAAGGTGATCATAAAGGATGTTTTTATAATTTTTTAGTAGATGGAGAAGAGGTAGCAGACCCCTACTCCATAGCATCATCTATAAACTCCAGGCATTCAGCAATAATAGATTTAAAGGACACAGACCCAGTAGGATGGCATAGCCACAAGATACCCAAAGATAATAACTTTTGCGACGCCATAATCTACGAAGTCCATGTAAAGGATTTTACTGCTAGCATCACATCAGGAGTAAAGCATAGGGGGAAATACCTTGGATTTATAGAAGAAGGGAATTATAAGGGCCTAAAAACAGGCATTTCACATTTAAAAGAATTAGGCATAAGCCATGTTCATCTGCTTCCTATATATGACTTCTATACAGTAAATGAAGAAAAGGATGACTTTTATAGGGATGAAAACTATAACTGGGGATATGATCCAGAGCTATATAATGTAGTAGAGGGCTCCTACTCAAGCAAACCAGAGGAACCGACAAATAGAATCAAGGAACTAAAACAATTGATAATGGCATTACACGAAGCGGGGATAAAGCTAGTATTAGATGTAGTATATAACCATACCTACAAAAACTACGACTCCAACTTCAATAGAATAATGCCAGGATACTACCATAGAATGAAGCCAGACGGTACCTTTTCAGATGGTTCAGGTTGTGGCAACGAAATCGCATCTGAAAAACCAATGGTTAGAAAATTTATAATAGATTCACTAAAATATTGGGTCAATGAATTTAAAGTAGATGGCTTTAGATTTGATTTAATGGCACTTACAGATATGGATACAATAGAAGAGGCGGTAAATACCCTTCGAGACATCAATCCAGATATATTAATATATGGAGAGCCTTGGGCAGGAGGCCCTACTCTAATGGATCCAAGTACCATGACTATCAAGGGCCGCCAGTCAGAGCTAAATTTTGCATTATTTAATGATAATATAAGAGATAGCGTCAAAGGCGATACAAATGGAGACAAAAAAGGATTTATCCAAGGAGAATCCAAACATAAGCTAGGTGTAGAAAAAGGTATAGTAGGATCCATAAATTATGACAAGAAACATGTAGGATTTACAAAAGAGCCTAGTGAAACCATAAACTATATCAACGCCCATGATGATTTGATATTATATGACAAAATAAAGCATACCCTACCTCATATGGCAGAAGAGGACATCATCAGGTTGAATAAATTTGGATTTAGCATCTTGTTTACAGCCCAAGGTATACCTTTTATCCATGGTGGAAATGAGTTCTTAAGATCAAAGCAAATGATCACCAACACCTATAAATCTCCCCTAAGTATCAATGCCATAGATTGGTCACTAAAGGAGAAAAACCTAGATTATTATAATTATTTTAAAGACCTTATAGCCCTAAGGAAGAAATATAAGGAATTTAGGCTAAGTGACGCAAAACTAATAAGAGACAAGCTAAAGTTTGTGCATAACTTGGAGGAGGAAAATGTAATTTCCTACACCTTATCCACAGATTATGGATACCTATTAATTGTTCACAATGGAGAATTTCACGGAATAGAAGTCTATAAAGAACATATACAAATACACCTGAAGAATAATTATCAGGAATCAAGTAAGGATTTAGAGATATATCCCATACTTGACGAAAATGGTCTTGTAGATAGTGGTTCTATTCTTCTACCGAATGAGTCAATGGAAATATTAAAAGTCCCATATTTCCAAACCAATATATATGAAATAAAAAAATAGGTTTCCCTTTTGGGAAACCTATTTTATTAATCAAGTATATAAACTTTTACATTTCTTCTTCCAAATCGTCTTACTTGTTCAGATGATTCAAAGAATAAATCAATCTTATTACCTTTGATTGCTCCGCCTTTGTCTTCTGCTACAGCGAATCCATAGTCTGGAGTCCCATCTAAGGACTTGATATATAGCTTTGTACCCAGTGGAATTACTCTAGGGTCAACAGCTACTACTCCAGGCCTTGCCTTAGTTCCAGATGCAGTGACACCATACCATTTATCCCCTGGGTTTTTGCCTGTACTTTCATAGGATAAATCATATGCACTTGCATTCATAGTTAGGGATTTTCTAAATCTAGTATCTCCCCTAGAAGTAAGTATTAAATCTCTTGAACCCCTTTCCACCAATCGATCTGTAGGTTCAGTAACTACTACTTCGTAATCCAGTGTTTCTGATGACAACTCACCATTGATATATTCTTTTTTAATATATTCTCTTTTTAAACCATTTTGGCCTTCTTGAGTAACTTTGCTTGTACCAACATCCAAATCCCTATTTGTGATTATATGTTCCTCGAAAGGAATTGATGTTTCTACAATTTCCAGTTCTTCAGTAACTCTGTAAATGGTAATGGTAGTATTTGGAGCTATCTTCTCAGATAGTTTTGGATATGTATAATCCTTTTCTCCTAATTCAAATTGGTGGTCCTCCAAAACCTCTCCTACTGTTTGATAAATAGATGTAGTCTCTAATAAGACATCCTTGTATTCAATAGTGTAAGGTATTGGGTTCCTTATAATAATCTCTATGTTAGATTCTATTGCGCTGTCTAAAGGAACATTGATAAAAGCTTTTTCGCTGAAATTTACTCCTTCAGTTTCAATTAATTCTTGTACAGTATCAGAATATGAAACAAATTGAGTAATTTTTCCATCCACATTTAGAGTTACTTCATTACCTCGATACATATAAATTCCAAGAGATAATGTAGCAGCAATAATGAGGATTACTATCATCTTGAACTTTACAGTCCTAGATGCCGTATTGTTTTTCATTTTGTGCCTCCTAAATTTGTAACTTTTTTGTAACTTGTTTTGCTATTTTAGTATTGTAATCCATAAAAAAGGATTTGTCAAATTTTTGAACATATATCCGAAATATTCTGAAAACAATCGTTTACATATACAAATAAGTAAATTATGGTAATATTGTCTCCAAGTGTAATGGAATTATTCATTTAATCAACCACTACATGATAATAGCAATTTGTGTAAACTGTTGAATTTATATTTATTAAGTGATAAACTATGAACATAGACAATCGGAGAAGACACAGGATAAATTAATAAGAGTGGAGGTGCTAAAATGAATAATGAAGACTTTCAAAAATTAGTGCTAGAAAAGTTAGGTGGCTTGGAAGAAGGACAAAAGGAATTGACTGCTAAGGTTACTGATTTAGAAGAAGGACAAAGGGAATTGACTGCTAAAGTTACTAATTTAGAACTTGGACAAAAGGAATTATCTTCTAAAGTTACTAATCTAGACTTTAAAGTTACTAATTTAGAGCAAGGACAGAAGGAATTATCTGCTAAAGTTACAAATTTAGAATTAGGACAAAAGGAATTA
>CAYOFC010000035.1:279-1652 GCA_964403265.1 uncultured Tissierella sp. | reverse complement strand
TAAAGTTACAAATTTAGAATTAGGACAAAAGGAATTAAAGGATATAATTTTGGACATAGAAGGACACAATGCAAGTAGACATATAGAAATGACTAATCAGATGACTAGCCAGATTAATAGTTTGAAGGAATCCATAAGTACTATTGAACTTGTGACGTCTAAAAACTGGAACGATATAGTGAAATTAAAGGCTGTAAGATAGAATATTTCCTTTCCAAAAAATTGACAAAGTATTTAATTTAGCTTATAATATTGAGTTAATTAGGAATACTATTAAAAAATAATGATGGGAAGAGTAAATTATTATCTTATACCTAAGAGAGCTGGATAAGGTGGGAACCAGTGTATGGGATCAATTGAAGATGGCCCCTGAATTTTGCAGCTGAAGTATAAATAGGCTGTGACGGTTACAACCGTTATATTGTATGGTTAATCAACCTACCAAGTTTTAAATCGTGAGATTTAGATAAATTAGAGTGGTAACACGAAGAACAGCCTTCGTCTCTATCAGAGATGGGGGCTTATTTTATGACCTAACACAATGAACGAAGTGAGTTGATGTAGGTCAAACGCAAATGAATTTGAAAGGATTCGCCTGCGAATTTTAGGAGGAGTGTAAATGACAAAGCCAAGTTATTATATTACAACACCTATTTATTATCCAAGTGATAATCTACACATAGGTCATACCTATACAACAGTAGCTGCAGATTCATTAAAAAGATTCAAAAACTTACAAGGCTATGATGCATTCTTTGTAACAGGATCTGATGAGCACGGACAGAAAATTGCGGAAAAAGCTGGGGAGGTAGGAAAAACCCCAAAGGAGTATGTAGACGGTATAGTAGCAGACATTAAAGTGTTATGGAAAATGCTAGAGATAGACTATGATAAGTTCATAAGAAGTACAGATGAACACCATGAAAAGGTAGTTCAAGATATATTCACAAAGCTTTATGAAAAAGATCAAATATACAAATCAAAATATGAAGGTCACTATTGTACACCATGTGAGTCATTCTGGTCAGAATCCCAACTAAAAGATGGCAATTGCCCAGATTGTGGTAGACCTACTCATTTACAAGAAGAAGAAGCTTATTTCTTTAAGCTTTCTGAGTACAGGGATAGACTTTTAAAATTATATGAAGACAATCCAGACTTTATCCAACCAGAATCAAGAAAGAATGAGATGATCAACAACTTCTTAAAGGATGGACTAGATGATCTGAGCGTTACAAGATCAGCATTTGATTGGGGAGTAAAGGTACCCTTTGATGAAGAGCACGTAGTATATGTATGGATAGATGCCCTATCCTGCTATATAACAGCCCTAGGATATGGAACAGATGACGATGCAAACTTTAAGAAATATT
>CAYOFC010000035.1:0-269 GCA_964403265.1 uncultured Tissierella sp. | reverse complement strand
AGAATTACCTAAACAAGTATTTGGTCATGGATGGATATTATTTGATGACGATAAAATGTCAAAATCAAAGGGGAATGTAATATATCCAGAACCAATAATAGACCTATATGGAATAGATGCGTTTAAATATTTCCTACTAAGAGAGTTCTCCTTTGGCCAAGATGGATCATTTACAAGGGAAAAGTTCCTACAAAGACTAAACTCGGACCTAGCAAACGATCTAGGTAATCTAGTAAGTAGAACAGTTGCCATGATAGAAAAATATAATG
>CAYOFC010000034.1:0-12908 GCA_964403265.1 uncultured Tissierella sp. | reverse complement strand
TTCCATATATTTTGTATTCATTTGAGCTCTCATTTTATACTCACTAAATAATTCACGTAAGGCCACTGCATATGGCAAATCTAGCCTCATACTTGGTGCAGGTGGAGCTGTTGGAGGTACAGTAGATAGACATATATTTTCTTTCTTCATTCCAACTTTTACTGAAAAGATGGAATTTATAGCATGTTGAACCATCAGCTCCGGCATAACCTTCCAAGCTTCCCTAGCAGTTGCATTTGCATTGTGAGCTCCATCTATTTGAGCAATATCCGCCCAAGCCATCACTTTTTTTGCCTCTGCTGCATCTACAAAGGACCGAATCATATTTATATTCCTGTATAACACATTATATTGTGGGTCTTGATGTGCACCATTAACCCCTTCCTCTGCGAATAAAACAGATATTTCTGGACCAGCAACTCCTGAGATGTAGGAATGGTAATTAATTGGTCTACCTACTTCATCTTCTATTATATCTAAAGCTTTCCTTTGAGCTCTGACCTGCTTTCTAGTTATAGGTATTCCTCCAACTCCTTGCGGCGTACCTTCTATCAAGCTTTCAAAGTGGGATTGCCCTGCAGTCCTAATTACCATGATATGATCTGCTCCATGCCAAGCAGCCATTCTCATCCGTCTGATATCATCTTCAAATCTACCTGAGGCTATCTCCGTAGTTATAACAGGCCCTGGTTGTGGATCTATATTATCAAAATACTTAGACGCAGGTAGTGGTTGACTGTTTTTAAGGAGTGTGGATGTATTATAGTAGTCAAATTTGCCTATTTGTCTCTTTTCGTCTCTGCCTTCCCTCCAATGCCATCCCCTTCTTCTAGGTCTATAGTCCTCTAAATCCCTCAATATATTTTCTATATCTAGTTTTTCATTAGGCTTTAGTATCATTTTAACCCACCACCTTTAAACAAATCATCTAACTCATCCCAGTATAATCCTTCTATCAATCTACTAGCTGCTTGTCTAGTGGATATCTTATGTTTCTTAGATAATCTGTATAGGATATTGCCAGCTCCTTTTCCAATTAAACCTTTATTTATGATACCATCAACTATTGTTTTAGCTTCAATACTAGAAAAACCCATTCTCAAAAGCACTGATCTTTCAATGGAGGGGCTAGTGTTTTCATATGCTAATTTTATTATTGGATCAACAATTTTCTCTGACAATTCCCAGAATCTTTTCTCTAATTCTTCCTCAGAAAGATTAGCAAGATGCTGTCTTCTTTCTTGAAAGTCATCTACTCTTTTCATCTTTATCACCTATTTCATACCTTATTTCTAATTCATCTAATATCTTTCTTATGAACTCCCTATTGGATTTTGTTTCCTTTTCTAAGAATTCTAATTCAGATTCATCTAGAAACTTTACTTCATTATTTCTTATGGTATTTTTAATGTATGAGGACTTAATACTATTTAAATCCAACTCTTTTAATCCAATATACTCTGGGCTCTTTGGCAAAATTATATTTTTGCCTGGTATTTCCTCCATAGGATCGCCAATTTTTATCTCTATTCCATTTTCCTTTGCAAAAGTAAGTTGTGGAAGTAAGTGTTTTCCTGCTCCAGTGTATTCTGTTTCTTGAACTACTATTATCTCATCTCTATCCATTTCTTGTGCAATTTTAAATGCTGCAACTAAGGATGTATTCCCTGCTGGCCCTCTTTCCAAACCCTCTAATTGGGCTAGAAGCTCTGTCATATAAAAAACAGACCCTTGGTTCATAACTACGTACCTATCCATATATCTAAGTGGTCTTGCAGCCGACCGAGGTACATCAGACCTATCTGGCCAAGTAGCATATGGTATACCAAATCCAGTATGTCCTGTAGTGAAGGATTTCTTGTTAAAGTGGGTATCACTCGCCATATGAAGACCTTCTAGATCTACACTTGCAGCCACTATCTTTGTATCAATAGCACCACCCTTTATTAATCCTCTAGCTGTGCCAGTAAGATTGCCACCACCAGCATTAGTAACTACTACAAGATCAGGATCCCTAGCTTCCTTTTCTCTAAATTCCATTGCCAGCTCATATCCCAGGGTTTCTACACCTGCTATACCAAAAGGTGTATACAATGATGCATTGAAAAATCCTGTTTCCTCTAGTAATATTAAAAATGTATAAAAAAGTTCTGGTCCCACTGTTAATTGAATGACCTCTGCACCATAAGCTTCACAGGCCCTAGCCTTTTCTAATATTTCAGGTTGACCTATGCCTTTGGAATCATAGCATTCCTGAACAATAATACATTTTAGCCCTTGCATGGCAGCTTGAGAGGCTACTGCCGCACCATAATTACCTGATGTAGCAGCTATAACGCCCTTGTAACCGAGTTTCTTTGCATGATAGCAGGAAGTTGCAGCCCTTCTAGCTTTAAAGCTTCCAGAGGGATTTGAAGCTTCATCTTTGAGAAATATCCTAGCTCCTTTACCCATTGGCGCAAAAATCCTTGAGAGCTCTGTTATGTTTTTTAATTCATAAAGTGGAGTATTTCCAACTCCTACCCTAGCTTGTATTTCCTGGATCTCAGATAGACTATATCCTGTTTCCCACATCATTCTTTCATAATCAAAAGCAATACCATGGGTTTCAAATTCATTAAAATCTATTCCAACAGAATTTTTCATTATTTCAGAACGCCTTTTCATTACGTTCTCATATTGACTATTATTCATTATTTTCACCACCTTTTTCTAGTATTTCCCTAGCTTGCCTACCAATATATAAAATTTCAGGTATGGATTTCCCATAATTATGACTGTAGTAAGGATTAATTTCAGCTAGATATCCTCTGACTTTTCGACCTATATAAGTCTCTATCTCAACCATTTCTCCTATCTTTCCAGAATCATCTAACAAAAAACCCTTTACCCACATCTCCAAGTCTACTTTTTTAGTATCTTCAGGCAAATTTGAAGCCCTGTCTTCAGCTACCAGGACTATATCATGTATCCTTACCCAGTCACCATATTTTGCATCCATCAATATACCTCCTCAATTAAATCCCTCATATCTCCCATAATAGCCCTAGGGACAGGTAAATCTATCATTGTTTTAAGTCCAGGTCTAGAATTGATTACATGGGGTATCATATTTACTGTCATTGCTATTGTACCTATGCCTCCAGGTATTTCAGGTACTATACTCATCCTTATATTGGGATTACCTTTGATATCTATGTAATCACCAGTACTTCCTCCTTCTAATTGCGGTTCTACTTGTTGGGGATGTAGCATTTCAATTTTCATTTCACCATCAACATATCCATATCCCTTCATGTTGCATCCAGCCACATCACCTGGCTGAACTTCTGCATTAGGCGCTTTTCTATATACATTGGAAATTATAGGAGCCCTTGTCAGCTCAACTTCTTGGCTTAACTTCCAGCCTATGGCATCTGCAACCATATTGATAGATTCGGGGAAACCCACATGCCCATCCAGACTACCTTCTCTGACTTTATTGTTAAACTTATCTACTGCAAGCCCTACTCCTTGACCGCTCATGACTGAGGGGCCAAATGGTGATAAATTATTTATTCTTTCAGCCTTAATATGTTCAACATCTATACAGGCTCCAGTTAAGGCAATTACTAATAAATCCATTATAAGTCCTGGATTTATCCCTGTTCCCAAAACCGTTACTTTGTTTTCTTTTGCCAACTTATCTATTTCTTTGGATAATTCAAGTTCTTGTGCTTTGGGATATGCCATCTCCTCTGCTGTTGAGATTACATTAATACCTCTTTCAACTGAATATTTAATCTTGTCAAAGGAATCCCTAACAAAGGAATCAGTACATATAAGTACTAGATCAGCAGCTTTTTTCTTTATAATATCTTCATATGAGCCTGCGATAATATCTAGACTATCACCATGTTCCAAGCCTATTATTTCATACATACTCCTACCTATCTTATCTCCTCTTACTACTGCACCCACTATTTCAACACCTTTTTTTGATTTCAGCATTTTAACAGCGCCTTTACCCATCTCCCCCAAACCCCAGACTATTACTCTTATATTGGATTTTTCCATCTAAGCACCCCCTAGTATTCTTGGGACTAATCAATGCAATTATAGTGCCACTTTATCTATATACTCCAAATAGATATTTGTTTTGCAATATCTTTTATGAACTTTAATTACATTGGTACAAATTTCAACTCTTTATGCTATTCCAATAAACCTATAACTTCTAAATAATATGATTAATTGACACCTTAGTAAATTAAGCTTTTGATATTTGATATTTAAAAATAGAAAAAGAGCAAATATATTTGCAATAGCCGCAATAATATTTGCTCTTTTTCTTTATGTATACTTCTTCAATTTATGTTGCAAGGTTTGTCTCTTTATTCCTAGGGAATTTGCTGTCTTCGTCAGATTATAATTCATAGATTGAAACTTATTGAGGATAATATTTTTTTCTAAATCTCCAATATATTCAGGTAAACTCTTATTTACTAAATCAAATGATAATTTCTGATTATCCATAGTACCATTGAATAATGTATTAGAGGAAACAAACTCTTTTTTTGTAAGCATGCCAACATTATCATCTACGATATTTAATCCGCCTTCAATGAAATTTTCAAGTTCACGAATATTGCCAGGCCAAGAATACAATCTAATAGAATCCATCACTTCTTCACTGATAGCTCTGACATTTTTATTAAACATATGGTTATATTTATCTATGAAATGAGCACATAATAGCTCTATATCGTCTAATCTATCCCGTAGCGGCGGTACTAAAATATTGATAACACTTAATCTATAGTATAGGTCTTTTCTTAATTTACCCTTCTCAATCGCCTCTAATGGATCCTCGTTGGTAGTAGCTATGATTCTAACATCTACTGCTATATCCTTACTTCCGCCTATCCTTCTTATGTATCCCTCCTGTAGAACACGAAGTAGTTTTGTCTGCAAACTTAAATCCATAGAGTTGATTTCATCTAATAGCAATGTCCCGCCTTGGGCTTGTTCAAAGATTCCTTCTCTATCAATAGCACCTGTAAATCCACCTTTTTCTGTTCCAAATAAAATTCCTTCTAAAAGGGATTCTGGTATTGCAGCGCAATTTTGTGCTATGAAAGCCTTATCCTTTCTAATTCCTTCATTATGTATACTTTGGGCAAACATCTCTTTTCCAGTGCCTGTCTCACCATAAATCAATACGCTAGATGGACTTATGCTTGCCTTCTTAGCTATTTCTATTGACTGATTTAAGCCCCTATTATTTCCAATAATATGGCTGAAAGAATATTTTTTAATACTATTTTTAAATTCATTCTTTTTTATCTTTGTTGAATTTAGTTCTTTTTGTAAGTCTAATAATTGCTCTGATAGATTTCTAATATTGGTCAAATTATTGGCTATTTCTAAAGCTCCAACTATTTTATCACCCGAAAATATGGGAATAGTAGTACTTATGGTAGTAATACTTTTTCCCTTATAATTAAAATATGTTTGAGTGCTATTTATAATTGCTTCTTCTGTATCTATTACTTTAACCAAAGTTGAAGTATTGTCATTGAGACTTGGAAAAATCTCTAATATATCTTTATCCATCACTTGCTTTACAGATAAACCTTCTAATTCAGCCATTACCTCATTGTACATAACTGTTTTTCTCTGATTATCAATTACATGTATACCAATATTGCCATACTGCAAAATGTTTTGCAGTATGGCTGATCTCATATCTATATTAGCCATCATATCAATCCTTAATTGAGTAATTTAATTACTGCCTTCATCAAGTATCTTCTTTAGCTCATTCATAAATGAATTTACATCTTTAAACTGCCTATAGACTGACGCAAATCTTACATAGGCCACTTCATCTAGATCCTTTAATTCATTCATAACCATTTCACCAATTTCAACAGAGGTTATTTCTTTTTCTAAGGAATTTGATAAAGCTTTCTCTATATCATTAACTATTCTTTCAATATCTTCTAATGAAACTGGCCTTTTTTCACAGGACTTAATTATTCCATTAAGTAGTTTGTTTCTATCATAACTTTGTCTATTACCATCTTTTTTTACCACTATAATAGGTATCTCTTCGATTTTTTCATATGTTGTAAATCTTTTTGTACACTTCATACATTCTCTTCTTCTCCTAATAGCCTGTCCTTCATCAGTTGGCCTTGTATCTACTACTTTTGATTCAATATAATCACAATAAGGGCATTTCATATTTCCACCTCTTTATATATTCAAAGTATGCTCATTAACTTCCTATTGCACCATAAACTATACAAAAATATAATATCAAGATATTACATTAATGCAAACAGTGTCTATCACTTAAAGAAGCCACTTAGCTCGTATAATATGATTATAGTATATTAAATTATGATTGTCTAATACCTATCCGTTAAAGTTAACTAATATAGTATCTTGTCCTATCTTTACTATCTCATTCCAGTTTATTATTATATCATTTGGCTTAGAGAATAAACTTAATCCCTTAGGAGTACCAGACATAATCATAGCTACAATAGTCCCCTTCTCCAAATCAAGCTCAAAATCATAGATGTATCCAAGTCTCTCTCCATTAGCTATATTTATAACTTCCTTCAGCTTAGTTTCGGAAATTCTTAACATGCTCCCACCCCACTAGTTCTTTTAGCATAATATAGTATGAAAATGTTAATCAAGCGGGAGGTCAAAGACCTCCCCTACATCCAACTATAACAAGATGTAGGGGCATACCTTTGGTCGCCCGTTGTATTATACACAAATATATTATGCTTTATATATTTATATTTCTATAAACAATATTTATTACAAAAACTTGGATAAGAATCTATTAAACAAACTTTCTCATTTGTTTTAAAGCATTTTTCTCCAGTCTAGAAACCTGGGCCTGTGAAATGCCAATTTCGTCTGCTACTTCCATCTGTGTTTTTCCTTCAAAAAACCTTAGATTAAGGATTTCCTTTTCTCTTGTATTCAATTTATTTAAAGCTTCCTTTAATGTAATCTTTCTTATCCAATTATCATCCTCTTCTTTATCATCCTTAACTTGATCAACAACAAAAATTGCATCTCCACTATCATGGAATATAGGCTCAAAAAGAGATACTGGTTCTTGAATAGCTTCCAAAGCAAAAACAACCTCTTCTTTTGGTAAGCCTAGTACATCAGCTATCTCTATAATAGTAGGTTCTTTTGAGTGTAAATGAATCAACTGTTCTCTAGCTTGTAATGCTTTATAGGCTATATCCCTTAATGACCTACTGACTCTTATTGAATTGTTGTCTCTAAGATATCTTCTTATCTCTCCAATTATCATAGGGACAGCATAGGTGGAAAACCTAACATTGTGACTTGTATCAAAATTATCTATAGCTTTTATTAAACCTATACAACCAATTTGAAATAAATCATCTACAGGCTCTCCCCTTCTATTAAATCTTTGTATTATACTTAAAACAAGTCTTAGATTTCCTTGTATAAATTCCTCTCTGGCCTTCATATCACCAGCTTTAATTCTAACAAATAACTTTTGCATTTCATCATTTGTTAAAACAGGCAACTTTGCAGTATTTACTCCACAAATTTCAACCTTGGATATATGCATTTAAATCTTTCCTTTCATGGTGATTTGCCCCTTTCAAATTAAATTATTACCCTTAGATATTTTTTTATTCAATTAAATAATTACAAATTAAGGCAAAACTATTGGAGGGCCGAATCTGACTAGGCTGGATGGGGAAAATTCTCAAATTCCTTATTTAGAAGGTTTTTACCAGAAGGGTATACTTATCCTAGAATAAAAAAGGCTGGCACTATTTTTATAGTGCAACAGCCATTTAAACAAGTTTACTCATTTCTTTTTGTAACCTTTTTATTATTCTTTTCTCTAGCCTAGATATATATGATTGTGATATTCCCAAGAGATCTGCCACCTCTTTTTGGGTCTTTTCCAATCCATTCTTAAGACCAAATCTTAGTTCAACGATTGTCTTTTCCCTTGGAGAAAGTTTTTCTATTGCCTGGTTAAGGAGAGTTTTATCCACTTCATCTTCTATATACTTGTATATGATATCTCCCTCGGTACCTAATATATCAGATAGAAGCAGCTCATTCCCATCCCAATCTATATTTAAGGGTTCATCAAAGGAAATCTCATTTCTAATTTTACTTGTCTTTCTTAAGTACATTAGAATCTCATTTTCAATACATTTAGAAGCATAGGTAGCTAGTTTAATATTTTTATCTGGGTCAAAGGTATTAACAGCTTTTATTAACCCTATAGTCCCAATAGATATTAAATCTTCAATAGATATTTTTGTATTATCAAATTTTCTTGCTATGTAAACTACAAGTCTTAAATTTCTTTCTATAAGAACTCCTTTTATAGACTCATCATTTTTTAAATTACTAAGATAGTAAATCTCTTCTTCAGCGTCTAATGGCGGTGGTAAAGTTTCACCAGTGCCTATATAGTCAATACGTCTAAGAAGTCTAAATTTATTCATTAGTTTAAACAAAATCAATTTAATTCTATATTTTAGTTTAATCATATTTCCTCCTTTTGAACTATTGATTCGTAATCTAATAAACCTGAAAAATTATCGTCACTAGATAGGCATCCATTATATACACCTATTATTATCTTACTTAACTCCAAGTCATAATCATTGTCTGGAAGTTTTATAAATACATTATCTGGCCTAAAGCCGAGTATTAAGCCATTATCATTTCCAAGTGACTTAAAAGGGATTAGTAGTATGGGAAAACTATCATTTAAATCTATTGGTAATTCTTCAATTTTAATTTCTCCTTCACCATCATAAAAACTAACTAGCTTTTCTGGCAATAGGCTTTCTAATTTAGATAATTCAACAACAAAAACCGATCTATTGCTCAATGGGTCTTTTAAGGTATTTCCTGTATCTATTAGGGCTTTTATAAGGACTTCCCTATCCCTATAAATAATCCTTGCATCTACTATAAACCTTTCCATCTGCTTCTTTCTGTGGTTAAAACTAAACACTATTAGCGAAATAAATAAAGCTATAATAATACCTAGTAATATATGCCTAATACTAAAAATCTCCAATAGACTTACTTCCCTAGATAGAGATTTAGAAATATTAGTAAAGTTTGATGATAGGCTTATAATTGCACCAGCAAATGTAAAGGATACTATATAAAAGCAAAACCATTGATAAAAAAAACTTTTTATGCTTTTACTTTTGAATGTTATATAGACTATCAATGCTGAAACAAAGATTTTAAATATAAAACCAGATAAAAAAAGTAAAGATGGCAAAAACACTATTAAAGAGTAGATGGTTGAGATAGTTGTTCCTACAGCAATATTTTTTATAGCTACTTTTGACTTTGTTATTCTATTGGTTGAATAAAGAATAATAGAATTTATTATAAGGTTTTCCAATAAATAATACTCTAATATAATATACAAAACACCCTCCCAATGATGCATATTGATGAATTATTTATATTATAAGACAAATTGTATAAAAAATTTGTCTGTATTTAGAATAAAAAAAAACATATCTATAAAAATTAGATATGTTTTTCAACAAAATATGATTATTTTCTATCGCTTCTTCTCAAAAATATAGGAATGTCTAATTCCTCTAATGAATCTTCAATTTTACTTTCCTCTTTATCCTTGTTTTCTAGAGAATTTTCATTTTCTTGGCTAGGTTTTTGACCTTCAGAAAAACCTGTAGCTATAACAGTAATTTTTACATCATCTTGTAAAGATTCATCAATACCAGCACCAAATATAATATTTGCATCTTGGTCTACTGCTTGTCTAATTAAATCTGCTGCTTCATTTACTTCAAATATACCTAGATCAGGTCCACCTGTAATATTTAATAGTACTGATTTGGCGCCTTCGATAGATGTCTCTAGTAATGGGCTTCTTATAGCTTGTTTAGCAGCATCTGTAGCTCTATTTTCGCCAGAAGCAAAACCAACCCCCATATGGGCTATGCCCTTGTCAAACATTATTGTTTGAACATCGGCAAAGTCAAGATTTATTAGATTTGGTACGGATATTAAGTCTGATATACCTTGAATACCTTGTTTTAATATTTCATCAGCCATAATAAAAGCATTAGCCATAGTTGTCTTCTTTTCCGCTATTGATAACAATCTATCATTTGGAATAGTAATTAATGTATCAACCCTAGCTTTTAAGTTTTCAATACCTTGCTCAGCTTGAGTAAGTCTTTTTTTGCCTTCAAATGTGAATGGTTTAGTCACTACACCAACTGTAAGTATACCTAATTCTTTAGCTAATTCAGCAACTACTGGAGCTGCACCTGTACCTGTTCCACCACCCATTCCAGCAGTAATGAATATCATATCAGCACCTTTAAGCATTTCTGTAATTTCATTTCTATTTTCTTCGGCAGCTTTGGCTCCAATTTCAGGATTAGCACCTGCTCCTAAACCTTTGGTCATCTTATCACCTAGTTGTAGCTTAGTTTCTGCTCTAGATGAATATAAGGCTTGTCTATCTGTATTCATTGCAATAAAATCTACGCCTCTTACTCCATGCTCTATCATTCTATTTACTGCATTATTTCCACCGCCACCTACACCAATAACTTTTATTTTTGCAAATTGTTCTACATCAATATCGAAATCAAACATTTTGTATCCCCCTTGTTTAATATTAACTATTATTAAGTCTTTAACTGAATTCTTAATTTATATAGATTTATTTTTAAATAATATTAATCTTCTAATTGCAGCAAAGTTGTCAAATAGTCGTCCACCAAAAGTAAATATTGCTGCATAATATAAAGGCACACCAAGTCTATCTCCAATATATGCTAAAAATGCAGCCAATATCGAATTCCCAAAAAATCCTGACAAAAATACCTTTATATTAAATTTATTTTCTAAATTAGCCCTTACTCCCCCAAATACCGAGTCCAGGCAAGCTAAAATCGCAATTGTTATGTATAAGGAATATGCTGTATTATAAGTATAAGGTAATAAAAACCCAATTACTCCACCAATTAAAATTCCTATAAGTGCGACTACCATTATATATCACCTTCTCCCTTTGGTTTCGAATGATTAAATGTAAAGTTTCCCTTATATTCAGGGATCGTTACTTTATCTTCAATTTTAGGTTCAAATCCTATAAAATATACATTCTTTAACAAGTCACCATAGGTATCAGGAGCGTTTACTGATGCCATCAGCAATTGAGGGTCACCTATGGCACTTATGATAAAAGGTGTAGCTACAACCCTACCATTTATCCTTATTATTGGTCCATGGCATTTTATTTCAGAAGTAGACATTACCCTTTGTCCATTGATACTTATTGCTTCAGCCCCAGCTACCCTTAAATCATTAAGTATGTTCAATACGTCCGCATCATGAATAATATCATCATTTATATCAAATCCTACTACTTCGCTATCAGTATTGTCATACATTTTAATTGATATTCCAGGTCCTGCCAACTTTGTATATCCCGATGAAATCATATTGTTATATAAATCATTTTTAAGGACATCAACTATGTTTTCATCGCCCCTAGCTATGTTTTCTAGAACAATTAACTCTTCCTCTTTTGCTTCAATAACCCTAGTTAATTCTTCAATTTCCCTCTTTATGCTTTCAATCTCATTTTTACTATTTTCGATTGATTTGATAGTTACTGGAACATAATCTTCTACATTGGCCTTTAATTGAGTTGCAATAAAAACACCAATAATAACACTAAAAAATGCTATGGTAAACCTATTTTTGTTTATCATTCTAATCACTCTCAATCAGTTGATCACTTCTTCCACAGGAGTAGCATATATAAATTCTTTTACCTTCCTGTATTTAGGTATAGTGATGTTATTATCTTGCTTAACATGAACTATATAATCTAGGTTTCTAATATAAGATATAATCCCCTGTTTAATAGATACAGCTGATTCCAAAACAGCGGGATCACCTATGGCTTTAATCACAATAGGAGTAGTATTAGAGACACCATTTATCTCTATATGATTTCCAGCCCTTACAATTTCAGTAAAGGAAGTATATCTTTGATCATTAATTGATATTGCTTCAGCATCTGCTGCATTAAGTATACTTATAACTTGAAGTATTAGATCATAATCATGTACGAAAGTATAGCTAAATCCAAACTGTAAATCTGCAGGTGGATCATTGATTTCTATAACTATGCCTTCACCTTGTAAATCAACATATCCTGCTAACATTCTATACTTCATAGCATCATTATATAAGTTTTCAGCATATACGTTTTTGTCTACTTCACTTTTCTCATATTGTTCTATTTTGGTCTCAAGCTCAGCAACCCTGTTTAATAAACCATCTTTGTCACTTTGAACCTTTTTTAATTCAGATGCTAATTGTTGGCCCCTTTGAGTTGGCATAACTCCATCTCCAACTGTCTTATTTACAGTTTTAAAATGAATAGATAAAATTAAACCTAAAAAAATAGAAACTAATATAAGTGCAAATAATTCTTTAAATCTTTTCATTTTATACCTCATTTCTAATCATCGACAACAATAATAGGGTGCTCACCCCTATCCATAATTATTTTGCTGATTAATATATCATTATCTCTTGAATGGACTAATATTTCATTTAATAATCTTACCTTATATCTTACATTATCTAAGGTACCAAATGCAACATCTATACCACTATTTATCATAATATTAAAATTCTCATTATTATCAATATTTATTCTATAAATGCTACTTAATAAATCTAGTTTTTCTCCTTCTTTTATAAAGTCTTCAAATTCCTGTAAATCCAAATTAGAGAAAAGATTATCTCCTATATCTATTTTATCAGTTTTTAATCCTAATACAACTGGTAAGTCTTTATTATTTGAA
>CAYOFC010000033.1:0-12949 GCA_964403265.1 uncultured Tissierella sp. | reverse complement strand
AGACACATAAGAGGTGGAGAAGCTACCAAACAAAAATACAAAGCAATAAACGAATAAAAAGTCCGTAAGGACTTTTTTAGATTTTTGCATCTTTTTTAATTGATAGAATGATTGGTACTAGTATTGCAGCTACAATACCTGCCGAAAAACCATTGTTGTATAGATTTACCCCGCCATGCAGATATCCTATATTGGTAACTACTGATACATGGAGAAAACCCGCTACTATTCCAGCCATTGGACCAAAGTCACCAGCTATTGGAGCTAAGGCAGTACCAAATGTTGCTGCAAATATCATAGATGTAGAACTAACATCCCATTTTGTAAGCATAGAAGCTATAAATACACCAAGGGTAATTGGAAGAGCATTTTTAGGATGCTTACCAAAGGCTGAAAAGCCAATCACTGTAAATATGGCACCCAATCCAGGACCGTTTAATTCCCCACCTACTAGCAATATATAGCCCAACATTATAAATCCCATAATTCCCATATTTATAAAGCTTATTCCAAAGCCATTTAGTTGGACAAAGTCATTAGGTGCTCGACCACTGCTTTTAAGTAAATCCTTATATCCTTTAAAACTACTAGTATTACATACAAACCCAACTATTATCATGGATAAAAACATAATCCCTAGGTAAATAGTAAAGACCCTATTATAACCAGATGCAATAAGTGATATAGCTTCACTTTCAAAGCCAAAGGATCTAAATAGAGCCATAAATAAAGTTCCAACAATCCCAGCGGTAAATCCTAAATTATATAAATCATATTCTAAGTGAAACTTTTTGAAATGGCTAGCTAGGGGGACAAAGCTGAAACCAGCTATTATACCACATAGATTACCTAGAACTATCCCTGTTACCATATCAAAGCCAAAACCAAAGGAAAGCTTACTAACAAGTGGGGCTATAGCTGTACCAAAGAGTGCAACAACCAGATTGCCTCCAAACTTTTCACCCTTATAAGCTGAATATAAATATACTCCAAACAATATAGCCCAAACGTTATAAATATTCTTACCAAACAGGGCGAAACCCCCTACTGTAAAAATTCCAGCAATTATTGGTCCATTAATATTTAAATTATTGAATATTGCAAGCGCTACTGTTATAATCATAAGTAGACCAGCATTAAAGATTGCGGCACCTACATTAGCCACGACGAAGTAATCTGACACCAAGATACTAGGTGCTAAAACAATATTTTTCATACCTTGGATTATTTCCAGTGGAGTATTAAATAAAAATGAAGATAATAGAATCAAAACTACATATGTTGTTACAATAATATATTTTGTTTTTTCGCTTATGTGTCCAGAGTTAAAAAGAGATTTCAAGATAGCACCCCAATAATTATTTTATTTTTTTCATACAATGATTATTATATGCGAGAAACTCTTTTATTTCAACATAATAAAAGACTAAATAAATATATAATTTGAAGGAGTTTATACAAACTTGTAGAATACATATTAAAATTAACGGAGAGGATGATTTTAATGGCTTTGAGAGCAGATGTAGGTATAGATTTGGGAACTGCCAGTATACTGGTATATGTAAAAGGGAAAGGTGTAGTATTGAAGGAGCCATCAGTAGTAGCCATAGACCAATACACAAATAAGTTTTTGGCTGTAGGTGAAGAGGCAAGACAAATGCTAGGCCGTACCCCAGGAAATATTGTTGCTATTAGACCCCTTAAGAACGGCGTAATATCAGACTATGAAATAACTGAAAGAATGCTTAGATATTTTATTAGAAAATCCCTAAATAAAAGTATTTTCAAACCTAGGATTATAGTTTGTGTGCCAAGTGGTATAACCGATGTAGAGAGAAGGGCCGTTGTAGAGGCTTGCCAACACGCAGGTGCTATTAAAACTTACATAATCGAAGAACCTATTGCAGCAGCCATTGGAGCGGGAATTGATATTACTGAGCCTGATGGCAACATGGTTATCGATATTGGTGGTGGAACTACTGATGTAGCAGTAATAGCCTTAGGTGGAATAGTTGTAAATACATCCATAAGGGTTGCTGGGGATGATTGTGACGAAGCAATAACTAAATATATAAGAAAAAAATATAATATGATGATTGGAGAAAGATCGGCTGAAAATCTAAAGATAAGTATAGGCTGTGCCTATCCTGTTGAAGTAGAAAGATATGAATCAGTCAAGGGTAGAAATCTCCTTACAGGCCTTCCTATGACAGTTGAAGTAAGTACTAGTGATATGTTGGAGGCACTGGGAGATACTATTCAGGAAATCACAGAGGCGGTCCATTCAGTATTAGAAAGGACTCCACCAGAATTGGCTGCTGATATTGGTAATAAAGGCATCTTAATGACAGGAGGAGGGGCCCTATTATACGGTATGGACAAGCTAATAAGTAAAAAAACAGGTATAGAGGTTAGAATTGCAGATAATCCTGTAGAATGTGTAGCTGTAGGTACTGGAAAATCCTTAGAATGGTTAAAGAGTCTAGAAATAGCTGGAGCTGAAATCCATAGTCACAGAAAATAAAGAAAAAACATTTAGGAAGGGGAATCCTAAATGTTTTTTCTTATTTTTATTGGAATACCTTGAGGAACTCGTAAGATATTTTATCCTTATTGACATAGAACTTTACTAGACTAAGATTCTTTGCATCATCGGGAGTATTTAGCTCCTTAGTGTTTAAGCTAATATACCTTACACCATCCCTCAAATCAGCAGATGTAGTATTACCACCATGTACTACCATAATATTTTTCCCTTTTTGCTGGGCTTCTACAAGTAAATCGTGGAATAACTCAGCCTCAAGCTTATCACTGAATCCATTACTACCAAATATTGGTGTTGGTAAGAATAGTATAAAACTACTTTCAGTTCTATTCTCAAGATCCTGTCTTAGCTTAATCCATTGTCCTGCATCTGTTTCTCTTATACCATTTTTACTAGAATTTAAACTTATAAATAATGTATCCATATGTTTATTTGTGCTATATCCCTTTGAGCCATCTATATGGGCAAAAGTATTTAGATTTGATTGGAATTTCTCTGATATAGGGTTTAGTGTTATGCCTATTTTACTTTGATTCATAATAGATGTAATAGACTTACTTGCTTCATAACCCATTATTTCATCAATATTTTTAGGTTCCTTACCCACTACAAATGTAAAGCCATCTTGCAATATATCTGATTTTTTATTTAATTCATCCTTTAGCCTTGTCTCAGCAGCTAGCTCTAGATTACCAACTTGTGGAGGATAGTAGGCACTAAGCCCGTCTATAAGTATCTCCCCAGACTGCTTTCTTAAACTATCAGTTTCAACAACATAGATACGCTCCAACTTAATAGGATAAGAAACATTATTTGGTATACTAGCATTTACATATTGCCAATCTTGAAAATCTATAGCCTGCTTAAAGCTAAGATAATGTTCAGTTCCTTTACTATCTATAGCTATTGCCCTTAACCAGCTGCCACTATTGTCGCCTTTCACCCATAATCCAAGATTCTTAGGCTTTCCTTCCAGGCTAATTCCAGAAGTTTCAGGTCTTAGCATTATATATGCAGCCCTTGTATCTCCACCTTGTGAAAAATCATATTTTAGGGATATACTAGTATTTCCTTCCTTTGCATCCTTGGATTGATTGATACTGCCAGATACAGACTCTGGAAATGATAGGAAATTATATTTACTAGGATCTTCGAAGCTATCTATTAGCCTAGCCTCATTGCCTATACTTACTAGTATATTATCCACACCTTCACCAGCACGGGCAGTTATAGCCCCACCCTTAGATGACTGTGAACTATGGAATACTCCCTTTTCAATATAACCTATATCCCCAGTAATAGTAAAATCAATATCCTCTAGATATATCCTTGCTTCAGTTCCATTGCTATCCTTACCATAAAAAGAAGGAAGATTTTGCTTACTATTAATATCTATATTAATTTCATCAATATTTGTTGTGATATCCTTTATAGTGTCCAATACCGTAAATTCTAGCTTGCCCTTTACTCCATTATGCTCAACTACTATATTGGCCTTTCCAGAACTAGTAGCCTTAAATTTATGATAGTCAAAGCTTCCCTCAACACCCTCTACTGAAAATTTCAACATAGATGGGTCTAACTCAACTGGGTTGTGGTTTTCATCATAGCCTTTGACCGTTATAAATCTACTAGTATTTACAAACATTTTATTATCTTCAATTGACATCTTTAAATAGGATAGTTCACCTTTGGGTGCATTGGAAACGACCCCTACACCATTGACTACTAGCCTTTGGGAACCCTCTGAAGGCTTGTTCACTACCTGGGCCTTGTCTTCACCTAAAGGTTTGATAGCCATAGTAGTAGAACCGCCACCATCTAAGTTTAGAGCATGATAAGCACCTAGATCCTTCATAATAGCACCAAACATTTCTTGGCCAACGCCCTTGAAGGATGAATCCCTACCATCAATAGTTACCAATATCATCTCCGTATTGTCCTTATTGATGCCAATACCAGTTCTAGGATTGGAACCCTTAGTATGAATATCCGTTAATGAAATATTTCCATCCTTTAGTATGATGCTGCCGCCACCAATGGCAAAATTAATTTTATCTACATTGGGTTTAGTAGCAACTTCAAGTTTCACCTTATTCCCTATGGTCAGTTGGTTTAGGACATCAGCGCGAGAACCTCTACCTGCGATTACATATCCATTTTCAGGAATATCAGTAGCAGCCTGTCCGATTCTTATATCTTTAACTATATCATTTTCAACTATAACCTCTATTAAATCATTGTGGTATCTATTTCCGATAGAAGTAGTACCCCACTGTCTATTTAAAAGGGTCAAGGTATCAAATTCACTTGTTATCTTGTTCAATGAGTTGACAATTACCTTGCTTCCATTATCTAAATCCTCTACCACAATACTCCTATCAAGATAGGTTACTCCCCCTTCCTTATCGCTTGTCAGATAGAAGCTTGGAAGGGCATAAGACAACTCGATTGGAGAAATGATGACTTCACCACCGCTAATTAGACCACCTAGGCTAGAAGGCATAGGTTTATAATTAAAATAATCACCGTTTACTCCTGCTACAACGTCATGTTTTTCTACCATGTTACTTATGGAATCTCTCTTTGGGATTCCATCCTTATTGAACAATCCCTTTAGTTCAGTATATTCATTTTCAAGATCAATTCTTATTACATTTATATTCCACCATCCTAGGGCAGTGAATTTTCTTATACTCTCATAACTAACCCCTGATGCCAAATATTCTTGATTTTGTGAAGTATATATTTCATAAGGCATATTAACTGTTATATTACTTGCATATACAGAATATGTACTTGTCATAATCGTAGATGCTGCCAAAACTGATATAAAGACTTTCTTGATTTTTCCTTTCATTTGTGTCACCTCTCTAGTTTTATCTCCATAAGTTATAATTATCCAACTTCCATTATATAGTTTTTATATATCAATTCTGTTACAAATAGATTACATTATACTAACAAATACATAAGGTAATTCTAGCTGGATAAGTTTATACCATAATTAACTGCTTATAATTTTACCAAATCTGTGGTATTATATGGATAATATGCAAAAAAATAGGCTAGCTATGGGAGGTAATTATGAAAAGTAAAAGAATAGTAGTTTTAGTAGTTTTATTATCAATATTAGTGGCAACACCAAAAGGCTTTGCTGAACAAGCTATAGGAGTTCCAAGATTTAAAGATTTTTCGGAAAATCATGATAGGTATGAAGATATATATATCATGGCAGGATTAGGAATAATGAATGGCGATCATGATGGTTATTTTGAACCAGATAAAGAGTTGAGCAGGGCTGAATTTGCAGTAATTCTAAATAGATTAGATAATTTAGGATTAAGCTTTGAACATATAGATCAGGATAATATTTACATAGAGGATATAGAGCCAAATGAATGGTGGTATGAGGATATATTCAATGTAGTGAACAAGGGATTAATGAAACTTCATGATAATAGATTTAATCCAAATGATAAGATTACAGGGGAAGACTTGGAAATTATACATGGGGAAAATGAGATTAATGACGATCTTAGTAGGGCAAGTGTTGCAGGAGAACTAGTAAAATATTTAGATTACCATGAGATTGATACTAGTTTACCTAATATAGAAAGTTTGGACAAGCTACTTGTGCAACCTATTACCAACTTAGATATTGAAAGACTATTGGGTGAGCAATACAAGGTAAAGGGTGAAATAACATTAAGGAATTTGGCTGATAAAATTACAGATAATATTGAATTAACATATGACAACTATGAATACTACAGGAGTGAGTTGAAAGGAGTAAGTAATAGAAATATATTGAAGTGCTATAGTGAAGGCATATTTGAAAGGGATTTAGTAGAAAGATATAAGACAAGTGGCAAAAACCTTAATTTTGGTGACCTTTTGAAATTAAGAGATAATATGAATAAGCCAATCTATCCTGCTAGGCCTGAATATATACTCTATAAGGACATACCAGTATTAATGTATCATGAGATAGGGGCTTTACCAAAAGGTGGTTCTGGTGGTTTATATGTACATCCAGATACATATATGTCACATTTAGATTCCTTAAATAAGAAGGGATACAATACTATTACAATGGATCAGCTTTATAATCATTGGGAAAACAATCTACCAATACCTAGTAAACCTATTGTAATAACATTTGATGATGGTTATGACTCACATTATACATTTGCTCCAGATGAGTTAAGTAAAAGAGGTATGACTGGTACATTTTATATGGTAACTGGAAATATTGGATCAAATGATATAAAAACTGGTGAGAACTTAAAAAGAATTTACCAAGATGGAATAGAAATAGGGAGTCATACAGTTTATCACATAGATTCCAGTAGCGTAGATAAGGAAAGATTGATATTTGAATATGAAGGATCAAAAAAAGTACTAGAAAGATTTTTAGGAGAAGAAATTACTAGTATGGCTTATCCTTTTGGAATATATACCCCATACGCACAGGAGCTATTAGATGAATTAGGATACAAAACCTCAGTAACCACAAGATATGCCCTAGCTAATAAAAACCAAGGCTATTTAAGCCTTAGTAGAATAAGGGTAGAATACACTGATACTGCAAATAACTTACTAAGAAAAATTAGTGGAAAATAGACCTATATTATAAATTAAACTTAATAGAAATTGTAGCCTGACTACAGGTTCATTATACAAGAGGGGGAAATTATGAAGATTAGAGCAGCTAATATAGTACTTATTATGATAGCCTTCCTTACCATGAGTACTGCCTGTACGGTTAAAGAAGTTCCGCTTGTGGTAGATATTCCGATGGAGCCAGTTAATTCAATAGCAGAAGAAGAACCAGTATTGACTCCAGAGGGGGAGCCAGCATTGGCCCAGGAAGATCATCCAAGTCCAAGTACAGAAGGTGAAGCAGAATTAATAGCAGAAGAGGATCTATCGATGATAAAAGAGGAGTCAGCAGCAACAGATACACAAGTGGTAGAGACTCCTACTACAAAGGACAGCTATGATGAATACTTTTCAAACAGCCTATTTGTAGGGGATTCAGTAATGGAGGGCTTTGCTCAATATGTCAGAGGACAGCGTAAAGATGGTGTGTCAATGCTTTCTGATGCGCAGTTTTTGACATCCATCATGGGGATAAAGGTAGCAGATATTGTAGGTGATACAGAAGGGGATAGTCGCCGATATTATACCTACAAGGGTAAAGAAGAACCATTGGAAACTATTTTGAATGAAATGGGGACCGAGCGTGTCTTTATTATGTTAGGCATGAATGATCTGGGGGTGGGATTCTCTGCCGATGAGACCATAGAGAGGTACCGTAGAATGATACCCTACATTAAAGAAGGAAATCCAGGTTTGGATGTAGTTGTTCTAACAACTACCCCGAAAACAGCCACAAAATGGCTACCAGATTACATCGGAAATAGGGATTTAGATAGCCCCTTGCTCAATGAGTTTGCGGAAATGCTTAGAATTATGTGCGAAGAAGAAGGGATAAAAATGGTAGATGTGAATGCAGCTGTTCGAGGTGAGGATGGACATCTACCCAAAGAATACAGCAGGGATGATTTTGTTCATATAAACAACGAATGTTCAGCGGTTATTCTTGATACCCTGAGACAATTTGCTAAAATACAATTGGGAGGCTAGGGATGTTCAAAAAAATATTATGTCTTGGAGTTTTGTTTTGCTTGTTAGCATCAGGCTGTTCCAAAGAAGCTGTTGATTTGCCTGAACCAGACGATCTGTATTCAGCTGTGGCGGAGGCAGCTGGGCTTTCTGAAATGATAGAGCTTACACCAGAAGAATTAGAAAACATGGTGGGTATAGATCCTGAAACTTATCTTGATTATGCAGCATATCAAGCAGGTTGGGGTATGTCACCAGATGAGATAATTATTGTACGGGCAGTAGATGAATCAAAAGCTAAAGATATTGAAGAAACCCTTAAATCATGGGTAGAATACAGGCGAGAATCTGCTGAAGTTTATCTTACTGAAAACTTGCCGATTATTGATGCCGCGGTAGTTCAACGGGATGGGGTTACGGCTGCTATGTTTATTACTGAAAATATAGAAGCAGCACAAAATGCCTATAATGAACTTAAGAAATGAAGATTGGAAGAATAGAATTACAATCAATAAATAAACTTTATAATAAAATAATCATCCATAAGGGAAAAACCTTATGGATGATTATTTTTTCTTGATAAAACCCCTACTTTCATATAGAATTGTTTAGAGTCATGAAAGACGTGTATGGAAAATATAAGGAAAGACATATAAAAGGTGAGAAAATGAACAGAAATGTAAACTTAACAGAAGGAAATATATTTAGCACTTTAATAAAATTAGCCCTTCCTATAATGGGAACATCCTTTATACAAATGGCCTATAATTTAACAGATATTATGTGGCTAGGTAGACTAAGCACCGAAGCAGTAGGGGCAGCAGGAACTGCAGGGTTTTTCCTATGGTTTGGAGCAGGCTTAATTTTGCTATCCCAAATAGGAGTAGGAGTAGGTGTAGCCCAATCCTATGGAAGGGATGACTTGAAAGAGGCAAAACAGTATATATCCAATGGTATTCAATTAAATATTTTTATAGCCATAGTATACGGCTTGTTTTTATTGTTATTTAGGCACAAACTTACAGGATTTTTTAATATAGATGATATAAAGGTTTACGATATGGCTATTGAGTACTTAATTATAATATCATTTGGTATGATATTTAATTTTATTAATCCTATGTTTTCAGCAATATTAAATAGTTCAGGAAATAGCATAACCCCATTTAAAATCAATACCATAGGTTTGGTCTTTAATATGATACTAGACCCACTACTTATCTTTGGATATGGGCCCATACAAGGCTATGGAATCAAAGGTGCAGCAGCAGCCACCATACTATCTCAAGTAATAGTTACCATAATATTCATATATATAGGAAGGAAGTCAAGCAATCTTTATTCCCAGGTGCATCTCCTTAGGAAGCCAAATTTTAAATATATAAAAAAGATAGCAAGACTAGGATTTCCAGCATTTTTACAAACATCAGCCCATTCAGTAATAAGTATGATTCTAACAAGAATAATAGCTCAATTTGGTGCTGTTCCTTTGGCAGCGCAATCAGTAGGGTCTAAGATAGAATCTTTGTCTTGGATGACAGCTGAAGGATTTTCGGCAGCAATCTCCGCATTTATGGGACAGAATTATGGTGCTAAGAAATATGATAGGATTAGAGAAGGTTATAAAAAGGGGATGGTGATTATTGGAAGTGTAGGTCTATTTGCTTCATTGTTACTTATATTGGTTCCTGAACCACTCTTTGCAATATTTATCCCAGATGATCCATTGGCCATAGCAGAGGGTGCAAACTATCTAAGAATATTAGGATATTCACAGTTTTTTATGAGTATTGAAATAGGTACTACAGGAGCCTTTAATGGGCTTGGCAAAACCGTGCCACCATCAATTGCAGGTATAAGTTTAAATCTTCTTAGGGTACCAATGGCCCTAGTACTAGTCAAGTATTTAGCTTTATCAGGAGTTTGGTGGAGTATAAGCATCACAGGTATACTCAAGGGTATTATACTAACAGGCCTATTTGCCATATATTTGAGAGGAAGTTTCAAGAAAGAAGAATTACTTAACCAGGGCTAATAACCCTGGTTTTATTGTTTATTGAATAAAACTTGCAAAAAAACTATTATTTTTATACAATTGTGTTAATACTATAATAAAAGAAAAACAGTAAGCTATAGAGCATCATATTTAAGAATATGGGTAAATACTTAATATACTTATTTACTAAATTTATATTAGAGTGATTTATGTAAAAAAATAAACTACTATTATGGAAAGAGGGATATTATGCCTTATATATCTACTTTTATGTATTGCGAAAACACACAAATTGAAAATACACCTGAAGGTAAGATGCATATTACAGGTCCAATGCACATTATAACTCCTATGTTTATACCTAGTATGTTTTCTTTTTGTGTAGCTTTTGGAGTATTAGATTTATCTTTAGATAAACAACATAGTTTAAGGTATATTTTTAAAGATCCAAGTGGTGAAATTGTTGTTGATACAAATGATATACATTTACCGATACAGGAATTAAAAATAGACCTGCCAAAAGATATGAATGGTATGTTATTAAATATGGACTTTAGGAATATTGCCTTAAGGATAGAGGGCGAATACAAATCTGAAGTTTTTATTGATGGTCAAAGCCTTGGAGTGTTCCCAATAAAAGTAAAGGGGATGAGTAACTAATGAGTTTATATAATTATCAAAAGAATATATATGAAAATTCAAACTTCGATTATAATATAAATAGCCAAGGAAATACATTAAACTATACAAAGAGTTTACCATTGAGCTTAAAAAAGCCAATTTTGGCTGGTACCATTGTTTTGAGTTTGTGTATACCCATAAACAATACACCTTTGATACACCCTACTTTGAAAAATATAAATATTGATGATAGTATTTTTGACTATGGGAGTAATGATAAAATATATAGTGGCTATGGATATAACAATCATTTAAAAAAAGTAACTATTTTAGGAGAGAATAAATATACTATAGGGGTGGATATTTATTCCAATTCTAATAATCAGGAGGTAGTAGATATGAAGAAGAATACCCTCCACAATAAAAATGATTATGATGTGGTATATATTGATAATTTTTTTGATGTAAAAATTAATGATTTAGTCGAACATCACGAAAAAATCCTTTTTAGTGAACTTAAAATTTATAAGGAAGTTCCAGTGACTACTAAGCTTATAGGTAGAATGCCTAGTAAACCTATAGTATAGGAGGAGTGGATATATGGAATGGTATAGCTTAATTGATGAAGAATCTTTGATTAGTCAAGGAGATATCATATTTGATTGTCCTATAATATTTCTTAATAAGGATTTTGATTTAAATAATTTGGACAAACCTTCAGAAGAAAAATTAATGGTTGCTACAACTGATGTTATTGTAATGACACAGTCATGTGACTTAGCTAATAATCCACCTGATTTTGTTATAGTTGCAAGGATTATTGATATTGGTGAGATAACGTCATGGTCTACTTTATCAGAAATAAATTCTGGGCGCAGACCAGCTTATCATTTAATCAAAAGTTATAATGATGATTCAATTAATATGAATTATAAGGTAGTGGACTTTAGTCAAATTTATTCAGTGCCTTTAAGATTACTTACTTCTAGATATGAGTCTCAAGACGTGAGGCTAAGGTTAAGAAGTCCATACTTAGAATTCATGTCCCAAAGATTTGGTAATTATTTTTCCAGAGTTGGACTCCCTCAAGGGATTGATAAAGATGAACTTAAATCCGCACATCAAGAGGATAAGCAATAATTGATGAAATTAGCTCCTGCCTATGCTGATGTTAATAGATTTGATTTTATTGAGATAATTTGAAGAACATTTACTAAATAAAGTCCTGGGGTAATCTAGGACTTTATTTATTTTCAATCATTAATTTGGGAATGGTTTTTCTCTGATATAACTAATGACTAATTTCGTAGTGCCTTTTGTGGGTGGTATTGTACTGGTAGATAAAAGTTATGAGCAATTTGAGGAAAGAAATTTAATATTAGAAAAAGAAGTAGAGAAATTGAAAGATAAGTACTTAAGATAAAAAAACCTATAGGAAACTCCTATAGGTTAATCTTGTCGTCTCCAAAGATTTACAATTTATATATCTTTGGATATTAATGGTCGGGGTGAGAGGATTTGAACCCCCGGCCCCATGGTCCCAAACCACGTGCGCTACCAAACTGCGCTACACCCCGCCGTTGTTGTCGTTGTTTTTGACGACTATTATAGTATAGGACAGATTCAGATTAAATGCAAGGCAACAAAATGAGTTAATTTAGATTTAAACAATTCAAAACAAGGCCATAATTAAACAAATCAAATTATTACTAAAAAAAGCTCTAAATTACTAAGGATATCTCGTTAATTCGTTTTTTTACCAGGTTTTATTAATAATGTTTATTAAACGCATTAAAAAACTAGATATAAGTACTAAAGTACCTCCAATATCTATATCTATTAGATACTAAATTATATATATGTGTAAGAAAAAAATAAAAAAGTAAAACAATTATAAAAGAACCTAATAATTGACTATATATAATAAATGTGTTAAACTGTCCATAAGTTATTAGTAAAACTTAATACTAACCTTATTGTGAGTGGTGGAGGGAATGGGCCCTACGAAACCCGGCAACCTGTGTAAAACTAAGGTGCCAAATCCCACAGAATATTTATTCTGAAAGATGAGGACGCGAAATGATGAAGCCCCTTCCTTTTGGAATGGGATTTTTTTTTATGACCCCATCCAGGACTCCTAAAATATTCCCTACGGG
>CAYOFC010000032.1:10456-13103 GCA_964403265.1 uncultured Tissierella sp. | reverse complement strand
ATAAAAGATAAATGGAGGAAGATTATGAACAAGTATGAAAAGGCAATGAAGCTTACGGAAGAATTCTGTGGAAATGGTAAGGATAACGTTATTGCTCTTGCAACTATTGCATTGTCCCCCAATGCAGCTGGAAATCCCCGCCCTGCTGTTCGCATGGTTTGATGCACATGGGGATGAAGACAATCCTGACTCAATCGTTCTGCGTATCACCCTTACAGAAGGAACGATAACTGATAATGACCAAAAATATGGTGAATGGCAGTATAAAGTTGATTTTATAAATAAAGAAGCGAAATAAATGCGAAAGTGCGTGGAGTAAGATCTAACACCTTTTAAAAGCTAATAAATACTAGTTTTTTAGGGTGTTTTTTATGTCCATGTTTCTATATTAGGTTTACTAGGCTAAACTATTGTTTAAATTAACCCAATTAATCATAAGCCCCTCCTCTAAACCCATGATAAAGTTGTTCCATTCAAAGCTCATACCATTTTATTTTAGTGGGCATGGATCCTTTTATGACCAGAAAGATGAATTTAATAAAGAGTTGATTGATTTTATACAGGGATAATTCCTCAGCGTGCAATCTAAGAAATACCGTATTATTCAGGAGTGGATTTTACGGTATTTTTTAGATTGCATATTACAATAAATAGGAGCAGAGTAAATGATGATTATTATCGATAAAGGAGAATGAGAAAAGTAATAACTGAACATCATAAGTATATTGAATGACCAAGAAAGAGAGTGAGAGCATTGAATATACTTATAATATTAGCAATTACATCAACTATTCTTAATATAGTGTTTGGAGTTATAAGTAAAATTATTTGTAAGCAAATAAAAGGTAATTATAGAATATTAAAAACCATATTAAATAATTGAATAGGTCCTACCTTATATACCTAGATAAAAGACCAGACAGCAGCACCCTAAATCTCAAACTTAAACTCTGGATTCTTTGAATCAACCCATCCTAATTGAACTTCACAATTAAAGTGTTTTTTAAGTAATGTTGCTAATTCCTCTTGAGCTAAGAGGAGTTGTGCCTTATTATTTAAAAATCCATCAATGGGAAACATGACTTTATTAGTATCTTGCGTGATCTTTCCTAATTCACTTTGTCTCCAAATCCATCTTCTGGTTCTCACTGTACTTCCAGTAGCATATACAATTTCATTATCCTCAACACTTTCTTCTTGAGTATCGCCAAATGGGATAAAAGAATCATCAGATCTTGAATATCTTACATAGAAATCCCCTTGTCCACTATCTAAATCATGTGCACCTATAGGTACTTTATATTTTAAAGAAACAGAATTTCCCAAATCAACTAGTGGATTGATAGATGGCATACCTTTTTTCTTTGAAATTCTAGTAAGTAAGGCCTCTATAGATGACAAAAATTTATTTGGATTTATATCCATCTGCTGGAAGGCCTCACGATAATAACTTACTTCTTTACTTTCTTTTACTTTTTGACCTTCAAAATATGTTTCACATTCTTTGACACTAGCATTTAATAGGTTTTTAATATCAGATATTTCTTTCGTATTATCTATATTTGATGCTGCTACCATTGCAAAACAAACATCTCCTAAAGTCTCAAATACTCTTTCTTCAATTATGAATTTCAAATCTAGTCCCCCTTTATATATTGTGGTCTATAATAAACTTTAACTTATATTTTAATCTGCTGATATAGATTTTACAACTAGAACACTTCCGATTTCTTTTCACTTTCAATAGATTTAGGATTATCCAATGACATCTTTTTGGGAAGTCTAAGGTCAAAGCTGAAGAAGATCTTTGTAACCCAGACAAAAATTAATATTACAATTAATGGAATAACACAAGTTGTAATAATCAAAACAGCAATTGTATCCAAAAATCTATTAAGTGTTTCTTCTCCCTTCTTCATTATATCAGAGACCCCATCTCCTATTTTAGAAGAAAAATTGGATAAGTAACCACCAATCTTTGACATCCAATCCTTATCTTCTTCAGAAAGCTCCCCTTTTTTATCCTCTATATAATCCGTATTGTCTTCAGCCGTTTCAACAGTTTGATTTATTGTGGCTTCATGAGAATCATATATTAGATCACTTACCTTTATACTTACAGGAATAGCTATAAATATGATGAGCCCAAATACTGCAAGCTTTATGGCTATATTTTTAAGCACATCCACCCTTGTAAATAGATAAATAATACCTAAAATACAGGCAATAGGAATGATATAGGAAAATGCCACATAACCAACTACCGAAATTAACATCTTCTCCAATAAAATTGCGCTTAGTACTATAATAAAGTAGGAAGTTAATGATGCCATTTGATTAGCAATTGGAGTTGCTGCATCACCTGGTATTAATGATAAAGCTGTTGATGATGCAGCTGATGCTGCGGCTAGTTTTAATACCGTAACCTTTTTATCATCTAATGACTTTATGGTTTCTTCATTAAAGCTTGGATCTGTTACCATTGTTGATACAACAAATTTTGATAACAAGATTATTAAAATTAATATTATCACTATTACAGTTCGTTTAGAGAACTGCATCTTGATATCTTTGACCATTGGTTTTCTCCCCCTTGACTATACTTATAGTTCAATCCTATTATTAATATTATTGAGATACTTATTAT
>CAYOFC010000032.1:244-10356 GCA_964403265.1 uncultured Tissierella sp. | reverse complement strand
CTTTAGGATGAGAAATAGGAGGTAATATTATGGATGTTAATAAAATTAACAAGCTGACAAGTACTAACTATTCTTATGACATAAGAGATTATACAGTTGAGAAAGAAAGTACGAAACATGAGATTAAGGCTCCAGCTAGTGAAGTAGATGTCTATATACCTGATAGTAAGACTAGCAATTCAGATGTAGGAAAGACTTATACACGAGATGGCAACACTATTGCTAGATTAAAATTAGAGGTAGAGAGACAGACTCAGCAGCTGAGGGACGTAGTAGAGAAGTTGATATTAGAGCAAGGTGGGAAATTCAAAGAATCAGGCACGATTGGGATAGATAGTGATACTATCTTAAAAGCACAAGAGGATATCTCTGAAAATGGCTATTGGGGAGTAAAGCAAACTTCTGAAAGACTATTTGATTTTGCAATTGGATTAACTGGTGGAGATCCAGCTAAGGCTCAAAGCATGAAAGATGCTTTCATAAAAGGTTTTGACAAAGCAAAACAAGCTTGGGGTGGGCAATTACCTGAAATAAGCAATAAAACCTATGATGCAACTATAAAGATGTTTGACGAATGGATCGCAGAAAATGATAAATAAATTTTGTAGAGAGTATTAATCAATTAATATACAGATAAAATACCCTTATGGTTTGAATTAAGATGATATTCAAACCATAAGGGCATTTTTATATAGATAGAGAAGATGGTGTGTAGGATCTAGCTTTATGGGTATAGTTTAAATGTATAAAAATATCATACTTAATATAGACAAATATAAAACACTATTTTAGAATCAATACTTAAATAGTGTTTTTGTATAGGCGTCAGTAGTATAAGTTGATTTGTAATAATAATATGGAGTGTAAAAAATAAACATAAGGAGATGATGTTATAATGAAAAAAATATTATTTTATGGAATGACTGGTGAGAAAATGTGCTTCCAACATATTCTAATGAATGGGCTGGATTTACATTCAAGTGGAGAAGAAGTAAGGATAATATTTGAAGGGGCATCTGTTAAGTTAGTGCCTTTATTTGAAGAAGAGGGCAATCCCCTTTATAAAAAGGCTAAGGAAGCGGGAATAATTGCAGGAATTTGCCTTGCATGTTCCAAGGTACTTGGGGTGTATGAAGAAAACCTAAAAACGGGATTACCTATGTTAGATGATATGTCAGGTCATGCGGGAATGAAGCAGTATGTAAATGATGGATATGAAATCATAAGTATGTAATATAGTTGGCTACAAGTGAAATCTTTAATAAATCCTCAATAACTCTGATAATTTCAGTGGTATAGGGGATTTTTCTTGTTATTGGTTTACAAATAGGTAAATTATACTTATAATAGTTTTAGACATCACATAAGAAGGAGAATAAGTTTTGAGTATAAAAATTAATGAAATGAGAGGAAATATTTCTGAACATGGAGGTTCTGGAGATATTAATATAAAATTATTTAAAGAGGGTATTAGGGATGGTATCCCTATTGCATTAGGATATCTAGCAGTATCATTTACCTTGGGAATAGCTGCGAAAAATGCAGGCTTGACAGTATTTCAAGGTTTCTTAGCAGCCTTACTTACAAATGCATCTGCAGGTGGATATGCTGGTTTTTTATTGATTTCATCTGGGGGAACTTATTGGGAGATGGCAATGGTGACGTTAATTGCCAATGCAAGATATTTTCTAATGAGTTCTGCCTTGAGCCAAAAAATAAGTCCAGATACACCACTGTATCATCGATTTATTATAGGATTTGATGTGACAGATGAACTCTTTGGCATATCTATTGCTCAGAAGGGATGGTTGAACCCACATTATTTCTATGGCGCTATGTTAGTAGCATTACCAGCTTGGTCATTAGGAACGGCAATAGGTGTAGCAGCAGGAAATATATTGTCACTTAGGCTTGTTAGTGCTTTAAGTGTAGCTTTATATGGTATGTTTTTATTTATTATAGTACCACCAGCTAAGAAGGAGCCCATAATCGGTATACTCGTCTTAATAAGTTTTGTAGCCAGCTTCCTTTCTTCCAAACTATCTTTTTTCAGCGATATATCCAGTGGAACTAAAATAATTATTTTAACAGTTGTAATTTCTGGACTAGCTGCTGTATTTTTCCCAGTATCCCCAGGGGAGGACGATGTAAATGAAGCCTAATGTGTACTTGTATATACTTGTAATGGCAGTCGTTACCTATGCAATCCGTCTACTGCCATTAACATTAATTAGAAAACAAATAAATAACACTTTTATAAAATCATTTTTATACTATGTTCCATATGTAACCTTGGCTGTGATGACCTTCCCAGCTATAATAGATGCAACTCAAATACCTGCTGCAGGTGCCCTTGCTTTAATTGCAGGGATTATATTAGCGTGGAAGGGAGCAAGCCTTTTTCAAGTATCTATATTGTGTTGTGTAGTTGTATTTGTGGTTGAAATATTTTTAGTCTAATAAGATTTGTTTTTATTGTCTTAATAATCTGTCCATTTATATAAGAGTATGGTAGAATAATATCGAACTGCAAAATATTTCAAATAGGAGGGACAAAAGATGGGACTGTATGTTATTCCATTAAGACAACATATAGGTGCTCCTTGTGTGCCAAATGTTAAGAATGGGGAAAAGGTTTTCAGAGGACAGTGTATAGCTGAACCCAATGGTCTCGGGGCAAGGATACATGCCAGTGTATCGGGAACTATAGCTAGGGTAACAGAAGAGGCCATAGAAATAGAAGGTGAGTTTACTGAAGGTGAAGAGTACATAAAGATTAAAAAGTGTGATTCAATAGCAGATACTGCTTTTGAAGCTGGGATAGTTGGTGCTGGTGGTGCTGGCTTTCCGACTCATATAAAGCTAAAATCAGAAATTCCGGATGGATATGTTATTGCCAATTGTGTGGAATGCGAGCCTATTTTAAATCATAATATAGCTCTTATAGAGGAAAATCCTGGGCTAATTGTACGGGGACTTAGATACGCTATGGAAGCTACAAAGGCTCCAACTGGATATATAGCCATAAAGGCAAAGAATAAAAAAGCTATTGAAGCATTAAAAAAAGAAATAGGTGAATCAAGGGATATTCTAATAAAAGAAATGGGAGATATGTACCCTGTTGGTGAGGAAAGGGCCATCATCCATGAGGTATTTTCTACTTGGCTAACTCCTGAGCAGTTGCCTATGGAGGCAAAGTCAGTAGTTATGAATGGGGAAACCCTAGCTAATCTAACAAGGGCTGTAGAGAATCAGAAACCTGTAATAGATAAGGATATTACTGTAGCAGGAAAATTAAAAGCTGGCAAAAATTCAAATGTGTTTTTCCAAGTTCCAATAGGAACATCTATAAGCACTCTTATTGAAAGATGTGGAGGAATAGATGGGGACTTCGGCGAAATAGTCATAGGTGGTCCATATACAGGTAAGGCTGGAGATGTGGAAAAGGCTGTAGTTACCAAGATGTCGGGAGGAGCCATAGTTACTATTCCACTACCAGAGTTCAAGGGTCCAATAGGGCTATTGGTTTGTGCATGTGGCGCAGATGAAGTAAGGCTTAGGGATATAGCTGCAAAGATGAAGGCGGAAGTAGTAGCTACTACTAATTGCAAAAACCTAGTGGAAATAAGAGGGGCAAATAAGTGTCTAACACCAGGGGAATGTCCAGGACAGGTTCAGGCAGTTATGGAACTTAAGAGAAATGGTGCAGAAAGAATACTAATTGCCAACTGTAGTGATTGTACAAATACAGTAATGAGCTGTGCACCAGATTTGAAAATACCAGTATATCATCATACTGACCATATATTTAGAACTGTAGATCAGGAATTAAGTAGAAGACTTCCGATGGAAGAATAAGGAGGTAGGAAAATGTCATTAAGTATTGAACAAGCAGAGAAGTTTAAAGGCGAAGTAGCTGTTCTGTGTTGTAGATTAAAGGAAGGCTCTATTATAGATGAGAGCCATCTAGAGGACCCAAGTCTAATACCAGAGCTTGTAGATTCAGGACTACTTACCTTACCAAAAAATTGTGCAAGGATCGGTGAAGTAATAGGGGCCAAGTTGCTTAAAACTTTAGATGCATTAACTCCTATAACTCCTGATATATTAGAGGGTATGAGAGACATAGGTTTATCAAATGAAGAGTTAAGTAAAGAAGACTTACTTGATTTAGATAAAAAAGCAGTTTTAAAATATAATATGAAATCTGGCCATATGATAAAGGCTTCAGATTTAGAAAATCCAATGAACTTTGAGAAACTAGAGGATTCACTACTTATAAAATTAGATGAAGATGTGCTTACAAGGGGAGAGGTACTTGGGCAGGTTTTACTTGAGGATACAGTGGCTTTGACACCAATTACAGCTGAAATGTTAGCTGGATATAAGAAATCAGAGAAAGTAGAATCAGATTCAATAATTACAGGTCAAGGTGGAATACTAAAAATCAAAATTGCTGAAGGTAGGGGAATAGATATTGAAATACCTATGCCAGGATATATTCAGCAATCAGCGACCATAGTAAGTAAAGAAATAGTGGAAGAAAAACCAATAGAAAACCCACCTAAAGAAGTTAGGAGGCTTGCTAAGAAGTATTTTGAAATAGATGAAGTTAAATTTGGTGAAGAAACAAGGATAGAAGGAAAGACCCTATATATTAGGGATAAGATTTGTGAAGATGCAATAAAAGTAGATAAACTAGTTAAGAAGATCAAGGTAGATATCATAACTCCTGACAGATACAATGAGTATTCGGAGACCATAATGGATGTCCAACCTATTGCTGTAAAAGAAGAAGGAGACAAGTTAGGTATTGGTACTACTAGGGTACTAGATGGTGTAATTATGATAGTTACTGGAACGGATGAGAATGGAGTACAAATAGGTGAATTTGGCTCATCTGAAGGTATTCTTGAAGACAACATAATGTGGGGAAGACCAGGTGCTCCTGATAAGGGTGAAATCCTTATAAAAACTGAAGTTGTAATTAAAGAACACACTAATATGGAAAGGCCAGGGCCTCTTGCGGCTCATAAGGCTACGGATTTTATCACTGGAGAAATTAGGGAAGCCTTGAAGAAGGTAGATGAAGATTTATCATCTAGAGAAGAAGAATTTCTTCAATTAAGAAGACCAGGCAAAAAGAAAGTAGTAATAGTCAAAGAAATCATGGGACAAGGGGCTATGCACGACAATCTAATCCTTCCAATGGAGCCAGTTGGAGTAATAGGTGGAAAACCAAATGTTGATTTGGGCAATGTTCCTATAGTTTGCTCACCTTTGGAAATACTTGATGGAGCCATACATGCACTTACCTGTATAGGGCCTGCTAGTAAGGAATGTTCAAGACATTACTTTAGGGAACCTCTTATAATAGAAGCATTAATGGATGAAGAAATAGATCTATGTGGTGTTATTATAGTTGGTAGTCCACAGATTAATTCGGAAAAATTCTATGTGTCAGAAAGGGTTGGTATGACCATAGAGGCAATGGATGTAGATGGAGCTGTAGTCACTACAGAAGGCTTTGGAAACAACCATATCGACTTTGCCAGTCATATTGAGCAAATTGGTATGAGGGGTATTTCAGTAGTAGGAGCCTCTTTTTGTGCAGTTCAAGGTGCTTTGGTAGTGGGAAATAAATATATGACCAATATGATAGATTTAAACAAAACAGAAGAAGGAATTGAAAATGAAGTCCTTGCTTGTAATACTCTGACCCAAGAGGATGGTCTTAGAATATTAGCCATGTTAAAGTCTGTTATGAATGAAGAGGAAGTCTTGGCTCCAGAAAGAAAATGGAGTCCACAAGTAAAGGAAAACAATCTGAAACTTATAGGTAGGAAATAGGTGTATATATGAAATATATAGATGAAACCCGATATTTAGAAGGTATAATAGTGGAAATATCTGATGGTGCTGTTAGTATAGATTTCAAGGGCAGGATGGGATTTTTAAAGATCCCTATGAGGATGCTGATTACAGATTATCCACTTGAAATAGGCCAGGAAGTTTGCCTTAATATGAGTTATGTAGAGGTTTTAAATCCAATACCAAGAAAATATATAAGTAATTTAAGTAAGGATAAAAAAGAGGAGGTTGAATAGATATATGGCAGTAGTAAAAGGGCTACAATCTGAAATATTTGTCCCAATTACACCACCACCTGTATGGACTCCAGTAACCAAGGAGTTAAAAGATATGAATATAGCCTTAGTTACAGCAGCTGGCGTCCATAGAAAATCAGATGAAAGATTTAATCTTTCAGGGGATTTTACATTTAGGGAGATTCCAGATACCAGCTCTTCTAGTGAGCTAATGGTATCCCATGGTGGTTATGATAATGCTGATGTTAATAAAGATATAAATTGCATGTTTCCCATAGATAGACTACATGAGTTGGCAAAGGAAGGCTTCATAAAATCTATAGCACCAGTCCATATTGGATTTATGGGTGGCGGTGGAAACCAAGAAATGTTTGAAAAAGAAACTGGACCGAAGATTGCAGAAATATTAAAAGAAGAAGGTGTAGATGCAGTACTTATGACAGCAGGCTGAGGTACTTGCCACCGCTCTGCCGTGATTGTGCAGAGAGAGATTGAAGATGCAGGTATACCAACTATAATTATAGCTGCTCTTCCCCCAGTAGTAAGGCAAAGTGGTAGCCCTAGGGCAGTTGCTCCATTGGTACCTATGGGTGCAAATGCAGGTGCTCCCAATGACATAGAAATGCAGTACAATATTTGTAAAGATGCATTAAGCAACTTAGTTGAAATTGATTCAGCAGGAAAGATAGTTACACTTCCTTATGAGTATATAGCAAAAGTTTAATGGAGGGGAATTATGGATTTTTCTAAAGGATTGTATGTTATTGACTCCCATACAATGGGAGAACCAAACCGAACTATAGTTGATGGTTTTCCAACTATATATGGAAAGACAATGCAAAAGAAAAAGGAGTATTTGGAAGATAATTTGGACTATATTAGAACATCTTTGATGCATGAGCCAAGGGGACACAAGGATATGTTTGGGTCCATTATCATTCCCCCTACTAACTCTGAGGCTGATTTAGGCATAATATTCATGGATGGTGGTGGATACTTAAATATGTGTGGACATGGCACTATAGGTGCAGCTACCATAGCAGTAGAAACTAAAATGGTAGAGGTTACTGAGCCAATAACCAACATAATCTTAGACACACCAGCTGGATTAGTAAAAGCAGAAGCCAAGGTCAAGGGCGGAAAAGTCCAAGAAGTTTCAGTAGTGAATGTTACATCATTTCTATATAAAAAAGATGCACAAGTAGAACTTCCTGAAATAGGAAAAGTAACCTTTGACATTGCCTTTGGCGGATCATTTTTTGCAATAGTTAGAGATAGTGAACTGAAATTAGAAATTAAAGCAGAAAATGCCAGCAAAATTTCTGAAATAGCAATTAAATTAAGGGACATTATAAACAAGGAAATAAAAGTAGAGCATCCAACAAAACCCTATATAAATAAAGTAGATTTGGTGGAGATCTATGGTGAAGCCAATAGTCCCGATGCTGATTTAAGAAATGTGGTAGTATTTGGATCTGGCCAAATCGACAGATCGCCTTGTGGAACTGGCACAAGTGCAAAGATGGCTACACTATATGCTAAAGGTCAATTAAAAATTTATGAACCCTTTATATATGAAAGCATCATTAATACAAAATTCAGAGGAAGAGTACTGGAAGAAGCTAAAGTTGGAGAATTTGATGCCATAATACCTGAGATAACAGGCTCAGCATATATTACAGGATTTAATCATATTGTAGTAGATGAGAGTGATCCAGTGAAATATGGTTTTTCTATATAATAAAAATAAAGGGGTACTTGTTATTAAGAGTAAAAATTGTAATCCATTTATATGGGATTACCAAGCTAGTTTATGATTTTAGCTTATCATTTCTATAGCCTTGTTTAGGATATTATCCTAAACAAGGCTATATATTTTACAAAAAGTTTTTTAAAGTAACTATAAATTACTATATACTATTTTTAATATCTATAGGTGATATTTTATTCCTAAAATGAGTTGAAGTAACAATTGAAGTTAGACATGTACCATAATTTTTTAGACTATCGATAAATTCTTCGAAGATATCAGTGTCGCTAATTGCAACAAAGATTATAGCATTATAGGGACCTAAAACTCTATGAAAATCTGTTATATATGGATTGCTAGAACAGAACTTTAAAAAATGTTCATACCTACTTGACATCACATCAACACAAATGATAGCACTTATATTCCTTCCTAGTTTCTTAAAATCCACTTCAATTGAATTATTTTTTATAATTCCTTTATCCACCATTTTATTAATTCTTTCTTTTACAGATGGAATACTTAAATTAACTTCTTTTGAAATTTGGGTATAAGTCATTCTAGAATCAGATTGTAGTAAGGTTAGAATTCTATAACTAATATTATCCATTTATACTGGTCTCCTTAATATTATATAATCTTAATACATATTATATATCAAATTTCATATAACTTCAAAGATTTAAAAAATTAAGGCAAATGAAATCATTTTCCTTAAAATTTAAACAAAATTTAGATAATTCAATTAAATGATCTATTTAAAGATTATTACAGGAATTGTATACTAATACTAATACAAATTTAGGAGGGTTATTAATGGAAGAAAGAATGATATTAAATAGACCAATTACAGGGATTTGTTCCTTTGCGAAATACCCTATATGTAATAGCTTCGATGATTTAGATGCTGATATTGCTATATTAGGGGTCCCATATGATACAGGGATAGGTTTTCTTTCGGGAACTAGATTAGGTCCTAGAAGAATTAGGGAAGTATCAACTCATTATGCCAGGGGCGATGCAGGATTTTATGACCCAGAAAAGGACGAGCAAGTGTTGGCAGCTCCAATAAAAATAGTAGATTGCGGAGATGCAGATGTTTTACATGGAGACATAGAATTCTCATTTGATAGTATTGAGTATGCTGTTAGAAGAATCTTGGAAAAAGGTGCAATTCCCGCTATAATGGGTGGAGATCACTCAATTACGATTCCTACAGGACGAGCTTTGGAGTTTTTAGGAGAAAAAATTAATATTATTCAGATTGATGCTCACCTAGATTGGACCAATAATGTAGGGCCTCAAACATATGGAAATGGAAGTCCTATGAGAAGATTATCTGAAATGGATCATATAGGGGATATGTATCAAATTGGACTTAGGGGCCTAGGATCCAGTAGAAGGGAAGACTTCCAAGATGCAAAAGAATATGGATCTGTCTTAGTTACTTCAAAAGAAGTACATGATAATGGTACAGAATGGGTATTAGATAAAATTCCAGAAGGTGGGAAGTATTTTCTGTCACTAGATATAGATGGGTATGATATGTCAATAGCACCAGGTGTAGGGTCACCATCTCCAGGGGGGCTTTATTATAATCAAGTTACAGAACTAATCGAGGGGATATGTAAGAAAGTTGATGTAATTGGATTTGATATGGTGGAAGTAGCGCCTCAATATGACCCTGCTGCAATAACTACTAGACTTGCGGCTATGACAATGATAAATGTTATGGCACAAATAATGAAGAATAAAAAGTAAAAAATCTTTATTATAGGAGGATTGTTCTAATGGAAAAAACAAAAAATAAAGAACAAAGCAAACTGCTTCATCCTTTTACACTTTTATTAATTATTTTAGTTATAGTTACTATATTGGCAAATTTTGTTCCAAGTGGAGTTTATGAGAGAGTCGAGTTTGATGGTAGAACTATTGTAAACCCAGAGTCATTTGAAACTGTTGAAAAACAAAGAGTTGGGCCAACTACATTTTTTCTATCCTTTTATTATGGATTTGGGAATGCTGCAAGTTTAATGGCGATGATATTCTTTGCTGGAGCGGCTTTTGGTGTTGTTAATGGAATCGGGTTAATGGAAACAGCATTAAAAATTTTAGCATATAAACTAAGAAATACATCTTTTTATGTAATAGCATTTGTATTAATGGCAGCTATAGGAACACAAGTAGCCTTTACCAGTATGTGGGAACTAAGTGTAGTAATTCTACCAATGATAATACCACTAGTTCTTGCATTA
>CAYOFC010000032.1:0-234 GCA_964403265.1 uncultured Tissierella sp. | reverse complement strand
CGCTGAATTACCAATATATTCAGGTCTATGGTATAGAGCAATATGTTTCGTGGTAATTTTATTGGCGTGTTACATATATCTTATGATATACGCTAATAAAATAAAAAAGGACCCTACTAAATCAGTTATGTCTGGAATAGAATCAAAGTATAAAGCATTTGAAGGGGATGTACCTAAGTTCACTCCTGCATTGATAAGAGCTGGAATCGCATTTCTTGCAGTATTTGCATTTTT
>CAYOFC010000031.1:0-13770 GCA_964403265.1 uncultured Tissierella sp. | reverse complement strand
TTATCTTCTAAGACCTTTCTTGCTTCTTCCTCATAGGTGTTAAACAATCCTCTTAATACTTCTATATCAGCTTTCTCAAAACTATAAACTGACTGCTCGTATTCTGCTTTATTAAAGATATCACCATAAGTTACATCTTCATTCCATTTAATATCAAATATATTATCAACATCTTGTAAATACATAGCAATTCTTTCTAGACCATAGGTAATCTCACCTGACTCTAATTCGCAGTTGATACTACCAACCTGTTGGAAATAGGTAAACTGTGTAATTTCCATACCATCTAACCATACTTCCCATCCTAGTCCCCATGCTCCAAGGGTAGGTGCTTCCCAGTTATCTTCAACAAACCTAATATCATGTTTAAGTGGATCTATTCCAATCGCTCTTAAGCTGTCTAAGTAAAGATCTTGAATATCCTCAGCTGAAGGTTTTAAAATAACTTGTAGCTGATGATGTTGATACACCCTGTTTGGATTTTCTCCATATCTCGCATCGGCTGGTCTTCTTGATGGTTCTACATAGACAACCTTCCAAGGCTCTGGGCCTAAAGCCCTTAAAAATGTATGAGGACTCATAGTCCCTGCACCTTTCTCTATATCATATGGTTCTAGTATTAGACATCCTTTCTCACCCCAGTAGTTTAGCAATTTCAGCATCAAATCCTGAAAATACATATTAACCCTCCTCAAATTAAAATTGAATACACAAAAACCCCTCATCCCAGATATAGGGACGAAAGGTTAGTTCCGCGGTTCCACCCTATTTAACACCTAAAAAGGTGTTCACTTTAATTAAAACACTCAGAAGTTCCTTTCCCGAAATATATTTATATCTAGTTCTCACCTACTCTAGACTCTCTTTAAATAAACATAAATGGTACTTATCTTCATCATCGTATTTCTTATACTCATCTTAATAATTTAACAAATTATTTATTCATTGTCAATACATGTCATTTAATCAAGATTTAACTTATTTGATTTAAACATATTTAATGAATTGAATTCTTTTCTATCTATATTATATAAAATATAATTTTCTATTATGTCATGGATTCTACATAGTGTATCTTCAGACACTTCAAGGTTATCTAAATCCTCTAATTTAGCGTACATTAATCTAACCATAGAGGCATATACATCCTTGCTTATTACTTTACTAGTAAAATCCTTAGAATAACAATCGGTGCACAATATACCACCTTGAACATTACTAAACTTATATCCCAAAGATTCCCCATTACCACACATAACACATTTCTCCAAGTAAGGTTTATAGCCTAAAAAAGATATATACTTTAACTCAAATGCTACGATTAATTTTAGATAATCATCTTCTATTTGTGATAGTAATCTTAATGTTTTCTCAAGTAATAAAAATATTTTTTCATTTGGTTCTTCATCTTCTACTGATTTTCCAACTAACTCAAGTAAATAGAATCCATAGATTACTCTATTCATATTTTCTCTAATATCATAAAACGAGTCCAAGATATCAGCTTGATTTATATAATAAAAATTTTTACCTTGCGAAAACTGATATTCATTATAAGAAAAGGGCTGAGTGTTTGCTATTAACCTGGATTTTGGCCTATTGGCACCCTTAGCCATTACATTGATTTTGCCCATTTTCCTTGTGTAAATACTCAATATCTTGCTTGTCTCTTGGTACTTGCTCTCCTTTAAGACAATGCCTTCAGTTTTTAACATTCTTTTTCACCGCTTATTTATACCCAAAGTATTTGACTTTATTGTCTTTGTCTCTCCAGTTTTTCTCAACCTTAACCCATAATTGAAGATTTATTTTACTGCCCATTAATTTTTCTATATCTTCTCTAGCGCTTTGGCCTATAGCTTTTAGCATTTGACCCTTTTTACCAATTATTATTCCCTTATGAGAGTCTTTTTCACAGTAGATATTTGCAAAAACATCTATTATATCCTTGTCTTTTCTAGTCTTTACACCATCTATACCTACATAGATTCCATGGGGAACCTCTTCATCAAGATTAAGCAGTGCTTTTTCGCGAATTATCTCTGCAATAATAAATCTCTCAGGCTGATCAGTAATCATATCATCTGGAAAATATTGTGGTCCTTCTGGTAACAATTCCTTCATAGTTGAAATATATTCATCTATATTAGTATCTTCCAATGCTGATATAGGAATAACTCTTTCAAAAAGATTCATATCCTTATATTTTTGAACCAATGTTTCTATTTCTTCCCCATTTAGTTTATCACTTTTATTTATTAAAAGTACTATTGGAGTTGATATTTCCTTAAGTTGTTCTAAAATATAATCATCTAATTTACCTATTTTCATGCTTTCATCTACCATAAAAGTAACAATATCCACTTCTTCTAAGGTGCTTCTAGATAGTTTGAGCATATATTCACCTAATATGTTTTTAGGCATTTGAATACCTGGTGTGTCTAGAAATACTATCTGAAAATCATCAGCTGTATATACTAATTGTATCTTATTTCTTGTAGTTTGTGGCTTATCTGAAATAATAGATATTTTTTCTCCTATTACCTTGTTTAACAAAGTGGATTTTCCCACATTTGGTCTACCTACTACACTAACAAATCCTGATTTATACATATATTACATCCTTCCTTTATTAAGCTAAATCTTCTGGTCCAAAACTATTTGGTAAAAGTTCCTCTAGAGTATATTCTTTATAATCATCTTCTGAATTAGCAATTATTACTGTGGCATCTTTACCAAATTCTCTAATCACCTGCCTACATACTCCGCATGGATATGTTGGATCAGCATCTCCAACTATGGCTATTTCCTTTATCCTTGTGCTGCCCTCAGATATAGCCTTAAATATAGCTGTTCTCTCCGCGCACAAGGTAGGTGAATAGGATGCTATCTCTATATTACAACCAGAGTAGGTCTTTCCATCTTCCATCAAAACTGCTGCACCAACACGGAAATTAGAATATGGTACATATGCCTTTTTCTGTGCATCTAAAGCTAAATTGATTAATTCCTTCTTTTCCATTATTGCCCCCCTAGCCCTTGTTCTAAAATTATATCCACCTTGGGACTTACCATCTGAAACCATGTAATACCTGGGTTTAAAGCTAGCTCTTGTCCACTTTCAGTATAATAAGTAGTCTTACCACTTCTATCATTTTTTACCCATTTAATATCAATTCCACTACCATTTGTAAAATAAATACCTTTACCTTCTCCGATTAAATCGATTTGAAGCCTACCTACATTATCGATCACTTTAGTATTGACTTCTTGGACAATTATATTTTTTGCGAATAACTGACTTTTATCGATTTCATCTATATGATCTTTGCCATCTTTTTGTCTTAGATAGATTTTGTTTTCTTCATCATATGTATAACTAGTAGTGTTTTTTCCTTTATAATCAATTAATATATCTTTGGCAAGAAACCCATCTAAATCTCTATCTTCCTCATTAAATATAAATGGGGGAATATCCCCAGTCATTCTGAATCCACGCTCTTCCTGTGTATTCCTGATGACTTCCATACTAGTATAAAGGTTGTGGGGCATTTTCTTGTCATTATTTCTCCAAAATACCTTGTTTGAACTACTTAGGCTATCGATATCTGCTACCTTATTATTTATTATATCACTTTTAGCCTGCTCACTACCACCTGCTCTTACATATATTGCATCAAATTCTAATATTTTAGTAACAAAATAGGGTCTTGCACTTCTGATAGAGCCTAAAGATTCAGGATCATTTATTAAATATAAGCCCAAATACCTTGTATATGGAGCCTCAACTTGAAATTCATAAATGATTTCGGCATCTTTTAGGCCAGCCTGCCACCTAGCACTTGGGTGATTATCAAACATTACTCCAACTACCCTTCGGTTGACCTTTTCTTCATCTGCATATAAGCCACTTAGTGGTGATGGAATACCTTCTATAATAGGAATCTCCGGTTCTATTACTTCCTCAATGATTGCTTCTTCAATAAGTTCATCTACTATTAATGATTCATCTATCTCTTCTTTACCACAAGCTACAATTGTTAATAAAGCAATGAATAAAATAAATATATATGAAAATTTCTTAGTCATTATCTTTCCCCTTATCCTATGATTTGAAATGCTAAAATTGCTATTATAATGCCTAATAGGCCCCCTAGGACTACTTCTACAAAAGTATGGATTTTACCTTCAACCCTACTTTCAGCAACTAAAAAGGCTAGCCCCAGCGCAAGTGTAACAACTAGGATATTTTCAACCAAAAAAGCTATTATACTTGCCATGCAAAATGCTATTGCGGAATGGCCACTTACTGTACCACCTTGAAAATGAGTTCCCTTACCCCTATAATATTTGGCTTTTAGGCCTATTGTCAACAATATAACTAATAATAGTGCTATAAAAGTCAAATGAATAGGTGATCTTTTTATTTTAAACAACAAGACTTCAGAAAACTGATTTAAACGATCAAAAAACAATAAATATCCAACTATTAAGGCATTTACTGCCGCAATCAAAACTGCTCCTGCAGATATGTCCTTTGCGATTCTTGCAATGGGATGGTACTCCTTTGTTATCAAATCTACTGTTTTTTCAATGGCTGTGTTTATCATTTCCAATGTCAGTACTAAAGAAATAGCAAATAGTAGTATCAAAAATTCTACCCTTGTAAAATCAAAAAATAAACTTAAGCCCAATACGGTTACTGCTATTATATAATGAATTAGCATATTCTTTTCAGTTTTTATAGACAATATAATCCCTGATACTGCATAATTAAAACTGTCAATTATGCTTCTTTTCATAATCTTATTCCCCTTTATCAAATTTAAATATTCCTAAATTTTTCATTACAAGCTTTTCTCTATCCCTCATTTCTTCCTTATCTTCCATCTCCAAATGATCATATCCCATTAAATGGAACATACTATGGGCTGTTAAATAGGCTATTTCTCTTTCTAGGCTATGACCGTATTCTTCTGCTTGTTCCAAGGCCTTTTCTACAGATATAATTATATCTCCTAATAAAGGCAAATCCATATCAAAATCATCATCAAGAGGAAATGATAAGACATCGGTCTCGCTATCTACACCTCTATAATCTCTATTTAACTCCCTAATCTCTTTATTGTTCACCAAAGATACGGAAACCTCATAATCTAGGCTTCTGCCTTCAACTAATAGGGATTCCTTTATAACCTTTTGGAATAACTTCTCAATCTCTTCACTTAATTTTATCTCTGTTTGTCTATTATCTATATAGATCTCCATTAGCTACCTTCTCCCCCTATAGTTTCAATACTTGGATACTCAATTCTATCATGATATATACTTAATAAAATATTTATAAAAATATCTATAATAATACTTATATCTTTATTAGTTATATCACATTCATCTAATTGACCATCGTTTAACTTACCCTTAACAACTTTATTGACCATATCCCCTATTTTTTCTCTAGTGGGTTCCTTTATGGATCGTACTGCTGCCTCAACTGAGTCAGCTAGCATAACTAAAGCAGTTTCCTTACTTTGTGGTTTCTTGCCTTTATATCTAAAGTCCTCTATATCTGCAAAACTATCATTTTCCTTTGCCTTATAATAAAAATAAGCAACAGTTGTAGTACCGTGGTGTTCATCAATAAATTCTATAATTTCCTTCGGTAGCTTTTTCTCCCTTGCTAGCTTTATACCTTCAGTGACATGTGCAAGGATAATCTTTGCACTTTCGTGAGGTTCAAGCAGATCGTGAGGGTTTGCCATCCCGAACTGATTCTCTTTGAAATAATAGGGTTTATATAACTTTCCTATATCATGATAATAGGCCCCTACTCTTACTAATAATGAGTTCCCACCTATGGAATCTGCTGCTGCTTCACTTAGATTGCCTACCATTAGGCTATGATGATAGGTTCCTGGCGCTTCTACTAATAATCTTTTTAGTAGGGGATGATTCGGGTTGGACAATTCCAAAAGTTTAATTGGAGTTAAAATTGAAAACAAGTTCTCCCACAAGGGTAGTGAACCTATGGTTATAATAATTGCTATAATCCCATTTAAAAACACTTGTAAATCCCTGATAAGGATTTCTCTTCCACCTAAGCCCTTAATCAAACCAAAAGATGTAATAACTATAATATTGGCAACAGCCATGACACTGCCGCTTAGTAATATATTAGATCTTTGTTTTTGTTGGACTATAGGATAAATAGCCAAACTACCACCTATTAGTAGCATAGCAATTAAGCTAGTATCCAAACTCAATAATAATCCTAAAAATAGTGTTAGTAAAGCGTTGGCTATGACTCCCAGTATTGGATTAATCAATATAGATACCAATAATCCGCCAGCTGATACTGGTATCAAATATGGTGAAACTGCATATAGGCCTTGAGATAATAATATTGTAAGTGTGATTATAATCAATAATACAAGAAATCTATTGTCCTCTAAAATCTCTTTATTGAAGAAATATATATATCCAGATATTGTCAGTATACCTAAAACTATCAATAAAGCAATCCCGATTTTTTCACCTATATCTCTTCCCTCTGAATCCTTTAATAGACCAGACTCCTTGATCAACTCATATTTTTGTTTGTTAATCAATTCTCCCTCAATAGCTATTATTTCATTTTCTTTAACTACTACATCATCAACATTAGCCACAGCTATATCTCTAATTTTTTTAGTCTCCAACTCGTCTATGAATTTATTAGGTTTAATTATTTGAGACATCAATCCACTACCTAATTTTTTTTGTGTATCAGTTAGGCTTAAAGATTCAAAAGTAGTAGCTAGATTTCCTATTTCATATTCTAAATCCTCCTCCCTAACTCCTACTCCCATTAATTGATTTACTAAATCCAATAGAGTATTCTCAAAACTGTTTAGCTCTGTATACTCCATTTTTAGGAGGGCGGATATATCATCCTTACTCATTTCAAACTCCAAACTTTCTAGTATTAGTTCGACTTTTCTAAAACTACTTAAACTGGTTTGAATCTTATAATCCCTGATTGTATCAAATAGTTGGGAAATAGAATCCTTCATACCTATTTGAACAGAAGGATTAATCCTATACTTAGGCTGAATACGATTATAGGCCTCTTGCCTTAACTCCTCTGTACCAATCTCATCAATTATTTCCTTGGTTGCCCGTATATCCCTCTCTGCCCGATCACCAAGTTCTACGTTTAATTTACTGCCTTCAAATCTTAAGAGACTTATAAAAAAAAGTATTGCTGTGAAAGAAAATAGCAATAACATATTAATGAGTCGTCTATTATCAAAATTAAAGTTGAATTTCTTAATTTTCATTTTATCCAAAGGTAATCCCCCCTTTTTGGAACTTTACTTTTGTTTGTTTTCATATTTCTCATATGCTTCGATGATTCTTTGAACTAATGGATGCCTTACTATATCATATTTGGACAAATGTATTAGGTCTATTCCCTCTACACCGTCTAGAATTGTAGATACGGTTTTAAGACCTGATTCTTTACCTTTAGGAAGGTCTATCTGGGTCACATCCCCCGTTATAATTGCCTTTGATCCATAACCTAGCCTAGTCAAAAACATCTTCATCTGCTCATTTGTAGTGTTTTGGGCTTCGTCTAAAATCACGTATGCCGAATCCAATGTCCTACCCCTCATGTATGCTAGGGGTGCAACTTCTATCAAGCCTCTTTCCATATACCTCAAGTAATTCTCATATCCTAGTATATCAAATAAGGCATCGTATAAAGGTCTTAAATAAGGGTCTACTTTTTCTTGTAAATCACCAGGCAAAAAACCTAGATTTTCTCCTGCTTCTACGGCTGGTCTTGTAAGAATAATTTTATTTACTTGCTTGTTCTTAAACGCTTGGGCTGCCATTGCCATAGCTAAATATGTCTTACCTGTTCCCGCAGGACCAATACCAAATACTATATCACTTTTTTTAATAGCATCTAGATATCTCTTTTGTCCAAAAGTCTTTGGTTTGATGCTTTTTCCTGTCGAAGTCACACATATTACTTCATTTAGCAAATCCTTTATCTGATCATCTTTGCCTTCATTTATAAGCTTAATTGTATATCTTAAATCTTGCTTATCCAATTTCTTTTGAACTTTAATTATATCAATCAAATTGTAAATTAATCTTTCAGCTGGTACAAGACTCCCTTCACTACCTAAAAGTTTAATCTCACCATCAGCAACTATTACTTTTATATCCAATTCATTCTCAATAATTTTAATATTTTCATCTAGTTCCCCAAATATTTCACTCAAAATATTGTTATTTTCAATCAAAATACGTTTTTCTAAAGTCTTTTGCAAATCTTAGCCTCCTAATTTGAAATTATCTGCACTTTTCCTATGTTTTCGATTGTTTCTATAGATACTTTAGTTCTTAAAATGTTACCATCTATTGTATAAATAGCATTTCTTGATACAATTTCACTTGTATCTGATAGCTCTTTGTTGATTTCTCTGGTAGCTTCTAATTTAGTAGAAGTCTTTAAAAAATCTATATCCTGCTTAATTTCCTCTACTTCCACTTCTCTGTATATATATTCTACAATTTTAAATGGTAAATCAATATTTGGCCATTTAAGATTTATTATATCCTTTTCTATTATTTCCTCTTCATAATTATCATAAGGAATCTTCCCAGATAAAAACCTAATACCTTTTTCATTAATGGATATAGCTTTTTGCTTGTATACTCTTCCAGTCTCTACCTTATCTAATTTAACAATAGGTACTTCAACTATATGAGAGTATCTAGTCTGTGCCAAGACTTCTCCCTCCGCATGAACTAAGTATGTCTCATCAGATGTTTCACTATCCATTAGGCCAGAAATAAGGATTTCATTTTCTTCTACTATTCTTCCTTTTTCAACTATCGCTTTTCCATTTTTAGCAATTATTTTAACTATAAGACCTTTTTTCCTAGCAATAATATTGCATGGATATGATGTATCAACTCTTTCCGGGTCTATATCCACCTCTTTTAAATCTATCGTCATCTTTACTCCGCTTATTTGTATATCTAAAAATGATAAATAGTCATAGTTTTTTAGAATTATTCCTTCCACTTCAGATGTATCAATTTGCTTTTTAAATCTTCCAACTTTTATCTGATTATCTTTCAGTAATTCTATAATTTCTTTTGAAGGAGTTTGTTCTGCACCTATAATTTCTATCTCCCAAATTATATTGGACAAAGTTATCATTAGGCATATGAACACAGTTATTCCAAATACAAACATCTTTCGATATTTTAGTCTGTCTAAAATATATGGAAGTCCTACCTTTTTAACAAGCTCAACCCTACAGCCAGATTTGGTGATTATTTCCTCCAATGCATCTAATCCTTCTAAAGAAACTGTTGCCTCTATGGTGGTACTATTTATCCTATTGACATCCCATAGATAAATATCCTTAGATAGTGCTAAATTCAACAGTCTTTCAAGTGTCAATCCTTTAATTCTTATAATAACATATCCCTTTAGATAATTCCATATTTTTATAGCAAGCATTTGAACACCTCTAGTTAATTATTTCAACTTTATAGATAGAACCATTAACCGTGATTTCTTCCATAAGTACATTTTTAATCTCCAAAGATTCTCCTGAGATTTTTATCATACCTATTTTACTGTTTATTCTAATTAACTCATTGGTGTATTCTATAATCCCTTTATGATTAGTTATATTTATTTTTACATTTCCCACTAGAGTTATCTTGGGTAAATCTAATGCAACATCTAAAGGCAACTCTAGAGCGTCTGTAATAGACATTTTAAAATCATCCATACCTTTTTTCATGCATATCCCTCCTACTAATAATATGCAGTGAAAAAGTAGACTATTACTGGAGAACAAAGATTTTCGCTAAACGGTCACAGTTATACTATAATTGAGAATAAATCCATCCATCTTTTATAGCACATAAAAAAGGCATGACTTACATGCCTTTTTTAATGTTTTGAACACTCTTTGGTTCCGCTAAGATTTCTGACCAGATTATTGCATTGACTAACTTTTTATTGTCAAGTCCCCCTCTTAAATCATTCTTAATTTCTTCTTGTATCTCTTTTAAGATTGGATTCTCAGTAGATTTACTAGTAGTGGGTTTTTTAGCAATATTCTTTTCCATAATCCTATCTTCTGTTGTTGTATAATCATACTGAGGTCTTTGGCCTTTATCTCTAGCTTTATTGCTTTCTTCAGTAAGATTTCGCCCACTTCTCTCAGCCCGATCTACTCTTTCAGCCATTTTGGGCCTAGGTGAGGAAGTTTTTTTTAATTCCTCCGTCCTTTTCATCTTAGCTCTCTCAATTTTCTTTTTATCCTGTACACTTTTCGAAAAAACATTTATTCCAATAATTATGACGAAAACAATCAGAGATTCCATTCAATCACATCCTATTTTTGGTCTTTGCCATCATCTGATATCTTTGATATAGAGGACCTCATATCTGTATCTGCAAGTATATTTCTCATATTGTAATAGTCCATAACACCTAAGTTTCCTTTCCTAAATGCTTCAGCAAGCGCCAATGGAACTTCAGCTTCAGCTTCTATTACCTTAGCTCTCATGTGTTGAACTTCAGCTTTTTCTTCCTGTTCCCTAGCAACAGCCATGGCTCTTCTTTCCTCGGCCTTTGCCTGAGCAATATTCTTGTCTGCTTCAGCTTGATCCGTTAGGAGTTTGGCACCTATATTTCTACCTATATCAATATCTGCTATATCTATAGAAAGTATTTCAAAGGCTGTACCAGAATCTAAGCCCTTCGATAAAACAGTTTGTGAAATACTATCTGGATTCTCTAAAACATTTTCGTGAGTATCAGAACTACCTACTGTGGTGACGATACCTTCACCTACACGGGCTATAATAGTTTCCTCACCTGCTCCACCGACTAGCCTCTCAATATTAGCCCTTACAGTAACTCTTGCCCTTACCATTACTTCTATACCATTTTTAGCAACCGCTGCAATTAAAGGGGTTTCTATTACCTTTGGATTAACTGATACCTGTACTGCTTCTAGCACATTTCTACCTGCCAAGTCAATTGCTGCCGCCCTTTCAAATGTCAATGGTATATTTGCCCTTTCTGCTGCTATGAGAGCATCTACCAAAGTATTTATATTACCACCCGCTAAAAAATGTGCTTCTAAATCATTAATGTTGATTTCTAGGCCACCTTTTGTAGCTTTAATCATAGGGTTTACAATTCTTGAAGGTGCAACTCTTCTAAGCCTCATTCCAATTAATGTTGAAATACTTACCCTAACACCTGAGAAAAAAGCTGTTATCCATAGTCCTACTGGTACAAAAGAGAAAAATAACATGACCAATATGATGATAACCATAGCAATTCCAAAAGTAAAAAATACTGACGCGTTTCCTAACATAATTAAATCCTCCTAACAAAAATTTTTGTTCCTTCAATCCTGACAACTTTGATTGGGATTCCCTTAGATATAAAGCCTTCATCAGATAATGCATCTATACGATCACCATCTATATCGATGTATCCACTTGGCCTTAACTCAGTTAAAGTGACTCCCTCTTTAGAAATAAGATTTTCATCAACCTCCGAACTTAAATAGCCTTTTTCTCTCTTTGTTTGGCTATCAAGAACAATGGAGTTAAATAGTTTACTCTTAAATCCCCTCTTTACTAACATGATACCAATGATAGTAGTAATAATTATGGCAATGCTAATGGATAATAAAGCATTTGTAACGGAATCCATTGCCAATATTACCCCTATTATTACAAAGATGATTCCACTTATTCCAGGTAAGCCAAATCCAGGCATCATTATTTCAACTATCAGCAGTATAATACCTACAATAAACAGTGCCAATGATGTCCAATTGGAGTTGCCCGCCAATATATTCCCACCAAAGTATAATCCAAAGCCAATAATGCTAATGGTTCCACCTATACCAAATCCAGGTGTCAGGATTTCTACCACCAATCCAACAAATGCAATGGTCAATATGAAACTACTCAAGTATGGGCTAGAGATATATTTTGCCAATTTTATTTGCATACTTTCGTTTTTTTCAACTATTTCTACATTTTTATAACCAAAATATTCGGCTATATCTTGGTAATCATTAGATAGATAATCAGCTATACCGTATTCAAGAGCCTCCTGCGAAGTTAAGTTTACCAACTTTCCCCTTTCACTAATGCCCTCAATTACAATGTCACTGTCTGCCATGGCTTCTATTATTTCAGCATTTCTCCCTCTATAATTTGCAGTATCCCTAAGCCAAGACCTCCACATAGATAGTACTTTTTCTGTATTTGGAATTGTTTCTGCAGAACCTATCATGGCATTTTTAGACATAACCACATTCTCACTAGCTATTGTAATCAAAACCCCAGCAGATGCTGCTTTATTATTTACAAAGGATATTGTAGGAATATTAGTAGATATAATCAAATCTTTGATATTATTAGCTTCCTCAATAAGTCCACCAAAGGTATCAATTTCGAATATAACTGCGGCAAGATCATTTTTTTCATTTAAATCATCAAGGACATCTTTTACATAATTTCTTGTTGCCCTATTTATCTCGCCACTTATAGGCACAACATATATCTTAGAATTTGATTCACCAAAACTATTATTTGGGATAGTAATTAATAATACAATCAAAACGATTGTAAGCAATCTCATTTTTTTCAAATCTTATCACCTCCACTTAATATTATTAGTCTATGTATATCATTAATAAATCTATCCTTTTATTTCTACCCAATTATTAAATTTCTAACAAAGATCTTATTATAAACTTTTATAAATTCCAATTCTTAGGTGATCTACTACACCTTAATTATAAAATCACCTAATTAATAATAGGCTAAAAAAGCCTGAGTGAATCACTCAGGCTTTTGAAATATCTTTTTTAAAATATTATTAACTTTATTTCCATCTGTTCTACCTTTAACTCTTGGCATAACAGTTTTCATTATTAATCCAATTTCTTTCATAGATGTTGCATTAAGTTCATTGATTACATCCAATACTATCTTCTCAACCTCGTCATCTGAAAGTTGTTCAGGGAGATACTCCAAGAGAATATCTATTTCGGAATTAGTTAAATCTACTAAATCCTGCCTATTCCCTCTCTGGAAGTCTTCAATGGCAACCCTTTTTTCTTTTACTTGCTTAGCTATTATATCCAATATATCTTCTTCTGATAAATCGATTCTTTCATCGACTTCTCTTTGCTTAATAGCAGCTCTAACCATTGTAATAGTATTTTTTCTAATAGTATCTTTGTTTTTCATGGAATTTTTCATATCTTCCATAAGTCTTTCTTTAAGGGACATACTTTCACCTTCTTATTAAAACTTTGAGTGTTTCTTTCTTCTTGCAGCTTCTGATTTCTTCTTTTTTCTAACGCTAGGTTTTTCGTAGTGTTCTCTCTTTCTAACTTCCCCTAAAACGCCAGAACGCGCACATTGTCTTTTAAATCTTTTAAGAGCATTATCAAGAGATTCATTATCGCCTATTTTAATTTCTGACATATACTTCTCCCTCCCCTCACTACTATTAGAGTTAATGCATACCATATCTTGGTTAAGGATTGCACACTAAAATATTATACATTATAAAGTGGTATATTTCAACCTTAATTTTAGCCTGGTGGCCATAACATTTGCCTACCACCAATTAGATGAAAATGAATATGGTCCACTGATTGTCCTCCATGAACCTTGCAATTGTTCACTATTCTATAACCTAAATCCAAA
>CAYOFC010000030.1:0-13885 GCA_964403265.1 uncultured Tissierella sp. | reverse complement strand
TTTCTTCTTGCGGATTGCTGAATACTCCTGCGTCAGAAACGTTTCTCATTATAGCTGCTACAAGCATACCGCCTATATATCCTGGCATAGTAATTCCTGTTGAAGCAATTAAAGCTGATACGTAAGTACCAAGAGCCATTGCTATAAGGATTTGGAAGAATGCCATAGCAATTTTTTCTCCATCAAGTATTGACTCTTTTTCTTCAAGCATCCCTTCATCAATGCTTTCAGATGATTTTTTCTTGTTAAGTAAATCATGTTTTACAATTAGTCTGTTGGCTACTGGTCCCCCCATCATGGATCCTGCAACTAGGCCAAATGTTGCTGCTGCAAGGGCAACTGTTTGTGCACCCACGATTCCCATTGCCTCAATATCTGGAGCAAAAGCTGCTGATGTACCATGTCCACCTGTCATAGGTGTTGAACCTGTCATAAGTGCTAGTAATGGATGAACTCCAACTGCGCCAGCTAAACCAACTGCAACTGCATTTTGTAATATTACAAGTAATGTTGCAACCCCTACGAAAATCAGTACCTTAGGGCCACCTTTTTTAAGTACTTTTAAGCTTGCATTGAATCCAACGGATGTAAAGAACATTGTCATAAAGAATGATTGCAATGTTGTATCGAATTCAAAGTAAACAACATCAGTTAATCTAAGTACAAGAGTTATAATAGCAAATAATAGACCTCCTATAACTGGTGCAGGAATACAATACTTTTCAAAGAATGTTACAGAACTTCTTAACTTTCTACCAATTAGTAATAAGATTACTGCCAAACCAATTGATTGAACCATATCCATTTGTAATGTCATTTAATAATACCCTCCTCATAATTTTGTGAAAATATTGATATTTTATATCATAGATTAATGATATCGTTTCCCTACAAGAAACTACAAAAACCTTCAAAATCTGTCAAAAAAATATTTTGGCAAAAAATTCAAGGGTTTCGTGGTTTTTATTGTAATATATATTTTATCCCCATAAAATGTTTGATTTAGTTGGCGGCGGGTATAATAGATTTATAAGCAATATTAGAATTAACTTACAAGGAGGCTTTTTAATGAATAAAGTTGAATTATTAAATCAGTATGTAGCTAACCTAGCAGTTTGGAATGTTAAGCTACACAATCTACATTGGAACGTTGTGGGTAAGGAGTTTGTTCAGGTCCATGAATTCACTGAAGCAATCTATGACGATGCATTTGAAAAGTTCGATGAGGTTGCTGAATTATTAAAAATGAAGGGCGAAATGCCACTTTCAACAATGGCTGAATATCTAAAAGTTGCTACTATAAAAGAAGTAGCTGCAAAAGATTTTAATACTAAGGAAGTATTGGAAATTGTAAAATCCGACTTAGAGTTGATGAACAACCTAGGTCTAGAAATAAGAAATCTTGCTGATGAAGAAGGCGACTTTGCAACAGTAGCTATATTCGAAGGTTATGCAGGTGGTTTTGCAAAGAATCTATGGTTTATAAACTCCATGTTAAAATAAATTTCTAAAAAGCATCTATCAAATGATAGATGCTTTTTTAGTCAGGTCTTTTTCTTTCTCTTATTATTTCTAGTTGTTTCTTAAATATGTAGCTCATTACCTCTTCTCTTTCTATTTCAGTTTTATTGTTCATTTTTATTCCATACAAATATTTATATATTCCTAATCTTTGATTTTCGCGTCTAACTACATGCCCTTCCAAATTCAGTTTATAACCTAAATCCTCTAAAATTAGACTTATTTTATCGCCAATTTCGTGGTTTTTATTAGTGTAAAGCCCTAGACCTGTTGCACTTATATCCTTTAAATGCCCACCCGTCTTAGTTTCATTGAATTCATATTCTATATCATCACCATATGACACTCTATAAGCTTCCCTATTGTTTACATCTTCCGATTTTGAATCACAAGATAAGATAATTATAGAAAGTTTATTGCTTCTTTCAAAACCTTCCAGTTTGCATATCCATCTCTTGCATTTCTCATCAGTTCTGTAATAAACAAATATTTCACTTATGTCTCGTAATCGCCTTAAATTATCTGGTATCACCGCTTTTAATACATTACCATCTATAGTATCCACTTTTGTATTGATTTTAATTTCTTCCCCATTTTCACTATCCATATCTTCCTGCAAAATTTCTATCTCTATAAATTCACCAAAAGCTAATTCGCTTATATACATAATTATCACCCCTGCATAGTTATTAAGTTCCTTGATTTTACCTACTTACTCATTATTATACAGTATTTAGGAATAAAATGGTAAATTTTTCAGCTAAATATATTTAAGTTCAATTCTTTAGACAAAGATTTTATGATACCTAATCCTACTATGGAATTACCATGGATGTCTAGTGCTGGGCTATAAATCCCTACTCCACTATTGCTTGGAACTACACCCATAAGACCACCACTTACCCCTGACTTAGTAGGTATGCCTACGTCAATGGCATACCTACCACTATAGTCGTACATCCCACATGTAAGAAGTACGCCCTTTAATAGAACTGAAAGTTCCTTATTTGTAATTGATGACAGTTCAAGGCTTTCGCATCCTTGGGAAATAAACTTACCTATTTTAGCTAAGTCAACTACATCAATCTCTATGGCGCATTGCTTAAAATATGTATCCAATAATTCTTCAACATTTCCCTCTAAAATACCCTTACTACTCATTAAGTAAGCCATGGCACGGTTTCTGCTTCCTGTCTCCTTTTCAGAAAGGTAAACTTCCTCATTGTACCCTATACTAGGATTATCAGTTACAAATCTAATAAATTCAATTATCCTTTGAAATCTAGTCGACTCTCCTTCTTTGATCAATGACGTTACTACAATAGCACCTGCATTTATCATTGGATTAGCAGGTTTTGTGACGTTTGGCAAATCTAATCTAACAAAGTAATTGAAAGGTTCATCTGTACCTTCTACTCCAACCTTCTCCAAGACCTTGTCTAAACCATTGTCCATTATAGCTAAAGCTAAGGTTAGTATCTTAGATATACTTTGAATCGTGAACTTCGTGTTATATGTACCACTCTTATATATCCTATCTTCTCCATCTATATAACAAACTCCAATATCATTAGGATTTGCAGTACTTAAGGCTGGTATATAGTCTGCTACCTTCCCTAATTCAGTTAAGTACCTATTTTCTTCAATTATTCTATCTAAAAGCTGCTCCATATCAATCAAACCCTCCTATAATATAATCTTAATTATTTATTACCCCGATATACACCTACTATAACAAATTTTTGATGCCCTAGAATTATTAATAAACTCTAGGGCATTACTATTATTCTATAACTTCATATTCTTTAAATTCTTCATAGTCCTTTGACCCAAGTTGTACTCAGCATCAGGTAAATTTGATTTAGCGATCCCTGCTACTTCCTCGGCCTTAAGAGGATTACCATCCTTATCTACTACTTTTAAACCACCTCTTACAGGCTTTGTCTTTAACTCTGTAGCGTGCTTAAACTCATCTACTTCACCCCATAGATATGGAGTCGGTAAGAAACCTGCCGCATAAATCTTATAGAATCCTTCCGGTGAATATGGGTTTTCTATACTGGATTCTATAGCATTTATAATCACCTTTGCACTATTAAATAATTCATTCATTCTTAAATCAACATCAGGATTCTTGCTCATATCATCCACATTTCCACTTCTTCTTAGTTGCCTATATTTCTTAATAGACTCTTGTGTAATTTGAATACTCTCGTTTATTATCTCAGGAGTGGCTAGATGTGAAGCCTCTGAATAACTTACAACATGAATTATCGGTGGGCTCATTTCATTATATGGGTCGATATCGTCCATCAAAGCCGATACCGCCGCTAGTTGAATCCTAGCTTCATATAGATCTGGTTTGAAATAGTCTAGTCCAGCCCTCGGCTGCAATAAAACTCTGAAATTTGGATCTTGTAATTCTCCAACTAACTTAAGTAATGCTCTAGATTTAGCCAAATCTTGAATACCCCAAGTAAGTCTAGGAGTGTTTAACATGTTTTGTAAAATATATGTTTTGATACCAAGTTTTTTTGCTAATTTTGCTGCTAAATATGCAGAAACAATATATGTCACATCATCTGCACCACGAAATGCAAAGTGGTGGGATACATTGGCTTCAAAAGGCTTATTAGTTGAAGCTATATATTTTATCGTATCTATATGCTGGGTTAAGCTTGTATATAAATCATATGGCCCTCTATTATCAAGTTTGTTAAACCACCATAATGACAATGCATGCCAACAGATATTAATAGTTTCTTCATGCATCTTTGCTAGTGATGGTATGTCCTTGGTTCCAGCATAGGTTCTAATTAAAAGTGGTCTTGCAGCTTCCCAAATTTTCCTATATTCTTCATCAGAGTTAACTGGAACTCCCCCACCATTAGGCCTATCTCCCCAGTTTTCTCCAAAATTAGATTGAGTCAGTTGGGAACTACCTATGGACAATATATCCAAGAATTTAGTACTTCCAAGGGTTTTGGCCCAGGACATAAATTCCTTTACATTTTCCTCTCTACTAGCAAGAGAAGAATACGGCCCTACATGAGCCCTCATAAGTGGTGCAAAGTCCTTACTCATGTTGGCATCTATTCTCTTTACTACAGTGTCATTTCTAGTACCATAATCACTATATGACGAACGATCTATAGGCATGAACTTAGAGTACTCACCAGAATCGATTATTTCCTTACCAAATTGCAATAATGAATCGTCATATTTGCTGCCTTCCCTTATATCCATTGGAATCTTATCTGCAGGAACACCCATCTTTATAAGTGTATCATGGGCTGATTCTCCACCCATATATGTTGAAACAAGGCTACCAAATTCCTTTTCAATAGCTTCACATGACACTGGAAGTCCAGCAAAGGAAACTGATTTAATGGGTCCATCTTGGTATGACAATAAATTATTTGATTTCAATTCCTCAAGTAGATAACCTACCATGTTAACCGCATCATCTTTATCTAGTCTATAGCTAATACCGATGCTACTAACATTGTTACCTATTATCCACTCTATAACTTTCTTTCTATTAGCCTCATATTTATAATCACTAATGGCTTTAGATATCTCCTCATTAGCAATTATGACTTCATATCCACAATCCCTTAATAGTTCTGCAGCTGTATTCACACCCATTGTATGTGCATCTAAAGCAGGCTTTATAAAACCATAGATATCTTTATTTGTAGCAACCATATGCCACCTCCTAAGTTATTTCAATTATTCCTCAAAAGTGCCTAAATATAATTATACCCTATAGAAATGTATATTAACCAGTTAAGTAGTCTACTACTATATAGTTATCCTTATGCTATATAGCTCCATTACATCTTCAAGCCCAGACCTTATTTCATCACGACTAAAGTCAGCATTATCCAATACATCCTCACCTAATCTATTTAATCTATCATAAAAATCCATAGCTACTTTCATATAGACTAAATCATTTACATCTATTTCCTTAAATAATAGATCCTCTGCTTCGTTGATCCTTTCTTCATTGATTAAACTAATAAGAGTTTCTTGGAGCAGGTGAATTTCAGCTGAATTACTTTCATCCTGTATGCTAAATTTCACATTATCCTTTTTAAATAGAATCATACCAAGTAGCTGAATCATCGTATTTATTTGTCGCATAAGCCAATCATGATGATACACTGGCACCACCTCTTGTTCATATACTTTTCTACAATTGTTGGGGCTATTTGCTCAATAGTCCTATGTACTATAAATGTTTAAATTAAACATTTAAGTTTTCCTATATATATAATAACACAATTATCCATTATGATAAACAAAAAAGCTTTATTTCGAAATACTCACATCTTGTTAGCTATTTCTTAATATTCTAAATATAATCATCATTTGTATTAATGATTCCTAGGTGTATAATGGTAAAGTATGAACTTTTATTTTACAAATGGAGTTTATTTATAATACTAGAATCGAGGCGCTATGTTTTTATGTATAGAGAAATTCAATATAAAGATTTAGAAAATGGCAGGCTAAAGGGTAGCTTTCAATTAATCGATGTAAGAAGCCCTAAGGAATATAATTCTGAGACTATTCCAGGGTCTATAAATCTTCCTGTCTTCTCAGATGAAGAAAGAGCAGTAATTGGCACTGAATACAAGAATGGTAGTATAGATAAGGCCAAGAAGATTGGTATAGAGGCTGCATCTAAGAAACTCCCTGATATTTTTGATAAGGTAATGGAATTAAATAGTAATTATGATAATCTTATATTTTTTTGTGCAAGAGGAGGATTTAGAAGTAAATCATTAGCCTCCATTTTTGAATCAATAGGATTTAATGTTCTTAAACTAGAAGGGGGATATAAGGGGTATAGACATTTTATTAATGAAAACCTTCCGAATATACTTAAAGATATAAAATTTATAGTCTTGTACGGAAATAGTGGTTCGGGTAAAACTGAGATTTTAAAAAATATTAGTTCCCTAGGAGGTGATATCTTAGATCTTGAAGGCTGTGCTAATCATAGGGGTTCTTTATTGGGAGGAGTTGGTTTGGATTTACCTTCTACCCAAAAGATGTTTGAAAGCCTGGTTTATAACCAGCTAAAAAATCGAAAATCCAATATTGTATTTACTGAGGGAGAAAGCAAAAGAATTGGACGAGTTATAATGCCAGAGTCTCTATATAATTCTATTACATCAGCTAATAATATTAAAATTGAAGCCCCTATAGATACAAGGGTTAACAATATCTATAAAGAGTATGTGAACGGAGAAAAAGAGGATAATGAATTAATAAAGTCTTTTAATTTCTTAAGAAAATACTTAGGGAATGATAATATCGATAAATATATTGAAATGGTTAAGCAGCATAATTATAATCCTGTAATAAAAGAACTTTTACTTGAATACTATGACCCACTCTATGGATTTAAGGATAGGCAATATATTAATACTTTCTATAATGTGGACTCTATGAAAACCGCTAAAAAAATAGTTGATAATGTACTTTCATCTTAGACATATAATCAAAAGGCTGTTACAAGAACTAGTATATCTAGTCTTGCAACAGCCTTTTACTCCATAATATTTATTGTGCTCTAGTATTTCAAAATGAGATATCCAGTCATTCAACTGAATATCTCATTTTTCAATTTGCTGTAATTACACTGGAATTCTATCCCTAATTGCACCTATATTACATACATATAGGTTTTGGGACTCTTTAATCTTATCTTTGCAGGGGCGCCCACTGCGGTTGCATAGGCTGGAACATCTTCTAGAACTACTGAATTTGCCCCTATTTTTGCACCCTTTCCAATGGTAATTGGACCTAGTATTTTTGCACCTGCACCTATTAATACATCATCCTCTACAGTTGGATGTCTTTTTTCGCCTTTTCCCCCACCAATTCCACCTAGGGTTACACCATGAAATATCGTCACATTATTACCTACTTCTGCTGTCTCACCTATAACAACTCCCATTCCATGATCGATTAAAAGATTCTCTCCTATAGTTGCTCCTGGATGGATTTCTATTCCTGTAATCTTTCTTGCCCTTTGGGAAATAAGCCTTGCCCTTAAGGTCTTATCCTTTTTATAAAGTTTGTGTGCTACTCTATGATATACTAAGGCTTTTATCCCTGGGGAAGTCACAACGGCTTCCAATAGACTTTTAGCTGCTGGATCATTCTCCAGTATATTTTCACCTAGGGATTTTATATATTTTATCATAATACCACCTCTATTCCTCTGCAAATAATACTGTTGAAAGATACCTTTCTCCTGTATCGGGTAACACTGTTACCACTCTTTTTCCTTCTCCTAATCTTTTGGCAATCTCAATTGCTGCCGCAAAATTTCCACCCGATGACATGCCTGCCAGTATTCCCTCCTTCTTGCCCAAATCTCTTGCAGCATTATAGGCTCTTTCTTCATCCATATTCAATACCTCATCTACCACATCATTATCGTATATATCAGGTACAAAGTTGGCCCCTATTCCTTGAATTCCATGGCCTGATGGTGCCCCTCCTGTTAGTACAGGGGATTTTACAGGTTGTACTGCAACTATGACTATATCCTTATTGTACTCCTTTAGGATCCTTCCGACACCACTTATGGTGCCACCTGTACCTACACCTGCTACAAATGCATCAATTTTCCCTTCTGTATCTTCTAAAATCTCCCTTGCTGTAGTTTCTACATGTGAAAGTGTATTGGCTTCATTAGCAAATTGCCTTGTAAGGAAGTAATTGTTCTCCAGAGCTAATTTTTCCGCCATATCCACTGAGCCTTTCATACCTAGCTTTCCTTCAGTCAAAATTAATTCTGCCCCATATGCCGTCATTATTCTTCTTCTTTCTATACTCATGGTATCAGGCATTACAATAATTACTCTATATCCCATTGATGCACCTATCATGGAAAGTGCAATCCCCATATTGCCACTTGTGGCTTCAATTATAGTATCTCCTTTTTTTAGTATAGCTTTTTCCTCTGCATCCTTAATCATATAAAGAGCAGGCCTATCTTTAATACTACCTCCTGGGTTAAATCCTTCTACCTTTACTAATATTTCTGCCATAGCTTTCCCAGTATTATTTATTTTTACCAAAGGTGTATGGCCTATTGTTTCTGTAATATTGTTATAAATCATTATATATTCCTCCTATAAATTTTATTTTGACTAAATGTTAAATTATGGAATTTCACTTATATTGAATCTGATCATATACGCAGTCTCGCAACCTTAATTCACGCCGTAGGCATCAATTGGGGAGTGCTTCCAGTGCTACACAAATTTGTTCACTCGCTATGCTCGTGCAAATTTGGTGCTCGTTGCGTTTGACCTACCAACAATTTGTAGAAAAGCACTACAAATTGGGTTAGCAACCTTAATTTGCCCCGCAGGGTATCGTTGGGAGTCCTGAATGGGGTCAATAAAAAACCCTCCACCTCTGTATATCGAAATATACAGAGGCGAAGGGTTACTCTCGCGGTTCCACTCTGTTTGGGACTAAAAATAATAGTCAACTCTCTTCAAGTACTTCCATACTCTAGTTCTGTAACGGAAACAACCGCCTTAATCTACTAAAATTTTCGACAAGGTGCTCATTGGCGCACTTCTAATTCACTAGTATGGACTCCTCCCACCAATAGAATCCTCTCTTTGATACATCATAAATTATACTTTACCAAATCTAAGCTATTATTTATTTATACTAATATATTAAATTATAGCATAAAGGTTACAAAAATCAAATTATATTTTTAATCCTACACTTATTGCAGTATCCATATACCTCAACCTTATGTCCTAAAACTTGCAAATCATCATTCTTAAATCTTGGTTTGAAATCGTCCATTGGGCAATTTTCCATAGTTATAATCTTGCGACATCCTACACATACTGCATAATGTTTGTGACCTGAATGATTTAAGTCATAAAGTGTTATTTCATTATTTAAAACCGCTGTCTTTGTTACTAAACCTTTTTCAACAAATGCATCAAGAACCCTATATACAGTAGAAAGCCATATGCTTTCGCCCTGTTTTTCTAGTTCTGAAAAAATCTCTATTGCACTTAATGGTGAATGTGAATCCTTTAATACGGCCAATACAATTTCCCTGGACTTGGTTCTTTTTAAATCCTTAGGCCACTTAATATCTATAGTTTCCTTCATAATATCACCTCAATTTATCCAATTAACTAAAAGACTTGCCCATTATCTTCTTAATTAAAATAATAAATAATAAAGATATAACCCCAACTAAAACTATTGTAGCTCCAGGTTTTAGCTCCATATAATAGGACACAAACAAACCTACTACTGTAAATATCACTGCTGATATTATTGAATATATAACAGTTTGTTTGTAACTTTTGCCAAACTGCATACCGCAGGCTACCGGAACAACCATCAAAGATGAGACTATTAAGGCTCCAACGGTTCTTGATGCTATTGACACCGTTACAGCTGTTAGAATTGTAAATATAAAATTCACGGTATTAACAGGTATCCCAGCTAATCTAGCTGATCTTTCGTCCATAGATAGATAAAAAAGCTCCTTGTATAAAAATATAAAAGCCAATAATACAGAAATACTAATACCTGCCACTAAATACATCTCAAAATCACTAATAGCTACTATACTACCAAATAAAAAACTATTAAAATTAGCTGTATTTTTAACAAATCCTGATAAAACACCTGCAAGTCCGATTCCTGCAGACATGATAATTGCTATGGACATCTCAGAATACTTGGGTATTTTCTTTCGTATAAACTCTATACCAAAAGCAGCAATTATACATAGGACAATAGATCCCAAAATTGGATTTATCCCCATAATAAGTCCTGCTGCTATACCTGCAAGGGATGTATGGGAAAGTGCATCACCTATCATAGATAATCTTTTTAGGACCACTACTATACCAATACAAGGAATAATAATTGCTAACATTATGCCAACAGCAAATGCTTTTTGCATAAATGCATATTGAAATATCTCCATTAATTATCATCCCCTTTTCCTTTGATTGTAGGATGCTTATGCTTATGTGCTATTTCATGTAGAATTTCATCCTTAGATAGTTCTACAATGGTGCCTTTTTCTAGGCAAAATGTTCGTGATACATATTTGGAAGTCCTATCTACATCATGGGTTACCATAAGTATAGTAATACCTGATTTCTGGTTTAACTCCTTTATTAATTTATAAAAAGATTCAACTGTTGAATCGTCAACACCTGTAGTAGGCTCATCTAGTATGAGTATATCAGGTTCATTAACCAATCCCCTTGCTAATAAAATACGTTGCTGCTGCCCACCAGATAAGTTTCCAATCAATTCTTTCGAATACTTTCCCATACCAACTAATTCAAGTGCTTTTTCAGCCTTGAGCCTATGCTCTTTTTTAGGAAATCTTAATAGGCCAATTTGTGAAAACAAATTTGCCTGAACTATTTCCTTAGTCGATGCTGGAAATGTACTTATTGATTGCAGTCCGTTTTGTGGCACATAGCCAATCCTATACCACTTTTTGAATTCCTTTGGATTTTCACCTAACACTCTAATATTCCCTGTCCTTGGTGATAACTCTCCAAGTATAAGTTTTATAAGGGTGCTTTTCCCTGCACCATTGGACCCAGTAAGGGATACAAAATCCCCTGACTTAATCAGAAAATTAATCCCCTTTAATATGGATTCCCCATTGTAGGCAAAGCTTAAATCATTTACTTCAATTATATTTTCCATAAGACACCTTCTAAATTTTCTTATTATCTATTGTAAAGCTTTTGATATAGCTTCAAGGTTTTTCCTCATAACTGAGAAATAATCATCACCATTTTTCAGTTCATCATCACTTAATCCCTCTATAGGATTCAATACATCAACAGTTACACCAGTTTCATTAGCTATTGCATCTGCAATCTTTGAACTAGCCAATTCTTCGAAGAAGATAACCTTGATATTGTTATCCTTTATATAATCAGATATTTTGCCCATCCTACGTCCAATAGGATCAGAATCTGGTGATAATCCTTCTATAGCAATCTGATTCAAACCATATGCATGTGACATATAGCTAAATGCCATATGTGATACTACCATATCCTTATTTTCTAAATTAGATATTGTATTTTCAAACTCCTCATGAAGTAGATCTAACTCTTGACTATATTTTTCATAGTTTTCTTCATAATATCCTTTGTTGTCCGGGTCTATCTCTATAAGGCCCTTCATTATATTCTCCATCTCTATCTTTGCATTTAGTGGACTAGTCCATACGTGGGCATCAAACTCTCCATGATAATGGTCTTTGTAGTGGTCTTCAGTATCTAGCAACTCTATACCTTGTGATGCTTCTACTACAACTAAATTTTTATTCTCTAAAGTACCCAGTACATTCTCTACCCAATGTTCCAATCCAGCACCGTTGTATACAAAGAGATCTGCATTTTCAAGTTTTACTATATCTGACGCCGCTGGTTCCCAATCATGGGGCTCTGTAGCTGAAGGCACCATATTATAAACCGATACTTTATCCCCACCTATTTTAGATGTAAAATCATACATTGGATAAAAACTTGTATATACTTTTAGCTTGGTATCATTCTCCTCAATATTTTCACTACACCCTGTAATAGATATTAGTAAAATTAATACTAAAAATGATAGCCTTATAATTTTATTTTTTTTCATAATACAATCCTCCAAAACAAAAAAATTAAATGCCATTGATTCGCAATTACATTTAATTATATTATTCCCAATTTCATTAGTCAATAAACAAAATAAGAAAATTAAAAAACACAGAGGATTAATTTCTCTGTGTTTTACTGTATTAATTTAAATATGATGTTATCTCGTATTCTTCAAGTTTTTCAGCGTACCATTTCATATATGCTTCATAGGATTTTGTTTGGAATAATTGATCTTTTATTTCATCAATATTCTCTTCTAGAACTGGTGTCTTTTCTTCAAGCTTGTCTTCCACTTTGATTATATGATATCCAAAATTTGTCTTAACAGGATCACTTATCTCATCAATTCCCAATGAAAAAGCAACATCTGAGAACTCTGCTACCATTTTACCTTCTGGAAAATACCCAAGATTACCGCCTTGCTCACTATTAGCAGTGTCTGTTGAATGTTCCTTTGCTAATTCAGCAAAGTCTTCACCAGCATCTATTTTAGCCTTTACTTCTAAAGCTTCTTCCTCTGTCTCTACTAATATGTGACTTGCCTTTACCTGCTCCTCTTGTCCAAACTTTTCTTTGTTTGTTTCAAAGTATTCAGCCATCTCTTCGTCTGTTATCTCGATATATGGCTCTAACAATGATTCGATTTCAAGATTGCTTTTAATATTTTTCTTAACATCTTCTACCGTCAATCCATACTTATCTAACTCAGTTTGTAAAGCTTCATCACTGCCATAAAAGTCCTTCATTTCTTCAAAATCTACTTCTATTTGCTCATCTGATATAACTATGTTTTGTTTTTGTACTTCTGATTGCATTATTTTATCAGCTATTAGTACATCTAGCACCTGAGCACCATTTTGGTTAACCAGTTCATCATACAACTCAGACTTTGTTACTTCCATATCTCCAATTTTTGCAACAATCTCATCGTCTGATGTGCTGCCACTACTACATCCTACAGCAGCCAAACCTACAACCATTACTAGGGCAAATAACCCAAGTTTCCTCTTACTAAAGTTTTTTAACATGTATAAACTCCTTTCAATGAAATTCCTCTTTCTACTATAACATATTTGAGGAGGTATTCATAATAATTATACTTATCATATTAACATGGGATTGTGGGGATTGTGTGAAAATATTGTGTCTTATACAATATTATTTTTCTCCAAATTCAACAACAGTTCCTTAACATGAATACCTCCACCATATCCTACTAATTTTCCATTCTTGCCGATTACTCTATGACATGGAATAAATATTGATATTGGATTTCTATTATTGGCTAGTCCAACAGCTCTTGGTGCTTTTGGATTACCTATTTTCTCTGCAACTTCACCATAGTATCTTGTCTCACCATAAGGGATCTCAAGCAAAGCATTCCATACACTTTTTTGAAAATCAGTTCCCACAGCTCTAAGGGGTAAGTCAAATTCTTTCCTTTTTCCAGAAAAATATTCATCTAATTGTCTCTTGGCTTCCTTTATCAATATGGTTTCTTTGACTTCAATACCTTCTAAATTACAATCCTCTTTAAAAAGTAAATGGGTAATAAAATTATCTTCTTCTCTTAAACAAATAGTACCTACCACCGTATCATAAAAGTATATATATTTCATTATTTTAACCTCCTAATGATATCTTTAATATTCACGGATAAAAAT
>CAYOFC010000029.1:0-13900 GCA_964403265.1 uncultured Tissierella sp. | reverse complement strand
CAATCAGAAGCCGGAGCAGCGGGATCAATGCACGGATCATTAACAGCCGGAGCATTATCGACATCATATACAGCATCCCAAGGACTACTACTAATGATTCCAAACATGTACAAAATGGCAGGAGAATTGCAACCAGGAGTTCTACACGTAGCAGCAAGAGCATTATCAACACATGCCCTAAGCATATTTGGTGACCACCAAGACGTAATGGCAACAAGACAAACAGGATTTGCAATGCTAGCATCAGGAAGCGTTCAAGAAGTAATGGATTTAGGTGGAATCGCACATCTTTCAGCAATCAAAAGTAGCGTACCATTCACGCATTTCTTCGACGGTTTTAGAACGAGTCATGAAATACAAAAGATAGAAGTAATGGAATATGAAGATTTTAATAGATTAGTTGACCATGATGCAATCGAAGCATTCAGACATAGAAGTTTAAACCCAGAAAGACCAATAACAAAGGGTACAGCACAAAACCCAGACATATATTTCCAAGCAGCAGAAGCTTCAAACAAGTTCTATGAAAGAGTTCCAGCTATAGTAAATGACTATATGATAGAAATCAATAAAATAACTGGAAGAGACTACAAACCATTTAACTACTACGGTCATCCAGAAGCAGAAAGCATAATCGTAGCTATGGGCTCAGTAACAGATACTATTGAAGAGACTATTGATTACTTATTAGAAAGAGGAGAAAAAGTAGGCCTTATTAAAGTAAGATTATATAGACCATTCTCTGAAGAATACTTCTTTAATGTATTACCAAAATCAGTTAAGAAAATAGCAGTATTAGATAGAACAAAAGAAAAAGGAGCAATAGCAGAGCCATTGCACCTAGATGTAAGTCATCTATTCTACAACAAAGAAGAAAGACCAGTTATCGTAGGTGGTAGATATGGATTAGGTTCAAAAGATACTACTCCATCACAAATATTAGCAGTATATGAAAACCTAAAACTAGACCAACCTAAAGATAGATTCACTATCGGTATAAATGATGACGTAACATTTACAAATTTAGAAGTAAAAGAAATAATCAACACAGAACCAGAAGGAACAATCAAATGTAAATTCTGGGGATTCGGTTCAGACGGAACAGTAGGAGCAAACCAACAAGCAATTAAAATTATCGGTGATGACACTGATATGTATGCACAAGGTTACTTCTCATATGACAGTAAAAAATCAGGTGGTATCACAATATCTCACTTAAGATTTGGAAACCAACCAATCAAATCAACATACTTAATCTCTGAGCCAGACTTTGTATCATGTTCAAAACAGTCCTATGTATATCAATATGATCTACTAAAAGGACTAAGAAAAGGTGGAACCTTCCTATTAAATACAATATGGGATGAAAGCGAATTAGAAGAAAATCTACCAGCAGAGATGAAGAGATACATTGTAGAAAACGAAATTAAATTCTATACAATAAATGCAACTAAAATAGCAGCAGAAATTGGTTTAGGCGGAAGAACAAACATGATAATGCAAGCAGCATTCTTCAAGTTGTCACAAGTACTACCAATAGAAGAAGCTGTAGAGCACCTTAAAAAATCAATCTATGATGCATATGGTAGCAAGGGTGACAAAATTGTAAACATGAACTACGAAGCAGTAGAAAAAGGTTTAACATCATTAGTTGAAGTAAGTGTTCCAGCAAACTGGAAAGATGCAGTAGAAGAAAAAGAAGAAGATAAAAATCTTCCAGAGTTCATAGAAAATGTTCTAATACCAATAAACAGACAAGAAGGAGAAGCTCTACCTGTAAGTACATTCACAGGAGTGGAAGGCGGCGAATTCCCACAAGGAACAGCAGCTTACGAAAAAAGAGGAATAGCAGTAGATGTTCCACACTGGATAAAGGAAAACTGTATCCAATGTAACCAATGTTCCTTCGTATGTCCACATGCAGTAATTAGACCATTCTTACTTGACGAAGAAGAAAAATCAAAAGCACCAGAAACATTTGATACATTAAAAGCAATAGGTAAAGGTCTAGAAGGCTTAGAATATAAAATCCAAATATCAGCATTAGACTGTACAGGATGTGGTAGCTGTGCTGCTGTATGTCCAGCTAAAGAAAAAGCATTAGTTATGACTCCATTTGGAGAAGAATACGAAACACAAAGTAAAAACTGGGAATTTGCAATTAAAGAAATCAAAAACAAAGAAGATTTAATGAATGAATACACTATCAAGGGTAGTCAATTCAAACAACCATTACTTCAATTCTCAGGAGCATGTGCAGGCTGTGGAGAAACACCTTATGCAAAATTAATCACTCAATTCTATGGTGATAGAATGCTAATCTCAAATGCATCAGGTTGTTCAAGTATCTGGGGAGGTTCAGCTCCAAGTACAACATTCTGCCAAAACCAAGAAGGTAAAGGACCAGCATGGGCAAGTTCATTATTTGAAGACAATGCAGAGTACGGTTATGGTATGGCATTAGCTACAAAGAAAATCAGAGAAAAGATCCAATTATTAATGGAAGAATTCCTTGGATTAAATCTTGACTCAGAATTAAATGAGCACTTTACAAATTGGATAGCAGGAATGAAAGATCCAAAAGAATCAAAAGCTGCAACAGGTATGATATTACCAAGATTAGGAGTATCAACAGGAAATGCAGAAGCAGACAAAATCCTAAAAGAAATTGAAAGCAGAAAAGACTATCTAATCAAAAAATCCATCTGGATATTTGGTGGAGACGGTTGGGCATATGATATCGGTTATGGTGGCTTAGACCACGTAATGGCATCTGGTGAAGATATCAACGTTCTTGTACTTGATACAGAAGTGTATTCAAATACAGGTGGTCAATCCTCAAAAGCAACACCAACAGCAGCTGTAGCTAAATTTGCTGCATCAGGTAAAAAGGTTAGAAAGAAAGACTTAGGTCTTATGATGACAACTTATGGCTATGTATATGTAGCACAAGTAGCTATGGGATCAAACATGAACCATGTAGTAAAAGCTCTTAAAGAAGCTGAAAGCTATGATGGTCCATCAATCGTAATTGCTTATGCACCATGTATAAACCACGGAATAAGAACAGGTATGGGTACAACAATAGCTCAAGAAAAACTTGCAGTTGATACAGGATACTGGCACCTATACAGATTCGACCCTAGACTAAAAGAAGAGGGCAAGAATCCATTCCAATTAGATTCTAAAGAACCAACAAAACCATTTATGGAGTTCATAGAATCAGAAGTAAGATACACTTCCCTAAGAAGAAGCTTCCCAGAAATAGCAGAAGAGTTATTTGCAGCTGCAGAAGAAGATTCAAAGGAAAGATACGAAAGCTACAAGAAAATGGCAAGCAACTAAATAGATTTTAAATAAAGGGACAGAGGGTCAGGGGAGCTGTCCCACTTTTTTTAAAAATAGGATACTGAAATTCAAATTATATGTTATAATATATATATGATAAATTTATTATCATATAAATAAAAAAAACAAATATAAATATTATATATTGTCAGAAGGCAATAATAAAACCACGAAGGTTAAGCCCCTTATTACTAGGGGCCCCTTCGTGGTTTTTTGATTAAAAGAAAGGAGAATTACATGAAGGACATAATTTTAGCAAAATCCCATTTGTTAGAAAACAATTTCAACTTTGTATTAGTTAAAAATGGGGATATATTAGATGAATCAAATGGTAGAGGTATCAAACCAATCTATGATGCCTATAAAGAAAACAAAGAGGCTTTTAAAGACTCCACAGTAGCGGATAGGGTTATAGGAAAGGCTGCTGGTATGTTTCTAATAGAAGGTGGCATCAAATCACTATACACAGATTTAATAAGTGATATAGCCTACGATATCTTAAGAGAACATGGAATCCAAGTGGAATATTCAAAAAAGGTTCCCATGATTTTAAATAGAACAGGGGATGATATTTGCCCCATGGAGAAGCTATCATCTAATGTAGAAAATCTAGATGGACTAATAGAAAATATTGAAGAATTTTTTAGAAATATTAAATAAAAGGGGAAGATAAAATGAAAGCTAGGAAAGTTGTACTATCAGGATTATTTATAGCCTTTGGGGTACTATTACCAACGATATTTCATCAATTTAATATGGGTGGGCCAGCATTTTTGCCAATGCATATACCAGTATTGATTGCAGGATTATTCTTAGGACCAATGGCAGGATTATTAGTGGGCTTAGCTACACCAATAATAAGCAGTCTACTAACAGGTATGCCAGTATTTTTCCCAATGTTACCAATAATGGTATTTGAACTAGGAGCATATGGATTGGTATCAGGACTCTTCTCCGAGAAACTAAAAATGAACTCATATATATCATTAATCGCGGCCATGATTGGAGGAAGAATCATAGCAGGAGTAGTTGTATTTATCTTAGCCACATTCTTTGGCTTTAAGGGAGCAGGACCTATTCTTTTTGTACAGGGAGCAGTTGTAACAGGATTACCAGGAATCATAATTCAATTAGTATTCGTACCACCAGTAGTAAAGCTACTAAAGCAACATGTGAAGAGTTAAGGGACAGAGGGTCAGGGCTTGTGTCCCACTTGTCAAGAGGGAATAATAGTAGGGTACTTGATTTAGCATACTAAATAGTGTTACTATAATATTAAGTATAGTAACACTATTTTTATATACAAAGGAGCAATATAATGAAGGAAATTACAATAGCTGTAGTGGACGGTCAAGGTGGAGGCCTAGGTGCCAATATAGTAGAAAAACTAAAATCTAATTTTCCTGATATAAATATAATCGCACTTGGCACCAATTCTGTAGCCACAGGTAAGATGCTAAAGGCTGGAGCTAATCAAGGGGCTACAGGTGAAAATGCCCTAATATACAATGCAAAGAATGTGGACATAATAATGGGAGTAGTTGCGATTCTGATGCCTAATGCCATGATGGGGGAGTTATCACCTAGAATGGCTGAAGCTATAGGTTCAAGCAAGGCTAGGAAGATTTTGATACCATTGGAAAAATGTAATATAAGAGTTGCAATGCCAGGGGACCACAATATAGGTCAATCTGTTGATTATAGTATGGAATTAGTAAAAGATTATATGAATGGCGATAAAGAATATTGTAAAATTTAATGAGAATGATATAATGTTTTATCAATTTAAATTATCTTAGGAGGTTGATCTTTAGGGAATGAAAACACCTGTTTTAGATGCATTGAAAAAATTAATGGAGGAAGGCCATACCAGCTTTCATTTTCCAGGGCATAAGAATAAAAATACCTTAATAGAATGGGGAGAGTATATCCCCTATATAGATACCACAGAGACGGAAGGTATGGATAACTTACTTGAGCCAAGGGGAATCATCAAAGAATCTCAAGAGTTGGCTGCAAAGGCTTTTCGAGCAAAGGCCACATATTATGCTGTCAATGGATCTACTGGTAGCAACTATATAGCCATGGCCACTATTACAAAGCCAGGAGACAAGGTTCTAGTTCAAAGAAATTGCCACAAATCCATATATAATGGAATGATATTAAATAGACTAAATCCAGTATATCTATATCCAAACTATAATGAAAAACACCATGTACTAACGGGAATAGACCCAGAGGATATAGAGAGGGCAATCCAGGAAAACCCTGACATAAAAGCAGTTATAATCACTAACCCAAACTATTATGGAGTATGCTCAGATATAGAAGAAATCGTAAAAGTTGTTCATAAATATAATAAAGTTTTAATGGTAGATGAGGCCCATGGACCACATCTAGTATTTTCAGAAAAAGGACCTATTTCATCAATTGAAGCAGGAGCAGATATAGTGATCCATAGTACCCACAAGACCCTACCAAGCTTTACACAAACATCTATGATCCATGTAGGAACAGATAGGATAGACTTAAATAAATTAAGAGATCGCTACACACTATTTACTACAACAAGTCCATCATATTTGTTTACACTATCTAATGAAATAGCCACAGCCTATATGGATGGAGAGGGCAGGGAAAGATTAGGAAGAAATATTGAAAAAATAGACCAAGTCATAGAAAGGCTAAACTCCATAGATAGGGTATCTGTATTTACTGGAGATAGAGAAGATTCAACTATTCACGATAAAGACAATACAAAGATACTATTTAAAATTGATGGGATTAAAGGCTCTGAAGTAATGAAGATACTAAGGAAAAAGTATAATATTAGACTGGAAATGTCTGATTATTATTATGGATTAGCTTTAGCTACTGTAATGAATGAGGATGAAGATTTTGAAAAATTAATCCAAGCCATAGAAGATATAGCAAGGACAGAGCCCTATGAAGAGTTGAACCAAACATCTATAAAAATGCCAACTCCAAAGATAAGAATGGGTGCCTACGATGCCTATTATGCAAAAAAAGAATTACTAAATCTCAAAGATAGTATAGGAAGGATTTCTGCTACTTCGGTAATCCCATATCCACCTGGGATTCCACTCATAGCCCCTGGAGAGGAGATAACACAGGAGCTATATGACCATATTTTATTTATTATGGAAAATGGTCTAGAAATCGTCGGTTTAATGGGATATAATAAAGACCAAATAGTAGTTATTGAATAAAGGAGTTGTTATCACATTGGCAGGACTATTCATCGCATTAGAGGGACCAGATGGCTCTGGGAAATCCACCATAACAAAATTATTGGAGGATTACTTTAAAGATAAAAAAATAAATCATATAGTCACACGGGAGCCTGGGGGAACCCCTATAGGGGAAGATATCAGGGACCTAATATTAGATACAAAAAACACAGCAATGTCTCCAGAGGCAGAAGCACTCTTGTATGCAGCATCAAGGGGACAGCATGTCCATGAGAAAATAGCGCCTGCAATGAAAGAGGGTAAGATAGTCCTATGTGATAGATTTATTTTATCTAGCTTAGCATATCAGGGTGTAGGAAGAGGACTTGGAATTGAAAAAGTCAAAGCCATAAATGACTTTGCCATAAAAGATATTTATCCAGACTTAATACTGTTTTTTCATATAGATCCAGAGGTAACACTAAAGCGTAAAACTGCAAAACATAGTGCTGATAGATTAGAAAAAGAGGGTAAAGACTTTCATAATAGGGTATATAATGGATATATGGAACTAATCAAAATGTACCCTAAAAATATAAAAATTATCGATGCAACAAAACCAATATCAGAAGTGCTTAAGCAAAGCATCAAAGAGATTGAAGAATTACTAAATTCAAAGGAGGGCTAGTATGAAACTTATAATAGCTATAGTTCAAGATCAGGACGCAATAAGCCTAATAGATGATTTAACAGAAGAAAACTACAGAGTTACAAAACTAGCATCTACAGGAGGTTTCCTTAAAAGTGGTAATACAACACTATTAACAGGTGTCGAGGATGAGGATGTAGACCGTGTGGTAAGTATTATTGAAAGAAATTGCAAAACTAGAGAGATAACCACCTCCCTACTGAATATGACTATACCTGGAGAAACATATATACCATATCCATTGGAAGTAAAGGTAGGGGGAGCTACACTATTTATATTAGATGTAGAGCAGCATATAAGAATATAGGGGGGCAAATTTGTGAAACTAATCGTAGCAATAGTTCAAGACCAATTTGTAGCTAAAGTTACTAGATCACTAATGGAAAAAAAAATTAGAGTAACGAAATTGGCCTCAAGTGGTGGTTTCCTAAATAGTGGAAACACAACACTACTTATAGGTACAGAAGAAAATGATATAGATGATTTAATCGATCTTATTAGACAAAACTGCAAGACAGTAAGGGTAAATAGCCACGGTGAAGAAGTACTCGTAGGAGGAGCCAATCTTTTTATCCTAGATATGAATCAACTTATTAAAATTTAGGAGTTAACTGATGGATTTTAAAGAAATAATTGGTCATGAAAATATAATAGAAGGACTTAATAAAGCAATTAGCCATCAAACAATCAGCCATAGTTATTTATTTGAAGGAGAGGAAAGCATAGGTAAACGAAAGACTGCCTATGCTTTTGCTAAAATGTTATTATGTAGGGGTGAGAATGATATTCCCTGTAATAGCTGTAGCTCATGTACGAAGTTTGATAGCCAAAACCACCCAGATTTTTTTGTGATCGAACCAGAAAATAATATAATAAGAGTACACCAAGTAGAATCCCTAATAAAGGAAATCACCACATCTCCCTATGAATCTACTAGGAAAGTATTTATCATAGACGATAGCCACAAGATGAATACAGAAAGTAAGAATACGCTACTTAAGACCCTAGAAGAACCACCACATTATGTAAATATCATACTTATAAGCTCAAGTCCCAACAATCTTTTACCCACAATTCTATCAAGGGTCCAAAGTATCAAGTTCTACCCTATAGAATATGGCAAAATAATAGACTTGCTTGTAAGCAATCACAATAAATCCCCAGAAGAGGCAAAATTTATAGCTGAATTTACCAAGGGGGCCATTGGAAGAAGCATAGAACTTTCAAGTGATGAAAGTTTCTTTCAAAGACGAGAGGAAGTTATAAAAATCATAGGAGCCTTAATAAAGGGAGACAAAACCAAGGCATTAGGCTCTATGGATTTTTTTAATGAAAACAAAGAAATAATTGATGAGATATTAGATATATTCCTTCTCTGGTTTAGGGACCTCTTACTATTTAAAGAATTAGGGCAAAACGATCTCTTGATTAATAAGGATAAATTAGAAAATTTATCTTTTCAATCAGAAGTGAATTATAATAAGATTAATGATATAATAGTAAGAGTAGAAGAAACAAAGCTTAATATTAGAAGAAATGTAAACTATCAATTAGCTATAGAAACAATGCTTCTTAATATAGGAGGAATGTAATGATTAAGGTAGTAGGTATTAGATTTAAGAAAGCGGGCAAGGTGTATTACTTTGACCCTAATGATATAGATGTAAAGTTCAATGATTTTGTAATAGTAGAAACTGCCCGAGGCATAGAATTTGGACATGTAGTTATAGGTCCCAAAGAAGTCTCGGAAGAGGAAATAGTAGCACCTTTAAAGAGTGTATTAAGGATTGCGGAAGACCAAGATTTTGATATTCATAGGGAAAATAAAAACAAGGCCAAGGAAGCTATGGAAACTTGCCAAGCAAAAATAATAGAGCATGGCCTAGATATGAAAGTTATAGATGTAGAATATACATTTGATAACAATAAGGTAATATTTTACTTTACAGCAGATGGCAGAGTTGATTTTAGAGATTTGGTTAAGGACTTAGCATCTATATTTAGGACAAGAATAGAGCTAAGACAAATAGGAGTTCGAGATGAGGCCAAGATGATAGGAGGCATGGGACCTTGTGGCAAAAGCTGTTGTTGTTCCCAATTTTTAGGTGAGTTTGAGCCAGTATCTATAAAAATGGCAAAGGAACAAAGCCTATCCCTAAATCCTACCAAGATATCAGGATTATGTGGTAGACTAATGTGCTGCCTAAAATACGAACAGGATACCTATGAGGAGATATTAGCCAGGATGCCTCAAGTAGGTGCTATAGCCATGACACCAGAAGGCAGGGGTACTATTATTGATACCTATACATTACTTGAAAGGGTAAAGGTGAAGGTTAGGCTTAAAGATGGTACTGATGACGTATTCCAATATTGTATAAATGATATCGAATTAACGGGGAAAATAGACCCTTCATACCAAAAAATTATAGAAAATGATGAAAAATATATAAAAGAATTGAATAAATTGCAATAAATTTACGATTTGCCCTTTTAAATTATAGGGAAATCTGTTAGAATAATCTCGTAAGAAGATATTTTTAAGGGGGTGCAACAAAATGGCATACGTAATAAATAATGATTGTACAGCATGTGGTGCATGTCAACCAGAATGTCCAACAGAATGTATTTCAGAAGGCGATATCTATGTAATCGACGCTGATGAATGTATAGATTGTGGCGCATGTGCAGATGTTTGTCCAGTGGACGCTCCGCAACCAGAGTAAAATATACATACTCAACAAAAATAAAAAGACCCTATGGGTCTTTTTTACTATACATATTTAATGGGACAGAGGGTCAGGGTAAGTGTCCCACAATATCTTCTAACCTAGCGTGCTCGAATAAATTTTTAAAACGGGACAAAGGGTCAGGGTAAGTGTCCCAGAAAGGAGTGATTTTATGGTTGAAACTGATATTAGAATAGATACAGTACCAGGAACGGATTACAAGATACTACAAAATAACACAAAGTTTTCCTATGGGATAGATGCCATTATTTTGTCTAATTTTGCCAAGCCAAAGGGTATGGTTATGGATTTGGGTACTGGGACAGGTATTATACCCATAAGAATAGCGGATACAAAAGGTATCCAAAAGATATACGCAGTAGAAATTCAATCAGATGTAGCGGAGCTTGCAAGGAAAAGTGTGGAGTTAAATAATCTAGAAGATAAAATTGAGATAGTAAATATGGATTTAAAAGATCTGAAAGACAGCTTTCCTAAAGCGAGTTTTGACACCATCACATCCAATCCACCATATATGAGATCTGGTGGAGCCATAGTCAATCTAGAAGAAAACTTTGCCATATCAAGACATGAAGTGGCATGCAAGTTGGAAGATATTATATCCATTTCCAACTATTTATTAAAACCACAGGGAAAAATTTACCTAGTACATAGACCAGATAGGCTTGTGGATATCATATATACTATGAGACAATATAAGATAGAACCAAAACATATAAGATTTGTACAATCAAGGCAAGCTCAAAAACCGAATCTAATGCTTATAGAAGGTGTCAAAGGAGGCAAACCAGACTTAAAGTTCCATGACCCTTTAATAATATACGATGAAGAAGGAAATTATTTAGATGAAATCTACAAAATTTATGGAATAGATAGGGTGAAATAATTGGAAATAGGAAAATTATATATTTGTCCAACTCCCATAGGCAATCTTGAGGATATTACACTTAGAACCTTGAGAATCTTAAAAGAAGTGGACCTAATAGCCGCAGAAGACACGAGACATACCATAAAACTACTAAATCATTACGAAATCAAAAAACCACTCACAAGCTACCACGAGCACAATATAAGAGAAAAAGGCATAGAACTAATTGATAGGCTTCAAAAAGGGGAGAGTATTGCCCTAGTATCAGATGCAGGTATGCCAGGGATTTCTGACCCAGGCCAGGATTTGATAGGTCTTGCAATAAAAGAAAATATTGAAGTGGTAGTACTCCCTGGGCCTACGGCTAGTATTGCTGCATTAGTAGTATCTGGATTAAATACGGATAAATTTATATTTGAAGGATTTCTATCATCTAGAAAAAAAGAAAGAATAGACCAACTTAAGTCCCTAAAGGATGAAAAACGAACCCTTATAATCTACGAGTCCCCTCATAGGATATTGGATACATTAGATAATATGCTAAGCACCTTGGAAAATAGAAATATAGCCATAGTGAGAGAATTGACCAAGATATACGAGGAAGTATTTAGAGGATCAATAGAAGAGGCCATAGAGAAGTTTTCTTCTGGAAAAATAAAAGGTGAATTTGTGATTATAATAGAAGGAAATCAAGATGAAGATGTAGAATCAAGTATAGATATAGAAGAAGAATTGCTCAAATACCTAAATCAAGGCATAAGCAAAAAGGAAAGTGTAAAAAAAGTAGCAGAAGAGTTTAATCTACCAAAGAACCAAGTTTATCAGAAGAGTTTGGAACTAGACAAATAAAAGGTGAGAAGATAATGGATACACTAGATGTTAAGTTAAAAGAGAAAGTTGTAGATATAAGCACATTACTAACAGAGAAATATGGACCCATACTTCAAATGGATAGGGAAGAGATCAGATCCTTTATAAGTGCCCATGTAGGTAGAATTATTAAAATGGATAAATTGACAGCAAGCCAACTAAGCCTATATGAATCTAAAGGAGGAATTGTAGGTGTAGATGGCTCAGTAAATAAAGTAGGTGGAGCCTATCCCCACTTTGTGGAGATGTATCAAGCCTTGGCCAAATCCACAAGACATAAAGAAGAGCCTATAGTACTGGCAGATTTATATACACCATTATATACAGAGCAAGAAGAGAGCCCTTTAGAAAATGATGAAAGAATCATAGATGATAAGAGAAATATCAAACTATCAACCATAGAAGTAGACGCAGCTATAGAAAGCGTGAAGAAGCACAAACCCTATGCCATACTAATGGATGGAGGCCTTATTAGATACAATATCAACGCCCACGACAGATGGATGGAACTAAGAAATCTATGCGAAGAAGAGGGGGTTATATTAGTAGGGGTCATCAAAGACATAAAAACATCTATAATAGGTGACAAGATAAAGGAAGTAGATAAGTCTATTAAAAGTACATTTTATGATAGGGAGCTATTATTTGGCCGCCTAGACTATGGAGAGATGATAGTGGTCAATGAAGAAGCCAATAGAAAAGAACCAAAAGGCTACGCTTCCATATTCCTAAGGTCATCCCTAGCACCATCGGTTATAGGTATGGACATCATAGACAGCCAAAGAGAGCATATAGAAGATATGGCAAAACTAGTATTTACACTAACACCACAAAACAGTAGAGGAGTCCCCCTTTGGCTAGATATAATAGACAAAGAAGTCTTAATATCCGATGATATGATAAAAAGCATCATGGAACAATACATGGACAGAGGACTATACGAAAGATTCTTCATATCAGAAAGAGACAAGAGAAATTAGAGGTGAGATAAGATGAAAGTAGTTGGAATTACCACTCAGCAGGAAGTATTCATTGGCTCCAAAGACAGAAACTTTAGAATCAATGAATTTTTAATAATAGAAGACCCATATCAAAGCAATCTATTAGGAGAAGTCGTAGAGGCTAAGACCTACAATAGATATATTCCCCTAAATATCTATGGGGATTTTGTAGACAACTCAGTATTAGAGTCCCTAAGGGCATTGGGATACAATATCGATGACGATACAATATACATAGCAAAGGTAAGACTACTAAACGAGGCCCTATATCCTATACAAACAGGATCTGATGCTAGAATACCAGAATTTATAGAAGTAAGGGATATAATGATAAAAAGTAGCACTGAAGAAGGTCTGACCCTTGGGGTTATAAAAAACACCGATGATTTAGCCAAAAATATGGATGATGAACTCAAGGACCTACTCTATACCTTTGAAGAAGGTGCACTACTTCCACAAAATGAAATCCCCTACATATTGGATTTAAAATCCATGCACCACTATCCCCATATAGGTGTATTCGGTGGTTCAGGTTCAGGAAAATCCTTTGGACTTAGGGTGGTACTTGAGGAGCTTATGCTACAAAATATTCCTACTATAGTTCTAGACCCCCATTTTGAAATGGACTTTGGAGAGATAGCATCCTATATGGAGGAAAAATCCATCGACTTCACAGAGAAGTTCAAATGCCTACAAGTAGGTAGCCATGTAGGAGTAAAGTTTGAAGATCTAACAGCCCAGGACCTAAAGAACCTACTTCATGCAGCCAGCAATCTTACAGACTCTATGAACAATGTAGTAGACATATTATTTAAATCAAGGGACTCCTACTATAGTTTCTCTAATAGAATGCAAATGCTAACAGAAGCCCAAGAAGAAGGCTCCCTAGATAGGATAGAAAACCGTATCAATAGTTCAAGTGACAATGATGAAAGAAAAGCCTGGATGGAACGTAGGGATCTATTTATATCCTATGACAAGACCTGCCCATATAATTCAGTAAGAGGTATTATATGGCGACTGAGAAGGCTGGGAAATGATGGAGTATTTTCAAAGGACATCAAAGAAATCGAAGATGGCTTGCAGCATGGAAAGCTAATAGTCATCCAAGGAAGCACAAGGATACTTCAAGTTTTCTCCACCTACCTTTTAAATAATCTCTA
>CAYOFC010000028.1:0-13912 GCA_964403265.1 uncultured Tissierella sp. | reverse complement strand
CGAAAAGCAATAAAGGCTAATAATATCACTAGTTCAAGCCATTGAATGTATAGATGAGATTCAATATATATAGCCTAATAAAAGCAAAATTTGCATAAAGCATAATAATCAAATCAATCGTCTCGATTTTCTTTACCAATGAATATCAAGACGATTTTTATGTTATAATGGTTTAAATAATTAAACGAAAGGACGAATGCAATGGATTTAGATTTAGAAATTAAAAATCTTGCAGCTGAAATTAAAGCATCACAGAAAGTGTTGATTGCCTTAGGTGATAACAATCGACAACACCTCATCCTCGAAATGATGCAAATGGGTTGCTGCAATGGGGTAAGGGTAGGTGAAATTACAGAAAGAACGCATTTATCACGGCCAGCAGTATCACATCACTTACAAATTTTGAAGGATGCTGGGATTGTTAACATGCGACGTGAAGGGACAAGAAACTACTATTATTTTGATGCGATTAAGCCTTTTGAAGAATTAATCGCAACACTTAATCACGCAAAGGAAGTAATGATCTTACTTCCTGGAAGAAGTGAAACTGAAAATTAATATTTTGGAGGTTATATTTAATGGAAATTATGGAAGTCATTTCATCAAGACACTCTGTACGAAAATACAAAAATCTACCTTTATCGCCAGCTGTAATAGATGAGTTAAATGATTTTATTAAGGAAATCAATCAAGAAAGTGGATTGCATATTCAACTTGTTACAAATGAACCTAAGGCGTTTGATAGCTTTATGGCTCATTATGGTAAGTTTTCTGGAGTAACAAATTATGTAGCGTTAATCGGTAAGAAAGTTGATAACCTAGATGAGTTGTGTGGATATTATGGACAGAAGATTGTATTGAAGGCACAGCAGCTTGGGCTCAACTCATGCTGGGTCGCTATGACCTATAGTAAGATTAAAACAGCATTTACAATTGATGCAGGAGAGAAATTGACCCTAGTGATATCACTTGGATATGGTGAGAATGAAGGCGTAGCTCATAAATCAAAGCCTATTGATGCGGTATCAAAAGTAGATGGTACAATGCCAGATTGGTTTAAGGCTGGAGTCGAAGCAGCATTACTTGCACCAACTGCTATGAATCAACAGAAATTCACCCTTGAACTAAATGGAAATAAGGTAAGTGCAAAACAAGGAATGGGTTTTTATACCAAGGTTGATCTTGGTATTGTAAAGTATCATTTTGAATTAGGAGCTGGAATAGAAAATTTTGAATGGGCATAATGTCTAAATGAATAAAGGACAGCGAGGATTAGTTTTCATCATGTTAGATGTAACAGATATTGAATATTTGTATGGTATATTACATGACAAGAATATTGATGTAACAAAACCAGAATGGTTAGAGTTTAAATGGTTTATGAATATATTAACAAGAAAAATGCCTTGGAAAAATTCTTATATTCCGTTCTTTGCTAATATTCCTCTTCAAATTGGTTTTCAACAGATGAAAGATGAAAAAGCAAGGGAATTTATGAATCAATACATGGTTCCTAATTCAAGAGATAATGGAATAGAAGGAATAAAGCATGTTACTATAAAAGGTGATTTTACTAAACAGGATTTTACACTTATAAGCTCCATTTTTGAAGATAGCACAAAAGACAAAAATGAGAAAATAACAGCAAAATTAAATGAAAATCAAGTCATTGATTTTATAAGGGATAAAAATTATGAAGTAGAAATTTATACTGATTCCGATGAAGGAAGATGTTTATCCATTGAAAATATAAATATTTATTGCTAAGTTTAAAAACAAACAATCATGCTCACCTATACTAACATAGTGAGTATGATTGTTTGTTTTTAAAGAGGGTGTATTATGACAAATGCCGAAAAAATTATGAAAATGTTAAAGCTATAAGGACAAAAGAAGAATTTTATAAACTTGGTATTATTACAGTTTTAACTCCTGCAGGCAATCTAGTAAGAACATATAGCAGGGAAAAGACCTTATGTGACATTTTAAGAGGAATAAGTAATACGGATATTCAAATAATTTCAGAAGCCTTTAAACAATATGCAAAAAGTAAGGATAAAAATATACCGCTCCTTTCTGAATATGGAAAGATACTAAGGGTAGAAAAAAGGCTTCGCTCTTATTTAGAGGTATTAATATGAAAAATGCTATGCAACTGAAAAGTATTATTAAAAATATGTCTAAAGAAAAAGGAATATCTGCGCAACTTGTAATGCAGAATTTTGTGTTACAAAAGGTGACCAAAACACAAGACCAAGAGATTTTTATGATATTTATGTTTTATATGAACTACAGGGAAAAAACATTGATTATACTTCTTTGAGAAAAGCTGTACAAGCTACTGCTAAAAATAGAAACTCAATGGAAATAGTAAAAAATTATAAAGAGATAATTTCAAGTATTCAAGGTAGTGATATTATGCAGAAGTATTGGGAGGCTTACCAAAAGGATTTTGAGTACGCAACAGATATAGAATTTAATGATACTTTAAAATCATTAGAAGAGATTATGAAATTGATTCAAATTTTAAAATAGGAAAAGATTAATAGTGGAAAAATAAATTGTAATGAACAAGCCCTTCAAGATACTAATATATTTTGAGGGTTTTGTTGTTTACAATTTAAAATGATTGTAAAATCTGCTTGACTGGCAAACAACAAGCCAGTTTGTTAGATTAGTAAAAGACATGGATGAAAACAAACCTATTTTTATAAGTGGAAAGATATATAACTCTACTGTAAATAATAAATTGTCTAGACATTGTAAAAAATTGGGGATACCTATTATTTCAATTCATGGGCTAAGGCATACTCATGCTTCCATACTTTTGTTTGCTGGGGTTTCAATGGCTAGTGTTGCGCGTAGATTGGGGCACTCAAGTATGACAACAACACAGAAAACTTATTTGCACATTATTCATGAATTAGAAAACCAAGATACTGATTTAATCATAAGATCAATATCTCAATTAGTATAAAATATAGTTAGAATTACATACGTTGATGAAGGATGATAAGCTTGCTTAACTCTTTTAAAAGTTATATATATATATTATTTTATGATATAATATACTCAAATTAATCCAAGTAAACCATATCAATAATAAGGGTGATAGCGTGAGAAAAATAATCAAAAAATTTATATCTGAATATGAAAAAAACAATAAAAAAAGATTTGATTTAGATACACTAGAAAAATATCTTATCAGTAGTTTTAAAGGATATAATCTCTATAATTCTAACGGTGGCTACCTAAAGCTTTATGATGAAATAATATGGTTTAAGAAAAATTATTATATAAAAGAGATAGAGGCCTCTAGTTATAATGGATTAAACCCGCCACTAAAAACTAGGTGGCAAGTTATATCAAGGAAAGAATCACCTAGATGGGATGAGTTCAAGATGCTTCAGCTTTCAGATACCTTAGATTTTACTTATTATAAAAATCGGACAATGTATCAAACTGATCTAGAATGGGAATATATAGGGAATATACATAGGTTTTTGAAATCAAGAGAGATTAGAGAATGGGCAAGTATAGAAGAGCGATCTTTAGAACTTTTTTATGATGAAAAATTTCTTAAGGATAAAAAGGATACAGCTAAAGGGAAGTACGGGATTTTAAAGAGACTTAAGGTAACATATGAAGATTTAAAGATAAAGAAGTACGGAGAGATGTTTATCTACTGGAATAAGGGGATAGAAAATATAAAAAATATAATTATTTTAGAGAATAACTCCACTTTTTTCGCCTATAAAAGAATTGTAGAAGGAAATCGAGAAATATTTGGGTTTAAACCAGATATTCTTATATATGGAGAAGGTAAAAAAATAGAAAAAAGCCTTTCTTTTCTTGAGGAAATATCAGATATATCTAAAGTAGAGGTTTTATATTTTGGAGATATAGATTCTGAGGGGTTCGGTATATATGCTAGATTAAAGGAAAGGTACCCAAATATAAATATTCAGCTTCAAAAAGAAGCTTATAAAAATTTAATATCAATATGTACTAGGGACTACCCGCTAGGTAATCAAGAAAAAAAGGATATCTATCTCAACTATTTTATAGAAGAAATTAATGATTATTTAGATGATACAATCCTAGAAAAAATCATGCATATTTGGGATAGCAATTTCAGAATTCCACAGGAACTTATAAATTATGAATATCTATTGAAGGTGAAGCAATGACTATAGAAAAAGGCTTTTTAAATAGAATGAAAAAATTACAACCAATTCGTTTATTAGGCACGGGAATGGATATAGGAGACTTAAATGAATATGCATATGAAATATGCTTTTTACTTATTCAAAACGTATTCAAAAGAGAAATAAATGATAACCCACATAGAACAAGAAACGATATGGTATTCATAACTGAAAAAATACTTCATGATATGAGCTTAGCTTGCTCTAGGGAAGTGGTAGAGAGAATTGTTGATGGTACCCTTTGGTATAGAGAACCTACTAAGCAAGATAGTTTTAGTGCTAGAATATTTAATGAAGACACAGCTACAAAAGATCAATACACATTTAGATACTTTAAGGTAGATAGAGAAAATAGCCATTGGGAACAGGGTGGTTCTACAGTGTATATGCTAACTGAAGAAAGCCAAGAGATGATTTTTATAACTCGAGAAATATTGGAGGAATTTGGATTTGATTTAGAACAGTTCTATACCTTACAGTTAATTAAAACAGGAAATTTTTCTAAAGCACGAAATAGTATAGATAATTTAATAGCTAGAGTTAGGGTTCTAATTAATAGGGAAAGAGAGTATAGACAGGATATCATAAGAGAACCCCAAAATATATTCTTTGATAGAAGTATTAGAGGAAAAAAGACAGAGGAAGAAATAAGAGAACAGTTTGAAGATGAGCAAAAAGTTTTTCAAAATATGTTTTCCTGGCGCAATAGATACGAATCCCTTCCAGAAGAAAAGAAGCAAGAAGCCGAAATAATGTTTGATGACCTTGAGAGGGCTAGAGTATTGCATGATAATCTAGCAAAGCACGTTATGGAAAACTTAGCTTTAGAGTTAGAAATAAGGGTGAAATATCCAGAGAGTTTTTGGAATGTTTCAAATCAAAGCTTTAAAAAAGACATTTGGCAGAACCATATAGTTAAAAATGGACTAAGTAATATGGAGGATTTTGAAAAAATCATCTCGCCTTTGTTCTCTCCAAATAGAGAGTTTATTTATCCCCTTGAATGGGCCTGGTCTGAGCAAATAGTTAAAACAAAAAGAAATCAAAGAAAAAATGACTATAATGATGATGAGGACACGTGGGAGTTTAGAGATACGGACTGGGACTTATTGGTGGACCTTTACTCAGAAGTATTTCTTGCTCTCTTAGAGAATGGAGAATTTTCCATACTAGAGCTAAATAAGAAAACTGATGAGGAAAGGTCAATATGGTTAAGCCAAAAAGAAAATATTGATTTATTCATGATGTTTGTAATATCCGATACTATATTGGATTTTGAATTTACGGGAGAAGATGAAAGGCTTAAACTATTTAAATTATTATATGAGAGAAATCCTAGTTTTAAATCACTACAAAATAAAAAAATACTGTCAAGAATAGAAGATACAGAAGAAAGGTTTAATTGGAATGAACTTTTTATTTCCCCATATACCATATATATTGAGGAGTGAGGTCATGAGTTATACAAATGAAGACATTAGGAAAGCCAGCGAGCTATTTTTTTACCTATTAGCTAACAGAGTACTACCTGCTAGTGATATAATAGCTAGTCAATTTTATGAAAATAACGAAATAAGTGAAATTGTAAAAAGCATGGCGGAACAAGGTGGACTTAGAGTTTTTGGAACAAGGCAAAACCTTCATCTAGTAGCAAAAGGTGAAGATTCCATGTTTGCTACTACATATACTCACATGAAAGAAAGATACAATAGACTTCATAGAAAGAAACATTTTTATCTTGCCAACATTATTATATGTATTTATTTGGCGGAAATTGATAAGGAGAATAATTTTTCTTTTAGAATTGAAGATGCTGGAATATCCTATTATAAATTAGAGGAGATTATAAGCAATACTCTTGATTCTTGGAAAAAGAGAAGTCAGGAAGAAGAAAGTTTTTCTAAGGATTTTGCCATTGCAATAGAGGATATACATAATCTTTGGACAATAGAGATGTCACATTCTAAAGAGGGAAAGGACGGTATAGGCTTTAGTTTATCCCCTCAAACCAGATTAGGTTTTATAAATGAAGCACTTAAGCCACTAGAGCAGGAGGGATTAATAATAAATCTTTCCAATGAAAATAGAATAATACCTAAGGAAGAGCTTTATGAGCGATTGGTACATCTTTATCACGGTGGGGATAGATATAATGAAATAATGGAAATTATCAATGAAACTAGAGAGGGGAAAAAGGATGCCGAAGCTATCTAAGATTAGACTAACGGGATGTAAATATGATGGTCTTAATAAAGAACACGAAAACTCCATATTTGATTTGACTAATAATGATAAAGCGGACCATAGCCTGTTTACCTTGTGTAATGGTGGGGGAAAAGGTGTCATGATGCAGCTTATATTTCAGCTTTTACTGCCAGAAACCAGATGGGGTAAAAATAATGGAAATAAGGTAATATCTATGTTTTATGATAAAAGAAATAATCTCCACCCATTTACATTTCATGTGGTCTTAGAATGGATATTAGACACTATTCCAGAGAAAAAGCTTATAACAGGTATAGTTGTAAAATCCATAGTTAGGAATACTAGTGGCGAAGAAGAAGAAAAAACGGGACTGTCATATTTTCTTTATACCCATGAGTATGAGAATAGTGGATACTTCACAATAGACAACCTTCCCTTATATGATAATAATACCAAAGAAGCAGTAGATATAGATGTCTTAGATGATTTTATAAATAGCAATAGAAAGTACTTTATAAAATATAGTAAATCTAGTGCTAGACGGGGGGATAGTGACTATTATAGGTATTTAGAAAGCAGAGGAATATATAGAAGTGAATGGATTAATTTGAAGGATATCAATAAATCGGAAGGTGGCTCTGGGGGCTACTTTATAGGAGCTAGCGATAATAAGTCTATTTTTGATAAGATACTAATACCAGCCATCAGTGAGAATATTAAAAATTATACTTATAGTGATGGGGACAATCTGATAGAAATGTTTAAAAGCAATCTTTCCATAACTAAGGATTTACCAGTACTGATAAAGCGGGAAGGGGACTACAAAGAACTCCTAGTGGAAATAAAACCCCTAATTGAAAATGCAGATATTGGGTCTAGGTATATTGACATTAAGGAAAGACTAATCGATGAGGGAAATGACATTTATTTTATTCTAAAAGATGGTGACAGTTCAATTAATGATGAAATTGAAAAATGGGATAATGAATTAAAAAAATCGAGAATAAAAAGAGATAAGTTACTCTACAAAAAAGATAATCTTATTTACAATCAACAAAAAAAGGACATAGAAGCTAAAGAAAAGGAAATAGAAGGTCTAGAGGATGAGTGTAAGGGAAAACTTAATCAAATTACAGAGTTAAAGGAAGAAAAGCTGCTACATGAAGTGAATAAGCTTTCATATGATAGAAAAGTTGTTGAAAATAATATTCTAAGTAAAACCAAGGAAAAAGAAGAGATTATAAAGATATTAGATATTGGGGATATTAGGGAGAAAGCTGAAGACTTGGATTATAAATTAGAATTAGAATGGGACAAGACCAAGAAAGCATGGATAGATATAGAAAACCAATTCACTGCCTATATCAATTATACAAACCATTTAAAAGAAAATAACAAGACAGAAAAAGAAAAATACCAGGATAAAATTGAAGCACTTCAAAGGCAAGTCAATATATTCACACTAAAGGAAGAAGATTTTACCAAACAAAAAACTATTTTGGAAGAAACATACGATCCCCTAAGCCTACTTTTTCCTGATAGAATACTTGATGATCTAATTAAATCCCAAGAAGAAGCCAAGGGAAAAATCGACTTATTGAATAATGAAATACAGGTCTCTAAGGAAAGAAAATCTGAATTAAATGATCAGTTAATAGAGTTAAACTATAAAATAGTAAATCAAAGGGAAACTATAAAGTTATCCCTTGATAAGATAGAGGAGCAAGAAGAATACGAACTTGAACTTTCAAGAAAGATAGCAAAGCAGTTACTAGAAAATAAAGAGGGGAGTCTATTAAGCCATAATTGGTTCAATACAAAACTCGATAGACTTGAGTATATGAAAAAAGATAAAAAGGCTAAATTAGAATCCATTCAAAGGGCTATATGGGAAAGAAATATAGAAAAATCCTTAAATAAAGAAGATTACTTTATTCCAAATAAAGATATTTTAGAGATAAAAGATGAGATTAAAAGATTAGATATAAATGTACAAACAGGTGCAGAGTATTTAAAAAGGATAGATGAAAAAGATAGGTTGAGACTATTGGATGAAAATCCAGGCTTTCTTTATTCTTTGCTTATAGCAAGTAACAAAGACTGGGAAACAATTAGTAAAAATATTAGCAAGGATCTATTTATAAATAATATGGTTCCAATATATATTCGTAGTGAAATGAAAGAACAGAGTTTTAAACAATTTAGGATAATTCATAGTAAAGCATTTGATTTAGTAAATGAAGATGCTTATCTGGTATGGAAATCTGAAATGGAAGAAGAAATAGAAAAACTATCACAAACTGAGGCTAATATAGTTAAGGATTTAGATAATATTGACCAAATAATAAAGGAAATAGGAATAATCAATACAAAGGATACTGTACTTATATTAAATAAAAAGCTAAAGGATGAAGAAGTACAATTAACCGAATTACTAAATCAAATTAGAATCAAGGATGAGAAGACCTTAACTATAAATAAAAAAATAGATAATGCAGAAGCTAGGCTAATACAAGAAAATAATCGATTAGAAAAAATAAATACTTCACTTAAGCAAATTGAAGAATATATAGAAAAATCACAAGAAATTCAATTTGAAAAAAATCTAATAATAAATGTAGAAAAACAAATAGAAGATTTAAAAACTGATATTAAAAACCTAGATAAAGATAATGATGATATCCAATATGAGCAGGATAAAATTAGAGAATCCTATGGGGAATGGAAGATAGAAGTCAACGGGCTAATAAAAGATCTACAGGTAGTATATAAAGAGGCAATTTATAATTACAAAAGGGATGACACTTATTCAAATCATAGGATTCCAAATTTTATTGCGTCAGCAGATAGACTAAGCTCCTTAGTAAATGAAAGAAAAGTAATAGAAGAGAATATTACAGCACAAAATAGTAGACTTGGTATATTGGACAATGACCTAGAACATCTTAATAATGAATTATCTAGAGTTACCAAGGAGTTAGAAAGATTGAGCAAGGATTGGGCTAGTTTTGATTATTTAGGCTTATCCCTAGATGAAATAAATATCAGAACAGATAAGTTATCAAGGGAGATAGAAAATCTAGAATTAGAAAGAAATCATATACAATTATCGCAAAATAAAATCATCGGTGGCCTTGATGTTATGAGGGGGCAAATATTAGATAAGGAGTCTGAGATATTTACTAAACATAAGAAAGTGCCTATTGTTTTGGATATAGATAATATAAAAAGTGAGCTTGATATAGTAGAAAGAGATATAAAATCCAACCAAGATTACCTAAGTGTATGTCAGGAGATACTAGAGAAAAACAATGTAAGAAAAATGAAGCTAGAAGTTAATTTAAGAAAAATAAAAACAGGATATGCACTAGAACTAAGCAAAGGAAAGATGAACAAACTATTAAAGGATAGACTAGAAGAAACTCCAGACATAATAGTAGATGAATGGTTAAGTAAATGTGAAAGTAACATATCTCAGATCGACAGGACTACAGATGAAGGCCAGCAATTGATATCTAGATTTATAAAAGAAACAGATAATAAACTTGAAGAAAACAAGTTAAAGGAAAAGATAATATCAACGGTAAAGGAAGCCAAAATCACTAATTTCAAGAGTAATCTAATCGCCTTTAAAAGCATGGAAAATCATTTTCAAAACGAACTACTTAGATTATCTAAGGATAAGACTAAGGCCGAGGAAGCGATGAAACAATGGACAAATAGAGCATCTATTCATGTGATTAGAATGATAGAGGCCTTAAAAAGTATGATATCTAGTATGAATTATACAAATGAACAAGGATATGCCTTTCCCTTGGTAAAACTAAAGGGTATAGAGAGACTACCTAAAGATGAGTCTGAAATCATCCACTTACTAGACGAGTATTTTATTCAATCTATTTCAAAATTACTAGAAAAGGATTTAGATATATCAAACATTGAGGAAAAAGAATTAAAAGATCTAATGGGAGACAAGGTTATATTCTCAAAAGCACTTCAGGGCAGATATCCAATATTGTTGGTCTATAAAATGTCTGAGAAAAATGAATTTAGATATGCCAGAGCAAGGGATGAATACTATACAACATGGGAAGCCATAAATAAGGGAGAAGGAGATCTACCAGAAGGCTCTGGTGGACAGACACTGTCTGTAAATACATTTGTAATAATGATGATTATGAGCTTTAAAAAGAAATATATCGGCAATGAAAATCCTTCCACGGTACTAATATTAGACAATCCATTTGGAGTGGCCTCGGCTAAACATGTATTGGATCCTATATTTGAAATAGCAGATAAACTAAACTTTCAACTGATTTGCTTCGCTGCACCAGAAATAATTAAGGTAGAGATAAGTGAAAGATTTCCAATATTTTGGGAACTTAAAATTGAAGACGGAAAAGTCATCCATGGTGGAAGGATAATAAGATAGATAATATATTTTAATAACAAACAAAGAAGCATAAATTTACCTAATAGGTAAATTTATGCTTCTTTGTAAATCAATTTATATTTCATATAATAAGTCTAGTTTGCTTCCCTTTTAATAATTCCTAAAATATAACTACTTAGTAAAAATCCGAAAGCTGCAAAGCCAGCCATAATTAAAAACACGGTCTTATAACCTGCAATGCCTGGATTATTATCCAAGATACTACCGTATATTGAATACATAAATGCACCAGGAAGATATCCAACGAAAGCTCCAAGTGACATAGCTGATCCAGTAATCTCAGTAGGTACCTTAACTTCAGCCATAGGTGCAAAGAAGATGGCACGCATACTAAATACACAAGCGCCTATGCTCAAGGTCATAATCATTCCAATATAGACATTCATATTGCCATGAGGAAGGAATGTGAATGCAACAAGTGCAATACCAGTTATAGCAAAAACTAATTGTAAAAATCTTGTAGCCGATTTCAATATCTTATCAGTGATTAGACCACCGATAGGTCCGCCTAACATTTTTAGACCATATTGGTTGATAATTCCGTATGCACCAACAAGCACAGTAGGTAGAGCATAAATTTCCTTTAAGAAAGGAATAAAGTAGGTAAGGCCACAGTAAACACTGTAAACTGCAAATACATTGAAAGATACCATCCAAATCTTTTTATTTTTAAGAGCAGTAAACATTCCGTCCAGGGCAACTTTGTTTTTACCAACCTTCTCACCTTTTGCATTTACATCAGATATTTTATCAGGTTCAAGTAAGAAATATGAAACAATTCCAATAGCCAGTGGAACAGCAGAATAAAATAAAATAGCAGCTTTTAATCCAGCAGCATTACTACCAAATGCTGCAAAGATAGCTAATGCAGAAAAGGCAGTTATAGTATCTACTAGACCCCTACCAGCCTCTAAAACACCAAACATACGGCCTTGTGATTCTTCATCGCCAAGTAGTCGTATAGTCTTTAGCATAGTTGGCCAAAACAACATGTCTGCACAGACTGCTAGCAGACTGTAAATAATTAGGAAGATCCCATAGCTTGGAAAAGTAGATAACCCAAGGCCAAGTAAAGCGGTTCCAATTAGTGAAAGAGGTATCATGACCTTCTTAGAAATACGATCTGTTAGATAGATAGCGCCCAACATCAATGTACCTAGTGACAGCCATTGTTTTGATGTGTTTTGTTGATTTGGAGTATTTACCTATAATGGCTAGTTTTTATGTGATTGGTGGTCTTGTGGTTATTCTTGCAAACTTTAGTCAGTATACCGTTCAGGTAGGATCTACAGGAAATCTTGGTATGAGTATCGGGATTATAAGTGCAAAATTAGGATTTAAAGTGATTGTGCACATGTCTTCTGATGCAAAACAATGGAAAAAAGATCTTTTAAGAAGTAGGGGAGTTATAGTTAAGAGGCTTGCTGTATGCTTTTAGGTATGGCAACTGGTAAGCAAGATGCAGTTTCAGTACAAGACTTCGGAATCAGTGGGAAAACTGATGCAGATGGTTTAGCAGTAGGAAGATCCTCTGGATTTGTTGGTGAAGTGATGGAAGCCCTGTTAAGTGGAATCTGAAGGAAGTAGGCAAATGAAACAGTGGATGATGATTTTTAGAACAAGTAACAGTGACACTTGGGTTTAATTTATATTTTAACTAAACTTTTACTTATATTTTAAACTATTATATAATACATAATAAAATTAAATTTTAAGAGAAAAGGTAAAAGTTATGAGAGAATTATCGGGAATGTACGCTAAAAATTCCCATAGTGTTATAGATATAGGTCCAATAACTATGGACACGAAAAGTTGAACAGTCTATATATTAATAATTATAGACTGTTTAACATGGCAAAAAATCAAAAGAAATATATATCAGAATTTAAGAAACAAATTGTTGACTTGTACTAATATCCCATGTTAGAGTGTGAATATGGCGTGGCAAGATCTTCAATATCAAATTTGGTAAGGGATGCATCCTCTATTACTAACACAGAAGGAGAAACAGTGAAATATTAAAAAAAGCGACTGCCATATTCGCAAGAGAATAATAGTTGATAAAGTTATATTTATAATAATGGAACTAGAAAGTTGTTGATTTATATCAAATTTTACTTATAAGATAATTATTAATGAAGCAGCAATTTATAGTACATAATGATATTTGAGAAAGGAAGATACGATGAAAAAAATCGGTACAAGAATAGTACTAATAGTCTTAATTTGTTCTTTAGGTATGTCCCTAGTAGTAGGAATTACAAGTATGGTTAAAAGTAAAGATGTAATTGAAGGGGAGGCTAAGGAAAAACTCCTTGGAGTGGGGGAGATATATGCGAAGAAGGTTAATGAAGATTTATTGAGTTATGAAACTATTATGTCTAATATATACCAGATGGTAGTCGCAACTATTGATGTGGAGAAATTATCCGATAAAGAATATATCGACGATTATACGGATACTTTTTTAGTTCCTATTATTCAAAATATTACTAGAGAAACAAGTAATAGCGCCGGCTTATTTGTAGCATTTGATTCGAAGTATACAGGTAGAACAGAGGGAGTATGGGCAGCAGTAGATGAAACAGGAAAGTTAATGCATTCTATTCCAACTAACTTAGCCGGAAAAACTCAGGATGATCCATCAGCTTCATTTTACTATGATGCAATAATTGCTGGAAAAGGTAATTGGAGTAATTTTTATGTTAATAATGCTAATCAAAATGTAATGACCTATTCAATTCCTATAATTATTGATAATGTAGCAATTGGTGTAGTAGGTGCAGATTTTATGGTAGAGGCGATGCAGGAGACAATTGAAGAGGTGCAAGTGTATGATACTGGATATGCATTTCTGTTGAGTGGGGATTTTGATTATTTGATTCATCCTACTTTAGACAGTAGTAGTAATTTAAATACTATTAATAATGGTGAATATAGTTATATTGTTGATGAAATAAAAAATAAGGATTTAGATTTAATTGATACTAACTTTGCTGGAGAAAGAAAAATCATGGTATTTTCAAAACTCCAAGATGGCAAAATT